>NZ_CP015961.1:2705919-3006576 GCF_001659785.1 Dietzia timorensis
TTCACCGGTTCGACGGCGACGGGCAGGAAGATTCTCGCGACGTGCGCGGAGAACCTCACGCCGGTGTTGTGCGAATGCGGCGGCAAGGATGCGCTGGTCGTCGACGCCGACGCCGATGTCGCGGCCGCCGCGGACGCCGCGGTGTGGGGCGCGATGTCGAACGCCGGACAGACGTGCCTCGCCGTCGAGCGCGTGTACGTGCACGCCGACGTCGCCGACGAGTTCGAAAGGCTCGTCACCGCGGAGGCGGGCCGGCTGCGGGCGGCGGCGGACGGGTCGACGCAGATCGGCGCGATGACGATGCCGCGGCAGGTGGACATCGTGCGCTCGCACGTGGAGGACGCGCTCGCCAGCGGCGGGCGAGCGCTGGTCGGCGGCCTGGATTCGATCGACGGGCAGGTCGTCTCCCCCATCGTGTTGACCGATGTTCCGGAGGATTCGCCGGCCGTGGTCGAGGAGACGTTCGGCCCGACGATGACGATCCGCCGCGTCGCCGATATGGACGAGGCTGTCCGCCTGGTAGAGGCCAGCGAGTACGGGCTCGGGCTTACCGTGTTCTCGCGCCGCAACGGCCGGGCGATCGCCGACCGGATTACGAGCGGGAACGTGGCGATCAACGGGTTCGTGCTGCACGCGGCGGTGCCGACGCTTCCGCTTGGCGGCACCAAGCAGTCCGGGTTCGGGCGCGTGCATGGGCCGGACGGGCTGCGGGAGTTCGCCTATTCGCGTTCGTGCACGGAAACGCTCGTGCAGCTTCCGCTCCCGCTGACCTCGTTTAGGCGCGGGCCGAAGGTCGACCAGCTGATCAGCACGGTGATCGAGCAGGTCCACGGCAGGGCCGGGAAGGTGCGCGCCCTGCTCGACGGGAACGGGAAGCCCTGATGGGGATTTTTCGTCGGGGCGCGTCGTATGACCTCGACGGCCGTAGAGTCCTGATCACCGGCGCCGGGAACGGCATCGGCGCGGAGCTCGCCCGCAGCTGCCACGCGCGCGGGGCGAAGGTCGTGGCCGTCGATATCGACGCCGACGCGGTCGCGCGGCTCGCTACCGAGCTGGGGCCGCGCGCGGTTTCTGCGCGCGCGGATGTGACCGCGCCCGAGGACATGCGGGCCGCGACCGAGCTGGCGCTGGAAAGCTTCGGCGGGCTCGACGTGGTGATCGCCAACGCCGGAGTGACCCCGGATCCCGGGATGCTGCGGTCGACGGATCCGGCCGTGGTGCGGCGGGTGATCGATATCAACGTCTTCGGCGTGCTGCACACGGTGCAGACGGCGACCGATGCGCTCGCCGCGAGCGGTGGGCACGTCCAGATCACCGGATCCTGTTCGGCTTTTATGCCGGGTCCGGGCGGCGCCGCCTACATGATGTCGAAGGCGGCGCTCGAGTCGCTCGCGCGTTCGCTGCGGCTTGAGGTAGCCGGTTCGGGGATTTCCGTGGGGATCGCGATGCTCGGGATGATCGACACCTCGCTCGCGGCGAAGACGTTGGACGACGACCCGTACGGCCAGACGCTTGGCGCGCAGCTGCCGTCGGTGCTGAGTTCGCGCATGTCCCCGCACGACGCAGCCGAGGCGATCTGCGGGCAGATCGAGAAACGCGCGGCGCGCAAGGTTATCCCCACCCCGTGGCTCCCGCTCGACCTCGCGCGCGGCGCGCTGCCCTACCTCGAGGGGCTCACGTTGAAGAGCAAGGACCTGGCGCGGGCGCTCGCCGAGCTCGACGCCCGGTAGCCCGGCCCTAGTCGGCCGGGCCGGGGAAGTCGACGCGCGCGACGATGGAGATGAGGTAGGCGATGTACGCGGAGACGTCCTCCGCCGAGACACCCTTGGGGTCGAGCAGCCAGTCCTGATACACGAAGGCGAGGCCGCCGAAGAGGGCCAGCGGATCCCAGCGCGCGGTGAGTTCGTCATTGCGGGACAGGTTTCCTCCGGCGGCGGCGAAGGCGTCCTTGAGGCCACCGACGATGGCGGTGAAGCGGCCTATGAGTTCGCGGCCGCGGGGGTAGAGCTCGCTGGTGACCGACTGGACGAACAGGATCTCGCCCCGGCGCGGGTCCTCGACGAGGAAGTCGGTAAACGCGGACGCGATGTGCGAGATCGCGTCGGGGGGCTGCGGCGGCATGGACGCCACGGCCTCCTGCAGTGTTGCCTCGGCGTCCTCGACGACGAGGTCGAAGATCTGCACGAGGAACTTGTCGCGGTTATCGAAGCTCTCGTAGAAATAGCGTTCGGTGAGGCCTGCGCGGCGGCACACCCCGCGCATCGTCACCGCCCCAGGCCCCTCCGCGGCGAGCAGGTCGAGCCCGGATTCGATGAGCTTGAATCGTCGCTCGGCCTTGCGATCGCCGGGGTAGACGCCGCGCCAGCGGCGCCCGTCGGAGGAGCGTTGGGACGTTTCTACCATGAGTCCATTTTGACGCTTCTCGATTTCCGCTTGGCTATCGGCCCGCGGCGACGAGTCGATTGGCGAGCAGCGAGATGGTGCGCTCCATGACCAACTTCAGCACCGGGCCGGAGCCGGGGACGGTGGTGTCGAAGTCGACTTTCCACGTGAGAACGCCACGTCCGACGTCATCCTTGGATACCGACAAGGTGGCCGAATAATCGCGGATCCCGGCGCTCGGGTCCATCGAATAGGTGTGGTGGTCGCCCGGGACATAGGACACCGTGCGCTCGACGAGCGGGATCGGGCCGACGGAGAGGCGGCGCACGGCGCCCTCGCCGAGGTCGGCGGGCGGCGGGCTCTCCCACTGGAAGCGGTCGAAGGGCGTGCCCGCCCATTCGGGCCAGCGCGCGGTGTCCGCCTCGCGGGCGAGGAGATCGGTGAGATCGCCGTCGTAGCTGCGGGTGATAGTGAAGCTCTGGTGGCTGGGCATGATTCCTCGGGGATTCGGCGGCTACAGGGAGCGGCTGACGAGTTCTTTCATGATTTCGTTGGTGCCGCCGTAGATCTTCTGAACGCGGGCGGCCGCGTAGGCGCGGGCGATGGGGTATTCCATCATGTAGCCGTAGCCGCCGAAGAGCTGAAGGCAGCGATCGACGACGCTGCACTGCATGTCGGTGGTCCACAGCTTGGCCATCGACGCGGTCGTCGGGTCGAGCGTGCCGGCATCGGCGAGGCCTTGGGCGACGTCGACCATCGCGCGGCCGGCGAAGACCTGCGATTTGCAGTCGGCGAGCTCGTAGCGGGTGTTCTGGAAATCGCCGATCGGACGGCCGAAGGCCTGGCGTTCGCGGGTGTAGTCGACCGCCTCGAGCACGGAGAACTCCGCGGCGGCGACGGCGGTGGAGGCGATGATGAGGCGCTCGCGGCCGAGCTGGCCCATGAGCTGGAAGAAGCCCTGCCCCTCCTGCGCGCCGAGGAGGTTGTCCACGGGCACGCGGACATCGTCGAAGAACAGCTCGCGCGTGTCCTGCCCGTGCATGCCGATCTTGTGCAGCACGCGGCCGCGCTCGAAGCCGGCGAGGTCTTTCGTCTCGACGATGATGAGCGAAATGCCCTTCGCCTTGGCCTCGGGGTCGGTCTTGCACACGACGATGATGACGTCGCTGTGGGTGCCGTTGGTAATGAAGGTCTTTGACCCGTTGATGACGTACTCGTCGCCCTCGCGCTTTGCGGTCGTGCGGATCGACTGGAGGTCGGAGCCAGCGGACGGCTCCGTCATGGCGATGGCGCCGACGAATTCGCCCGAGGCGAGCCGCGGGAGGTAGCGCTTCTTCTGCTCCTCGGTCCCGAAGTTGAGGAAGTAGTGCGGCACGATCGTCGAGCCGACGGAGTAACCGAACGCGGTGTCGCCGCTGAGGGTGATCGCGTGCTGCACGGCAGCCTCGTGGCTGAACGTGCCCCCGATCCCCCCATATTCGGCGGGGATGTCTGCGCACAGCAGGCCGGCGTCCCCGGCCTTGTTCCACAGCTCGCGGTCTACCTTCTGCTCATCGGCCCATCGTTCCTGGTGAGGGACTAATTCCTTCTGTGAGAACTCGAAGGCGTGCTCCATGAGCTCGCGGCGCTCGTCGGTGAGCCAGGCCGGTCGATAGTCAGGAAAAAGCGTTTTCATAAGGAAATCCTCCCCGTAGGCGGCGGCTTATCGCTATGCTGACATCACTTGATGTCAGCTCTGTCCTTCTGTGTACAGTACACCGCACCGGGACGCTAAAGGAGCGGCATTGAGAATTTCCCGCTCGACATTGGACACACCGATCCCCGGAGCATGACCATGGCCACGACACTTTGCCACTACTTCCAGCAACGAGTCGCCGAGAACGGCGACGAGATTGCCATCAAAAATGCGGACGGCAGCGTTCGCCTCACCTGGTCCGAATACGGTGCGCAGGTTCGACGAGCTTCGGCGGCGCTGGCCGCCGAGGGGCTGCGTTCCGGCGAGGTGGTGGCGATCATGCTGAGCAACCGTCCGGATTTCCACGTCATCGACGCGGGCGTCATGCACCTCGGCGCGATCGCTTACTCGGTATATAACACCAGTGCGCCCGAGCAGATCGACTACCTGTTCAGCAATTCGCGCCCGAAGATCGTGTTCACCGAGAAGCAGTTTGAGGGCAAGGTGCGCGAGGCGCTCGCCATGCGCAAGGCCGAGGGTGACGCCTCCACCCAGCGGGTCGTCGTCATCGACTCCGCCGAAGAGGGCGAGGGCCTCGAGCCTTTCCTCGCGCAGGGCTCGGACGACTTCGATTTCGACGGCGCCTGGCAGGCAGTCGACCCCGGCGAGGTGCTCACGCTGATCTATACCTCGGGCACCACGGGCAACCCGAAGGGCGTCGAGCTCACCCATTCGAACCTACTCTACCAATTGGGAGTCATCTCCGCGGTCGTGGGCGATCTCAGCAACGGCCGGGTCATCTCCTATCTTCCGGACGCGCACCTAATCAACCGCTGGATCTGCCAGTACGCGCCGATGTACTTCAACATCGAGGTCACCGACGTCGACGATCCGAAGATCCTCGTCGATGTGCTCGGCCAGGTGCATCCGACGTTCTTCGTCGCCGTGCCGATGCTCTGGTACAAGATCGTCGGAAAGGTGAAGGCGACGATCGACGCCGAAGAGGGCGTCAAAGGCAAGCTGCTGCGCTGGGCCACCGGTGTCGGCGAGCGCCGCGCCGACGCGCGCGTCGCGGGCACGTCCCCGTCGCGTCGCGATGCGCTCGCCTATGCGGTCGCCGACAAACTCGTGCTGTCGAAGCTGCGCGAGAAGCTGGGCATGGATCAGCTCACCGCGGCGGTGTCGGGCGCGGCCCCGATCGACGCGAGCACCCTCGTGTTCCTGTCCTCGCTCGGCATCGACGTCCTCGAGGCCTGGGGCATGTCGGAAACCTCGGCGGTGACGACGGTGAACCCCGTGGCCAAGCCCAAGTTCGGCACGGTCGGCAAGGCCATCCCGGGCACTGAGGTCTCCCTCGACGAGGACGGCGAGGTCCTCGTGCGCGGCGGCGGCGTGATGCGCGGCTACCACCGCGATCCGGAGAAGACCGAGGACACGATCGACGAGGACAACTGGGTCCACACCGGCGATATCGGGCAGCTCGACGACGAGGGCTACCTCACGATCATCGACCGCAAGAAGGAACTGATCATCAACGACGGCGGCAAGAACATCTCGCCGGCCAACATCGAGGGCGCGCTCAAGGCCGCGAGCACACTCATCGGCTCGGCCGTCGCCATCGGCGATCGCCGCCCGCACATCTCCGCGCTCATCACCCTCGACCCGGACGTCGCCACCGAGTTCGCGGCGAAGGCGGGCGTCGAGGGCACGGACCCGGCGGATCTCGCGATCCACCCGGGGGTGCGCGACGCCATCGCCACGGCGGTCGAGGCGGCCAACGCGCGGCTGTCGCGGGTCGAGCACGTGCGCACGTGGGAAATCCTGCCGACGTTCTGGGCTCCCGGCAGCGACGAGCTCACGCCAACGCTCAAGCTGCGCCGGGTGCCGATCACGCGTAAGTACGCCGAGCAGATAGACGCGCTATACGCGAAGTAGGCCCGGGGCTCGATTGCGCGCGATCGGCCTATTCGACACCTGTTAACCACCTAGAATCTGGCAGATGCGGATCCGAAACGTCATCGAGCTCCCCACGAAGATCACCTTCGCCACGGCGGCCAGCGCGCTCGCCGTGGCGGAGGCGTCCATTTCGTTGTCGCGGCTTGCCGTGGAGAACGTCCAGGCCGAGCTGGGCGCGGCCCTCGACATCGAAACGCCGAAGCGGTCGGGCACCCCGCTCGACCTGCTGTACAAGATCAACGAGCTGCTCAACGAGGACCGCTCACTCGGCCGCGTTCTCGCCCCGGGCGGGCCGCTGGAACGCCTGCTCGCCCCTGGCGGGGTCGTCGACCGGCTCACCGCGCCCGACGGCTTCGCCGAGAAGCTCGCCAAGCCCGGCGGCCTCCTCGACCGAGCCACGGACGAGGACGGGATCCTCATGCGCATCACTGCCGCGGGTGGACCACTGGACCGGCTTACCCGGCCGGGCGGCGTCATCGATCAGTTCACCGAGAACGAGGGCATCCTCGAGCGCCTCACCGGCGAGGGCGGCGTCATCGACAAGCTCACCGAGCCGGGCGGCGTGCTCGAGCGCGTCCTCGACACCGGCGGCATCCTCGACCAGCTCACCGCGGTCGACGGCCTTCTCACCAAGCTCTCCGAGGACGATGGCCTACTCGACCGTGCCGTCGCCGACGGCGGCATCCTCGACACTGCATTCGGCCCCGAGGGCACCATCGAGCGCGCCATCTCCCCCGGCGGCGCGATCGACCAGATCTCCGAATTGTCGGCCTCGATCGGCGAGATCGCGCCGACCATCGTCGAGCTCCAGAAGACCGTCGCCGAGCTCAACCTCGCCGCGGAAACACTCAACTCCGCCGTCGTACCCGTGGGTGAACTCGTCGGTCGCCTTCCCAAGCGGCTTACCCGCGGCGCCGACAAGGACTCCCGCGCCGGCAACGGCTCGGGCGCCGGTCAACTCCCCTGAGCGACCTCAAACCCCGAGCTCGGCCGCACACGCAAGAACCCCTCGCCACGTTTTCCGCCGCGAGGGGTTCTTGCGTTATGTACTTGTAGCGATGGCCGGGTTCGAACCGGCGACACAACGATTATGAGTCGTTTGCTCTACCACTGAGCTACACCGCCGTGCCCTTACCCCGCCGCGCCTTGGCGCGAATCGCTGCCGCGAAAGCGACGAAGAAGAGTGCGAGCCCCCTGACGGAATCGAACCGTCGACCTTTTCCTTACCATGGAAACGCTCTGCCGACTGAGCTAAGGGGGCCGGTCCAACGCGCGACATTGCTACCCCGCGTTAAGGCCTAAAGTAGATTACATTGCCGCGCGGATATCTTCCAAATCCCCAGCGTTCACAGTTTTCGCCGCATCGCGGTCCCCCACCCATGACGGCGGGGGAAGCACTCATCCCGGCGCGTTCGTTCAGCGCCTACCGTGGCGATCCTGCGGCTGCATCGGCACCTCGGCCCGCGTCCCCTCCACCGCGTGCACGGCGAGTTCCGCTGAGATGAGGCACATGGGCAGACCGATCCCCGGCAGTGTTGATGAGCCCGCGTAATACAGTCCCTCGACTCGGCGCGAGGCATTCTTCGTCCGGAACATCGCGCTCTGGGCAAGCGTGTGCGCCGGCCCGAGCGCGGTGCCGCGCCAGGCGTACACGTCCTCGGCGAAATCGGCCGGGGTGATCACGTGCCGCTCAACGATCCGCTCGGCGAGATCGGGCACGCCGGTCCACTGCGCGATCTGCGCGATCACGCGGTGGGCCACGGCCTGCGCGGGATCGTCGGGATCCTCGGGGTCTCCGTCTCCGAAGCCGAGCGCGCCCGGGTCCTGCACGTGCCCGCCGGCGTCATCGACATCGGCGGGAACCGGCACGAGCACGAACAGGTTCTCGTGCCCGTCCGGTGCCACCGTGGAATCGGTCGCGGACGGCTTACAAATGTAGAGCGACGCGGGATCCGGCACGTGTGGGTCCCCGCCGAAGATCGCCTCGAACCCGCCCTTCCAGTCGCTCGCGAACAGCAGATTGTGATGGCGCAGCTCCGGAAGCTCCCCGCGCACCCCGAGCATGAGCACGAGCGCGCCCGGCCCCGGCGTCTTCTTGTCCCAGTATCGCTGCGGGTACGTGCGCCGATCCTCCTTGAGGAGGTGCTCCTCGAGGTGTTGGATATCGTGCGCGCCGATGACGGCGTCCGCGGGCAGCACCCGTGGGTTCGGCTCCCCCGCGGTGCGGATCCGCACACCGGTGGCGACGTATTCGCGCGGACCGTATCCCGTGGCGCGAGTGAATGCGCCGGCAAGTACCGGTCCCTTCCTCTGCAGGTACGGCACGTTCCACCTCAGCCAGTCGGCGATCCCCGAGGGCTTTCGCGAGGTGTACCTGGATACCGAGCTGCTCGTACGCGCTTTGATCTCCAGCGCCTCGGTATCGGTGAGGATCTCCGCGCCTTCGCGCTCGGCTGCGCGCCGAAGCGACTCTACGAATGTGGTGAATCCGGCGCGCGGGTAGTAAACGCCGTCGTCGAGGTCGAGGTGGCTCATCAGGTGGTAGAGCGCGGGCGTGCGATACGGGGAGGAGCCGAGGAACACGGCCGGGTAGTCGAGGATCTTGCGGATCGTAGGGTTGCGGAACCGCCCGGACACGAACGAGTGCAGATTGCGCAGCAGGAGCGGCACGAGCCGCGGGGCAACGGCGAGCACGTCGCGGCGGGCGAACGCGGCGGCGAGTCCACGCGCGCCGAAACGAGTGTAGAGGAAACGGCGCAGCGCGAGCGCATACGTGTGGCCGGCGGAGTCGAGGTAGTCGTCGAACGTGGCGCCGGCCCCGGGCTCGAGGGATTCGAAGAGTGCGCGCACGTTTGCGCGCCCGGAGCGCACCTCGATCGGCTCGGTGCCGCCGCGCTCGCCATCCCAGACCGCGTAGGCGGGATCGAGGCGGGCCAGGTCGAGTTCGTCTTCCGGCGTCATCCCCAGAAGCGAATAGAACTGCGCGAACACCTCGGGCATGAGGTACCACGACGGGCCGGTGTCCCAGCGGAAGCCGCCGGATTCGCGGGAGCCCGCACGCCCGCCGAGCGTCGGATTCTTCTCGACGAGGGTGACGGCGTGGCCGCGCCGCGCGAGCAGCGCCGCCGTCGCGAGCCCCGACACCCCGCCACCGATCACGACGACAGTCTTGCGCTCCCCTGCCGCCAGCCGGCCGAGGCCCGCGCGGGTAATGCTTTCGTCCTTCGGACTCATCGGGGCCTCGCTATCGTCTCTTGCTGACGGCGGAGTCGCGCACCGCCCTGGCGACGATGATCGCCTTCTCCCTGTTCGGGATACTCACGCGGCCGGCGGCGATGCATTCCGGACCGGCGGAGCGCAGGCGGCGCGACAGCTCGGCGAAGAGATCGTGTGCGGCGAGGACGGCGGCCCGATCGCGTCCGGGGATGCGCGCGATGCCCTCGCGGGCATGGGCGAAATCGGCGTCCATCTCGTCGCACAGCTCGGCGATATCGCCCTCGGTGAGGGCGTACGGATCGCGGCCGGGAAAGTAGTTGCGGCCGAGCTCGGTCGTATCCTCGCGAACGTCGCGCAGGAAGTTGACCTTCTGGAATCCGGCGCCGAGCGAGCGGGCGGACGCCGCGGCCTCGGCGTCCCCGGCGAGCGCGCCGCCGGCGAAGACGCGCATGCACATCTCGCCGATCACCTCGGCCGAGCCGTGGATGTATTCGGCCAGCTGTTCGCGGGTGTATTCGGTGCGCGTGATGTCCATGCCCATCGAGCGAAAGAACGGGTCGATGAGCTCGGCGCCGATGCCGTACTCGGTCGCGGTAGCTGCGAAGGAGTGGACGATCGGGTCGGTGGAGAACCCGCGTACCAGCGCCGCGTAGACCTCGTCGCGGTAGCCAGAGAGGCGGGCGGCGAGCTGCTCGGCGTCGCGGTCCTGGTTGTCGCCGGGCGTTGCCGTTCCAGTAGGCGGCGGGGCGAAGGTGCCGTCGACGATTTCGTCGGCGACGCGAACGAGAGCGTAGATCGCCGCGATGTGCTCGCGGGTTCTAGGCGCGAAGAGCCTGCTGGCGAGGGTGAATGAGGACGAGTACGCGGCGAGTAGCTGCCAGGAGCAGCGCCGCGCTGCTGCGGTGAATCGCGCGAGATTGGCCTCGTGTGGTGTTGTCACGCCTGCCATTGTTGCAGGCGGCCGTCTTTTCCTGCGCGCCGCTCTCGGCAGCCCCGTGTCGACGGTGCCGTATCGGCCGTGCCATTTCGGGGCGGCATTTCGGCGGGAATACTTCCATGACCAGTCGAAACGCGAAAACCCAGCCGACACGAATGTGTGGCTGGGTCTTCTTGTTGTGCCAGATCAAGGATTCGAACCTTGGAAGGCAATGCCGACGGATTTACAATCCGCTCCCTTTGGCCGCTCGGGCAATCTGGCGTGCGCCGTGTCGCGAAACCTGCGGTTCCGCCGTTAGGCGCGATGGATACAGTACCAAGCGCGCCGTGAAGATGGAAAATCGCGGTGCGTCCGACGTCAACAAGCGAGCTTGTGCCGCAGAAGGCCGATGCCCGCGGCTACCCTGGCGGTAATGCATCCGGGCGCTTTCGGGCGCTGAGGCGAAACGTTAGGAGTACAGCAATGGCTTCGGAATCCTCGTTCGACGTGGTCAGCGAATACGACCGGCAAGAGGTCGACAACGCGGTCAACCAGGCGGCGAAGGAACTCGGCAACCGCTACGACTTCCGCGGCACCGACACCACCATCGAATGGAAGGGCGAGGAGGTCGTCGAGATCTACGCCAACGCCGAGGAGCGCACGCAGGCGGCGAAGGACGTGTTCATCGAGAAGCTCGTGCGCCGCGGCATCTCGATGAAGACCGTCGACTTCGGCGATCCGATGTCCTCGGGCAAAGGCTACCGCCTCGTCGGCTCGCTGAAGAAGGGCATCGACAAGGAGCAGGCGAAGAAGATCACGAAGCTCATCCGCGACGAGGGACCCAAGGGCGTGAAGCCGACGATCCAGGGCGAGGAGGTTCGCGTGTCCTCGAAGTCGCGCGACGACCTGCAGGCCGTGATCTCTCTCCTCAAGGGCGCCGACCTCGACGTCGCGTTACAGTTCCAGAACTACCGCTAACCACCCGCGACCATGGTGTCCTCCGAGCTCCTCGTCCTGCTGCTCGACCTGGCGGGGACCGTCGCGTTCGCCGTGTATGGCGCACTGTCCGCGATCCGCTACACGCGGCTGGATCTCGTCGGCGTGCTCGTCCTGGGCTCGGTGACGGCGATGGGCGGTGGCGCCATGCGCGACGCGATCCTCGGAGCGACGCCGGTCAACGCGGTGTCCGATTGGCGCTACCCCGCCGCCGCCCTCTTCGGCGCGCTGATCACGTTCTTTGCCGCGCGGTGGCTCGCCCGCCTCGAACCGGCGATCGTGGTCTTCGACGCCCTCGGCCTCGGCTTCTTCGCAGTCTCCGGTGCGGGGACGGCGCTCGCGTTCGGGGCTTCGCCCGTGGGGGCCGTGCTGCTCGGGATGCTCACCGCGGTGGGCGGAGGGACCGTGCGGGACATCATGCTCAGCCGCATCCCCTCGATCCTGTACCAGGATCTCTACGCAACGTCCGCGCTGGTCGGAGCGTTGATCGTCGTCGTGTGCGAGGAGTTCGGCCTCGACGAGCTCGTCCCGGCTACGGTGGCTGTGCTCACGGCGATCACCATCCGCCTCGTGGCGTGGCGGTGGAAGATCTCGGCGCCCGGTGTGCCGTGGCGTGATTCGATTTCGGGTGCCGACTAGATTTCGCCTGCCGGCGGCTGGATTCTGCGTTGCAGGTCGCGACTCTCGCCGGGTTCGGCGATACACACCAACCCGAGGCTCTACACACCAACCTCCGGGTTATAAATTCGCCGAAATCACCGGGTTTTTCGACCCTCGGGTTGGTGTGTGCCCCTTCGCGTTGGTGCCTAACCCGCCGGACAACTGGCATGGCAACTCCGCAGCCCCTGGGTCTCCTTCCGCCACACGCGACAGCGCCGAAATTTCCAGAAACCGTCGAGAGTGTCGAAATTGGGCGTGCACAGAACGGTTTCTAAACATTTCGACGGTTTCTGGCTCCGCTAGTCTGGCCTCACAGTCGCGTCCGGCTCCCGCGCAAGTCTCCTCTGCCGCCGGCTCGACGAAGGAGGGGCCAGGAATGACCGACGACATCGCACGAGTGCGGCCGATCGCGCTCGATCTTCCCGGCAGCGAAGAGAAATCCTCCCACGGATGTCCGGCGTTTTACGTGCAAGGAAAACCCTTTGCCCGAATCCACGAGCAACCCGGGGTGCTGCTGCTGTGGCGGCCGAGCATCCTCGATCGAGAGGAATTGATCGCGGCCGAGCCGGCGAAGTTCTTCACCACCGACCACTACGCCCGGCACGCGAGTGTGCTGCTCCGGCTTTCCGAGGTGGACGAGATCGAACTTCGAGAACTCATCACCGAGTCTTGGGAGCTCCGCGCTCCGAAGCGACTTCGCGAATCGATGGAGTGAGGAACACCCATGCTGGCTATGAAGAAGTCCTGCGAACTGTGCGGCACGTCGATCGTCGCCGACGGTCGCGCGTATATCTGCAGCTACGAGTGCACGTACTGCGAGAGCTGCAACGCGAGGCTCGACGAGTGCCCCAACTGCGCCGGGGACCTCCAGCCGCGGCCCACGAGAACAACCGGCGTTTCGGAGATCTCCGCGCGCCTGCCGCAAATAATTCGCCGGCGCATAGGGACTCGCCGTCCCGGCCGCTGACCAGGGACGCCGGGTACTCGATCGCACGGCGACTGGCGGGCGGCGGGAGGCGCCGCGCGCGGCGGCCGGCGGAACCGCAGGCCCCTTAGCCGACGCGGGAGACCGTGAAGTTCACCAGCGCCCGGAGCGCATCGTTGGCCGGGCCCGCCGGAAGCGTGTCGAGCTCGGATTCGGCGGCACGGACGTACTCGGCGAGCTTGTCTTTCGCCTGTTGCATGCCCGCCGAATCGGCGAGCAGGCTGATTGCTTCGGCAACGTCGGCGTCATCGTCGATGGGCGCGGAAACCAGCTCGCGCAGGCGCGCCTCGCCCGGATCGGTGCCCTCGAGGACGTAGATGATCGGCAGCGTCGGGACGCCTTCGCGCAGGTCGGTACCAGGGACCTTGCCGGAGTCGCTGCTCGCCGAGGAGATGTCGATGATGTCGTCGGCGATCTGGAACGCCACGCCCACGGCGTCGCCATAGCGGCCGAGCGCCTCGATTTGCGCGTCGTCCAGGCCAGAGTAGATGCCGCCGAAACGGGCGGCGGTCGCGATGAGCGAACCCGTCTTCTCCCAGATGACCCGCACATAGTGGTCGACGGGATCGGCGGCGCGCGCGGCGACCTCGTTCTCGTCCGGCGAGTCCGTGCCCTGCGCGGCCTGCGCGTCGATTCGGGCGACGCCGAGACGTCCGACGGTCTCGCGCATCTGTCCCGTGACCAGCTCCGAGAACGTCCCCGCGATGAGCTCGACCGCGCGCGGGCCGAGCTGCGCCACGAGCATCGAGCCGTGGGCGAAAAGGAAGTCGCCCGCGAGGATGGCCATCGAGTTCGTCCACGCAGAGTTCGCCGACTCGACGCCGCGGCGCACGTCGGCCTCGTCCATCACGTCGTCGTGATACAGGGTGGCAAGGTGCACCATCTCGCACGCCACGCCTGCGGCGACAATGGATTCCGGATCGCGGTGGGGGCCGAGGTGGCCGGCCATCACCGTGAGCAGCGGGCGGAAGCGCTTGCCACCGGCCTTGACCAGGTGCAGCGCGATGTCGGAGAGGAACTTCTCGCCCGATTCGATGCGTGAGACGAGCAGATCTTCGACGGAAGCGAGGTCTTCGCGCAGCGCGGCAGCGAGCTCCGGGTCGCCGATATCCACGCCGGCGACGACGCTTGCCGCGCCTGACCCGGAATTAGCGGGCGCACTACTCGACATCCCTCACCTCACACGTTGTCCAGGGCCCAAAAACGGTGCCCTGCGGCACTATTGCACCCGCAGAAGGTAACGGGCGCTATGCGCTAGCCTACGTTCTCCGCCGCCTTCGCGGCGCACCGCGCCCGCGCGCGCGGGCGCAGGTGTGGCGGACACCTCATTCTAGGCACTCCGAATCCGCGAGCCCACTCATGTCGATGCCAAGATGGAGGGCGTGAGTGAGACAGCCGAGAACGCGCCCCGCCCGACCCCCGAGAACCACGCGCCACCCGCCGAGTGCGACGTGCTCATCGTCGGCGCCGGGCCCGCGGGTTCGGCGGCGGCCACGTGGCTCGCGCGGCGCGGCATCGACGTTGTCCTCGCCGACCGCGCGCCGCTCGGCCGGGACAAGACGTGCGGTGACGGGCTCACCCCCCGCGCGATGGCCGAGATGCGGCGCCTCGGGCTCTCCGAGTGGGCCGGCGAGCGGATCTCGATCCAGGGGCTGCGGCTACGCGGCTTCGGCACGGAGCACGAGATTCCGTGGCCCGCCGGGCGCTTCGGCACGCGTGGCTCCGCCGTGCCGCGGCGCGAGCTCGACCGCGCCCTCGCCGAGAAGGCTGCCGAAGAAGGTGCGCGGCTCCACGCGGGCTGGACCGCCCGGATTACCGGCACGTCCGACGTCATGGGCGGAGTTACCCCCTCCGAGGTGACGCTCTCCGGGCCGGACGGCGCCGAGCAGCAGATTTCGGCGCGCGTCGTCGTCGGCGCGGACGGGGCTCGCTCTTCGGTCGGCCGCGCGCTCGGCCGCCGCTGGCACAGGGACCTCCCCTTCGCGGTCGCCGCCCGGTCGTATATGACGGCGGACGCGCACGATCGCCCGTGGATCGGCTCCGACCTGGAGCTGCGCGATGCGGCCGGTGCCATCCAGCCCGGCTATGGCTGGGTGTTCCCGCTCGGCGATGGTTCGGTCAACCTCGGTGTCGGCGCGCTCGCGACGTCGGATCGGCCGGCGAACGTCAACGTCCGCGAACTGCTCGCGGCGTACGTGCCGAAGGTGCGCGAGGAGTGGGGCCTGCACGGTGAGCCGCGCGAAGTGGCCAGCGCGTTCCTGCCGATGGGCGGGGCGGTGTCCGGCGTGGCGGGGCCCAACTGGGCGCTCACCGGCGACGCTGCGGGGCTCATCAACCCGCTCAACGGCGAGGGTATCGACTACGGGCTCGAGGCGGGCCGCCTGCTCGCCGGGGTTGTCGCAGAGCATCTTTCCTCCACAGATCCGCTGGGCGCGGGCGCGCTGACCAAGGTGTGGCCGCAGGTGCTTCGGAAGGAGTTCGGCCCTTCCTTCGCGCTGGCGCGGCGGCTCGCGGCGCTGCTCACCTACCCGCGATTCCTGCCTGCGGTCGGGCCGACAGGAATGGGTTCGGAAACGTTGATGACGGCGGCGGTGCGGTGCATGGGCAACGTGGTGACCGAGGACGACGCGGACCTGGTCTCGGCGCTGTGGCGCGGTTTCGGCAGGGGCCACCGGCTCATCGACCGCGTGCAGGGGCGGCCGCTGTTCGCCTGATGCGGATGCAGCTGCGGATTAGGACCCCAGCGGCTTGCGCCGCTAACGCCGCTAGCGCTTCTTCGGGGCCGAGGGCTTCTCGGCGATGTGCAGCGCGACCATCCCGCCGGTGAGATTGACGACGCGGCACGCGGTCCACCCGGAGTCCTCGATGATGTCGGCGAGCTCCGCCTGGGCAGGCCATTCGCGGATGGACTCGGCGAGGTAACTGTAGGCGTCGGGGTTCGAGGACACGCGCGTGGCGATCGCCGGGAGCGCGCGCATGATGTATTCGATGTAGACCTTGCGGAAGGGGCCGAACACCGGCTGCGAGAACTCGCAGACCACGAGGCGGCCGCCCGGGCGAGTCACCCTCGCCATGTCGGCGAGGCCCGCCTTGGTGTCGGCGACGTTGCGCAGGCCGAAGGATATGGTGACCGCGTCGAAGGACAGATCGGCGAACGGAAGCGCCATCGCATCCGCGGCGACCTTCGGCACATCGCGCTTCGCACCGTTTTTGAGCATGCCGAGCGAGAAATCCGCCGCGACGCAGAACGCGCCGGACTTGGCCAACCCCTCGGTGGATACCGACGTGCCGGCGGCGATATCGAGGATCCGCTCGCCCGGCCGCGGCGAGAGCTCCGCGCGGGTGCGCGCCCGCCAGGCCTTGTCGAGCCCGGCCGTCATCACCGTATTGGTGAGGTCGTAGCGGGCGGCGACGCCGTCGAACATCGAGGCGACATCGCCGGGCTGCTTGTCTAGATTTGCGCGTGACACGCCCACGAGCTTACCGCCTCGCGGCCCCGGAGCGCGCGCGTGCCCTGGGCTCCTGCATACCCGGCGACGTGCCGCGTAGCGTCGGTGGAGCAGGGATTTTCGCCCTGACTCGGCGGGCACGCCCCGCCGTCATACGACGCTTCCACGCTTCGTGAGGAGAAAAAATGGCCAAGAAGATCGTTATCCTTTCCACCGATTTCGGCACCGAGCGCGACGAGATCACGGTCCCGCTACGCAAGCTGCGCGAGTCCGGCAACGACGTGACGGTCGCGACGCCGTCCGGCGAAGACGTACAGACCTTCCTCCACGACAGAGACCGCGACGTCGCCGTGCCCACCGATACCAAGGTCGCGGACCTGAGCGGCGAGTTCGATGTGGTCGTGCTCCCCGGTGGCACGCTCAATGCCGATGCCGCGCGCGTCGATGAGGGCATCCGCACGCTGGTCAAGAAACAGGCGGACGCGGGCCGCACCATTGCCGCCATCTGCCACGCCCCGTGGGTGTTGGTCGACGCGGGGCTCGCGAAGAACAAGAACCTCACCTCGGTCGGCAACATCCGAGCCGACATGATCAACGCCGGTGCAACGTGGCACGACGAGCCCGTCGTCACATGCGAGACCGGGGGCTGGCCGCTCATCACCTCGCGAACCCCGGACGATCTCGACGCATTCGTCGAAGCTATCGAGAAGGCGTAGCCGGCCTTGCCGAGCGGGGCTCCGCTCGGCCATCACGGCGCGACGCCGATGCCAAGGCACGACGCAGCGACGCGTTAGAGTGCCGCGTTAGAGCGCTGCGAGTGGGGCGCGTCGGCGTGAAATCCAGGTCCGCGGGGCGAGCGGCTCGAACGCCCACGGGCGGACGACGCGCCGCGAGCGAGCGCCAACCGCCTCGTAGTGCTCCATGAGCGGCTCGCACAGCGAGTCCCAGGTGCGCTCGGCGACGGTGTCGCGCGCGGCGAGCCGGTAGCGCGGCAGGTCGGTAAGGATCTCGTCGACCGTCGTGGAGACCCGCGCGGCGTACTCGCTCGGCGCGAGCAGGAAGCCGTTGATCCCGTCCTGCACGAGGTCGCGCGGTCCGCCTGCGCGCGGGCCCACGACGGGAACGCCGGAGGCGTGCGCCTCCTGGATGGCCTGACAGAACGTCTCGAACTCGCCGGCGTGGCAGAACACGTCCATCGTCGCGTACGCGGCGTGGAGCTCGGCCCCGCCGAGCGCGCCAGTGAATACGGCATGCGGCATCGCGCGTTCGAGCGCGCCGCGCTCCGGCCCGTCACCGACGATGACCAGCTGGATGTCGCCGCCGGGTCCCGAACGGTCGGCCAGTGCCTGCAGCCGCTCGACATGCTTCTCCGGGGCGAGCCGTCCGACGAAACCGACGACCGGGCGCCCCTGCGGGGACCAGAAGTTGTGCAGTTCCTCGCGGCGCTTGGACGGGTTGAATCCTTCCGCGTCGACCCCGCGGCCCCAACGGTGCAGGCGCGGAATGTGATGCGCGGCGAGATCCTCCATCGCGGCCGTCGACGGCGCGAGGGTCCGCGCGCAGGAGGCGTGCACTGTCCGGATCCACGCCCACACGGCCTCCGAGAGCATGGAGTACCCGTAGGACTCGGAGAATCCGGCGACATCGGTCTGGTACACGGCGACGCACGGCACGCCGAGGGCCTTCGCGGCCGCCGCGCCGGCGGCGCCGAGGGAGAACGGCGAGGCGAGGTGCACCACGTCCGCGTCGAACATCTTGAGCGCGGCGTAGACGCTCGGGCTCGGCGCGGCCACCGGGAGCGAGGAGATCCCCGGCACTCGCACAGCCGTCACGCGGTGGATCGGATAGCCGAGGTAGTGGTCGCGGTCCCCGTAATGCACGGACTCCGCCGTCAACAAGGGACTGAGCGCCTGCACGTACGGATTCGCCCGCACGGCGGTGGTGGCGCCCTCGATCAGCCCGACCTCGGCGCGTGGCGCGATGACAAG
This sequence comes from Dietzia timorensis, assembly GCF_001659785.1. Lineage (NCBI taxonomy): Bacteria > Bacillati > Actinomycetota > Actinomycetes > Mycobacteriales > Dietziaceae > Dietzia > Dietzia timorensis. The sequence goes on from NZ_CP015961.1 coordinate 2,724,143, forward strand.
GCATTCGTGCCCGTGCCGCCGCGCGTATTCGAGCACACGCAGCACGGAGTTGGTGACCCCATTGACGTTGGGAAGGAACGACTCGGCAACGATTGCGATACGCACAGCCCTTATCGTCGCTCCACCAGCTGGACTACGGGTGAGTCGAGGTCAACGCGTCGGCCACCTTTAGGTGACATCTTGGCGACCCGGGTTAACGTCTCGTGTCCCATGGGTGTCCTCGTGCGCCTCGTCGTGAGAATCAGCGCCGGACCGTTCGCCGGATCGACCGCCCGCCCCGGAGCGCCGCAGTACCCGCCCGGCCCCCAGGTACGCGAGCAGGCACGGACCACCACCGAGTATGACGACGGAGGCGATGGGCCACGCGGCGACGGTCCATGATCTCCCCGATACTCGGACCAGCGACGGATTGGCGCGGCGGTAATCGACCTGAATGCGCTGCCCCTCGGCGAGCCCGGTGGGATAGAAGACCCCCTCGGGCGGGCGCACGTGCTGCCCGGTCTCGGTGGTGAACGAAATGGCCGCGCGACGCGGGGACACATCGGTGACCAAAGCGGTAGCGGTCGCGCGGTCGGCGTCGATGCGCACGTCGTCGATCACCACCGACGCTGCAAGCAATCCGGCGCCGACGACGATGAAGATCCCGAGCGTCGCGGCGACGATCTGGACGATGCGCGCGGGCCTGCGCTTGCGGCGCCGGCGGACCGAGGCGGCCATCACCGGCCCCCGATGCGGCGGTGGCGTTCCCGTAGCCCGCGGCGCGAGGTGCGCACCTCGAGCACGCGCACACCGCCCGCGCCACCGGCGAGTAGCCCGGGGAGCTCGCCGATCTCCGGCGCCGCGTACGCGATGCCGTAGCCGGCGCACAGCGCGGCGAGGTCGGCGTGGTGCGGGGTGCCGAAGACCCGCTCGAAGTGCGTGGCGAACCGTTCATCGCCCTGTTCTAGGAGGGAGAAGATGCCTCCGCCCGAATCGTTGGCGACGACGATGGTGAGGTCCGCGGGGCGCGGCTCCCCCGGGCCGACGAGCAGCGCGCCGATGTCGTGGAGGAACGTGAGATCGCCGACGAGCGCGACCGTCCGGCCGCTCGCCGTCCCGCCGTCGCGAGACAGCGCGATCCCCGTCGCGGTCGAGACGTTGCCGTCGATGCCGGAGGCGCCGCGGTTCGAGTAGACCCGCACCCCGCCGGGCAGGGCGTCGACGAGCGAGACGTCGCGGATGGGGTTCGATGCGCCGACGAATAGCGCGTCCCCCTGCGCCAATCCGCGCATGACGGCGGAGGCCACGTCCATCCCCGTCGGCGGCACCTCCCCGTCCGCTGATTTCCGCAATTCGGCGTGTACCGCCTGTCGGGCTTTCGTGTTCGCGTTCGACGCCTCGGCGAGCCACTCCTCGCCGGCCTGCCATTCGGCGGCACCGGACCGGGGCGCAGGCAGCGCCGGCAACTGGGTCTGCGCTGCGCCCGAGGGGTTGTAATACAGGTGCGAACGCCCGCGGATGGCGAACACCTCCACCCCTTGCCTGGACAGCAGCGTGTTCACCGGCCGGTGGAGGGTGGGCCGGCCGACGACGATCACGCGGTCCGGCGACAGCGCGGGCACGGCGAGTGGGTGCACGGAGTGGCGCGGCACGGCCGCACCGGGCTCGGCGAACGTCGGGAGGCCGGCGAGAGGGCCGAGCTCTCCGGCATCGGAGCCGGCAATGACGAGCGTGCGCGTCGCGGGCCCGAAGTCGAGGCCGTCGAAGTGGGCGGCCGGGGCCGCCTGCCCCGGGCCGGGGCGCGCGGAGGCCGCGGGGGTTGCGGCGTCCGACGTCATCAAGCGGGTGATCCATGGATTGGCGGCCTCGCCCTCGCCGGCGCCCAAGAATGCGGCGGTGTCGTCCTCGTCGCCCTCGCCGGGCACGAGCGGCTCGACGAAGGGCAGGTCGAGCTGCACGGGGCCGGGCGCCGGATCCTGCGACAGGTGCATCGCGCGGCCGACGAGCGAACGCCAGCGTGGCGCCTCGGCGAGGTCGCGCGCGAGCGGCATGTGCGCCGTCGGCGCGTGCTGGCCGAAGGCGCGGTGCTGCTCGATGGTCTGGTTCGCGCCGCTGCCCCACAGCGAGGGCGGGCGGTTCGCGGTGACCGCGATGACCTGCACACACGACTCGTGCGCCTCGATGATCGCCGGGTGCAGGTTCGCCACGGCGGTGCCGCTGGTGACGACGACCGGCACCGGCAGGTCCGAGTCAAGGGAGAGACCGAGAGCAAGAAAGCCCGCGCTGCGCTCGTCGATCCGCACGTGCAGCCGCACCCGCTCCTCCGCCGCCGCCGCGGCGAGCGCGAACGCGACGCCCGCGCTGCGCGAGCCCGGGCACAGCACGACATCGCGCACCCCGTGGCGCAGGAGTTCGTCGACGACGATGCGCGACTGGGCGGTGGAGGGGTTTGCGGAAGTCATTGCTCCCAAGCCTAATCGGGTGGGCCGCGCACCGGACATCGACACTCATTTCGGCCGCGCCATCTGGGATTATGAAATCTTTTTCGATGTTGACGGTTATAGGGCGTAACGATTTCCGCGCCCGATGCAATGTCGTAATTGTCCCCTCGATGGACACTGCGCACCGCACAACGCGGTGCGCCCGCGAGAATTGCCCCGCGGCGTAAACCCTCGTCCGGCCGCAAGAGTCGGTCGACGCCCCGGGCAGCGAATGGCTCCGAGCGCGCAGCGTGTCACCTCCACGCGAAATACCTTGGTCGCGCTCGGAGCCATTAAATTTTCCGCCCGTCACGCGGGCTAAGGGACAAAATGTGTGTCTGGCTCGGGCGTGTCGTTAGTGGATCCATCCTTTTTGGATGCCTTGGGAGTTGGACCATTCGATAGCGTTGTCGTAGAGGGCTGGTCGTCCGGTTTCGTGGTCGGCGAGGTTCTCGTTGTGGGTGAGGGCTTGTGCTTTGGCGAGTGCGTTCTTGCCCCACTGTTGGCCTCTGGCGATCTGTAGCGGGTCGTCAGGGGCTTCGGTTTTGAGATAGAGCCACCATTCGCACATCAGGCGTTGGTGTTCGGCGGCTTGTCCGCGGTGGGCGAAGGCGTGGACTTTGATCCCGGCATTGATGCCGCCCTCGAGAGTGTTCGTGGTTGCTGTGATGAGTTCGGGGGCTATCGCGCCCGGTGGCGGGTCGAGATAGCGAAATAACAGTTTGTGTCTGTGCAGGTAGAGCAGGCTGTTATACGCTTTCCGGGTTCGGTCGTGGGTGAAGGTCCACGCGCCGGTCTTACCTGGAGGTGGCGGGGTCTTTTCGTTGAGCCAGTGTTTGTAGATCCGTCCGAAGTCGTTGAGGTGGACGATCCATTCGGTGGCCTGTTCCACGGTCGTGATGCGGGTCAGTTGCAGGGCAAGTTGGTAGATCGCTCGACCGGCGTCGGTTCGTGGCCTGCTGGTGGTGTGGCGGCGGACGTTGCGTTGGGCATGGACCAGGCAGCGTTGCACGATCGTGCGAGGCCATTGCTTGGCGATCGCGGTGGCAGCGCCTTGGCCGCCGTCGATGACGACCATCAGTGGTGGGGCCATATGTTCGAGCAAGGTGCGGTAGGCCTGGATATTTTCACGGCGGGCCCAGTGCCAGGCCACAACGTGTGTGCGGGTCGCGGCCACCAGCAGGCACCCGGCTGCGGTATAGGTTCCGTCGATAAATAGCTGGTCATAGACGCGGAAACGGTCGGCGGGGACCGGGACTTGGACGTACCAGAACGTGTGGAAATAGCGATTGAGGGTGCGCCTGGAAATTCCGTGGTCGGCCGCAACCTGGTCGAGAGAGCCGGTTCCGGTGAGGTAATCGATGAACCAGCGGAAACGAGCATCGAGCCGCCGATCGGGGCGGTGTTTGGTCGAAGAGGATCCACACGATCGGCATCGCCATCTGGTCGTGCCGGCGCCTGTTGTGCCGTTGCGTTTCATCGTGTGACCACATATCGGGCATGCGGGGTGATTTTGGGCCATTACGCCAGCACACGCCCCGGCACTCATAACCGGCTGCAGATGTCACGTAAGGTCGCGAAATAATGATCAGCGGATTATAAATATCGAATCCGCGCAGCTCATCCCTCACAAATCACCGATCTCAGACACACTTTTTGTCCCTTAGCCCCGTCACGCGCAGCGACCTCGGGCGAACGCCGGTAATGGCGACCGTTAAGATTAATGCCCATGAGCACCCTCCGCCAGTCGGAATTCGTCGTGACCCTCGTGTGCCCGGACGGGCCGGGCATCGTCCACGCGGTCACGGGCGCTGTGCTCTCCGTCGACGGCAACGTCACCGAGAGCCAGCAGTTCGTCAACGCCGATAATGGCCACTTCTACATGCGCCTGCAGGTGCAGACCGACGCGAGCGCGGACGCGCTTCGGGAGGCGCTCGACTCCGTCGTCACACGGCATAAGGCGGATTTGTCCGTTGACGTCGCCGGCCGGCAATGCAAGACATTGATCCTCGCGTCGAAGGAGGAGCATTGCCTCGGCGACCTGCTGTTCCAGCGCAGCAGCGGCAATGTGCCCATCGATGTGCCGGTGGTGCTCGCGAACCATCCGAACCCGGGGCCGCTGTCGCAGTTCTACGGCGTCGATTTCGAATACCGGCCGATCGGCGGCGCAGAGGACAGGGACGCGTTCGAGCGGCGGGTGCTCGAGCTCGTCGACGCCTACGACATCGAGCTCGTCGTGCTCGCCCGGTACATGCAGATCCTCTCGCCTGAGCTGTGCAAGAAGCTCGCGGGGCGGTGCATCAACATCCACCACTCGTTCCTGCCCGGATTCAAGGGCGCGAACCCGTACCGGCAGGCGCACGCGCGCGGGGTCAAGCAGATCGGCGCGACCGCTCATTTCGTCACCGCCGATCTCGACGAGGGGCCGATCATTGAGCAGGAGGTCACGCGCGTCGACCACACGCGCTCGGTGGACGAGCTCCGCGCGATCGGGCAGGACACCGAATCGCGGGCGCTGCGTCAGGCGGTGACATGGTTCGCGCAGTCCCGGGTCCTGCTCGACGGGCAGCGGAAGATCATCTTCCCGTAGGCGCCCCGCAGCTCGCGGGGATGCCGTTCGCGTCGGCGGGCTCCGACGCTTCGGCCCGTTCGGGCGGTTCGACCCCGTCCACCCTTCGCCAGCGGCGCATGACAAAGAACTTCACCACCGTCGCCGCGATCGTCCCCACCCCGACGGTGACCGTCTGCACGGCCGTCGGCGCGCCCGGCCACACCGCGCCGAGCACGGCCAGCGCGCCAGCGGTGAGCAGCCACGTGAGCCCGAGAATCGCCAGCCCCTGCACCTGGTGCCACAGGGTTCCGCGCCGGGACACGACGTTGAACGTCCACGACCGGTTGAGCGCGGTGTTAATGACCGTCGCGGCAGCGAGCGCCACGATATTCGCGATCTGCGCCGTCATGATTCCCAAGACCTGCAGAACGGCGAACCCGCCCAGGTGGAGGACGGTGGTCAGCGCTCCGACGGCGGCGAAGCGGATCACCTGGCCGCCGGTCTGCGCCGAGGGCATCGTGCGGCCGATCCGCGCGCGGATCTCGTCGACCGGCAGCGCGCCGCGCCGCAGCGAGCGGCGCACCCGCAGAACTCCGCGGATGTCGTCGAGCGCGGTGCCGACCACGTCGACCCGCGAATCGGGGTCGTCGTACCAATCGACGGGCACCTCGTGGATGCGAAGTCCGCTGCGCTCGGCGAGCACGAGAAGCTCGGTGTCGAAGAACCATGCGTTATCGCCGACGAGCGGCAACAGCTGCGCGGCGACGTCCGCGCGGATCGCCTTGAACCCGCACTGCGCGTCGGTGAACCCCGCGCCGAGTGCCACCGACAGGCCCGCGTTGTAGCAGCGCGAGATGAACTCGCGGCTCGTCCCGCGCACCACCCGCGAGGCCCGGTGCAGCCTCGTGCCGATCGCGAGGTCCGAGTGCCCGGACATGAGCGGCGCGACGAGCGGCCACAGCGCGCCGAGGTCGGTGGACAGGTCCGCGTCCATGTACGCCACGACCATCGCGTCGGAGGTGCTCCACACCGCCTTGAGCGCCCGGCCGCGCCCCTTCTCCGCGAGCTGCACGAGGCGAACCACCCCGGTATGACGTCGGACGAGCTCCGCCGCGACGCGGCCGGTGCCGTCGGTGGACCCGTTGTCGGCGATGGTGATTCTGTACGGGTACGGGAAGGTATCCGCGAGGTGGCGCTGCAGCCGTTCGACGCACGCGCCGATGGTGTGGACCTCGTTGAGCACGGGAACGACGACATCGAGGACGAGCGTTCCCGGGCGGGTTTCGATTCCAGGATCTGTCGATATGTGCACCGGACTACTCCCCTGCGCCGTCGAGAGGTGCGGTCATGTCGTAGAACGTCTGGTCGCCGTAGGTGACGGCGGTGAAGTTCTCCTCGGCCCACTCGACGATCTCGGCCGCTTCGTTCGATCCGCCCATCTGCGCACCGCCCATGCCGCCGGAGGCCAGGACGTAATGCACCTTTCCGTCGGCGACGTATTGCTGGAATTGCTCGAGCGTGGGGCTCGGGTCGGAGCCGTTGAACCCGCCGAGCGACATGACCGGAAGCTCTGTCGCCAGCTGAAGGCCGGCCGCGCTCTGGCTACCGATCGCCGCGGCGACCCAGGTGTAGTCTCCGGCGTCCGCGCTCAGCGCGTCGACGACCTCGGCGCTCGGTTCGGAGGCGTCGAGCAGGCCGCCCATGCCACCACCGCCGCCGGGCATTCCTCCGCCCGCGCCGCCGTCGGTCGCTCCGCCGGGTATTGAGCCCGGGGCTGCGCCAGCAGCGCCACCGGGCATTCCGCCCGGTCCGCCCATGCCGCCCGGTCCGCCCATGCCGCCGGGTCCGCCCATGCCGCCGGGGCCAGCGGTGACAATCGAGCCGGTGACCTCGGAGTTCACCGTGGTCGCGGCGTAGGCAAGTTGGCCCGCGGACCCGCTCACGAGCGCGGCGAGCACGACCGCCGTCATCCAGCGTTTCCCTATGCGGTGCGCGACGAGGAAGGCGAGCGCCGCGAAGATGCCGGCCGCGAGGACCACGATGCGCAGCCAGTCGCCGTAATAGTCGGCGCGGGTGAGGAGGACGAAGCCCCACACGCCGGCGGCGAGGGCCGCGAGGGCGAGCGGGATTCGGCCGGCGACGCGGTCGCGGTGTTGCCACGAAAGCGCGCCGCCCATGCCGACCATCGCGGCGATCGCCGGGGCGAGCGCCACGGTGTAATAGGAGTGGAAGATCCCGGCCATGAAGCTGAAGGTCACGAAGGTGACGGCGAACCATCCGCCGAACACGATGAGCGCGGCGCGGCGAGCATCGGTGCGCGCGGCGCGGCCGAGCAGCCACAGGCCGGCGACGAGCAGGACGAGCGCAGCGGGGATGAGCCAGGAGATCTGGCCGCCGGATTCGGAATCGAACATGCGCCAGATCCCGGTCTCGCCCCACATGCCGCCGCCGGGGGCACCGGCCATGTCCCCGCCGCCGGGGCCGCCGACTGCGCCGACCTGCTCGCCGTTGATGCGACCGAGGCCGTTGTAGCCGAAGGTGAGCTCGAGGAACGAGTTGGTTTGGCTGCCGCCGATGTAGGGGCGCGCGGATTCGGGCACGAGCTCGACGATCGCGACCCACCAGCCGCCGGCGACGACTACCGCGGCGATCGCGGCGAGGGACGCGACGATCCTGCGGCGGATCGGCGCCTGCGCGCAGATGAGGAACGCGAGACCGAAGAACGGCACGACGAGGAACGCCTGTAGCGTCTTGGTGAGGAACGCGAACCCGATGATCACGCCGACGAGGGTCATCCACCCGACGGCGCGGCGCTCCGAGGTGATCGCGCGCAGCGTCGCCCAGGCGGCGAGCGTGAGCAGGAATACCAGCAGCGCGTCCGGGTTATTGAAGCGGAACATGAGCACGGCCACGGGCGTGATCGCGAGCGTCGCGCCGGCGAGTAGCCCGGCGCCGGGCCCGAAGTAGCGGCGCACGGTGCGGTAGAGGACATAGACGGTCGCGACGCCGAGGAGCACCTCGGGCAGCAGGATCGCGAACGTGTTGAGCCCGAACGCGCGCACGCTCAGCGCCATGAGCCACAGCGCCGCCGGCGGCTTGTCGACGGTGATCGAGTTCGCCGCGTCGGAGGAGCCGTAGAAGAACGCTGTCCAGTCCTCGGAGCCGGCCTGCACGGCCGCCGAGTAGAAGGAGTTCGCCCAGCCGTTCGCGGTGATGTTCCAGAAGTACAGCACCGCGGTGCCGATGAGTAGCGCGGCGACGGCGCCGCGGCTCCACAGCGGGTCGCGCCCGCGGCCGTCTGCGGTCGGGAAGTGGTCTGTGTCTCGTGGTGGCGACGCAGGTCCCGCCGCGGCGCCCGATTCGGGGCCCGGCGAGGCGGCGTCGCGCTCTGTGGCAGTTGTGGTCATGGCAACGACCCTCTCCCGCCATGCTGTGACGCTCCTGTGCACATCCACGGCGCTTCTTGGGAGTTCCTTCGCTCACACCGATCAGCGATTAATCGCTGCACCCCAGGGCGCTCACAGCGCCGCCCAAGGTTCGCCACCCATGCTTGCCGCATGGAAAAATCTTCTTCACATTCACAGAACAACCATTCACCTATGACGTCGGACGCAGCTTCCGCCTCGGGCCCGGCGACCTCACCTGCGCGAACCCCCGTGCGGTGGTCGGGCCGCAAGACGGCCGTCGGCGCGGCGCTCGCGATCGGTATCGCGGCGGGCAGCGGGGTCGCCGCGGCGCAGGCGATCCCCCAGGGCTCCCTGAGCTTCGGCGGGCAGCACGGCTTCGGACACGGCGGACCGGGGTTCCCGGGCGGCGAGGGGTTCCCGGGCGGCGAGGGGTTCCCGGGCGCACAAGACGGCCAGGGCAAGCCCGGCATGCAGGGCTCGCAGGACTATCAGATTGGCCAGGATCCTGGCCAGCAGCCGAGTCCGCGCTCGGTGCCGGGAAACAACGCCTCGCCGGACGCCATCCTCCCCTCACGCCCCGAGGACGACGGCGCCACAGGCAACGGGACCACCAGGGACATCTGATCTCGCCACTTCAGCGGCCGACCATACGCGCCAAAATGAGTACGTTGGCCATGTAACGGGCGCCCGCTGCCCGCCCCGCAAGGATCGTTCGTGAGGAAGACGTGCGCCCATGATCCCGGTGACCTACTACCCGACATCCACGCAGCGCCAGTTGCAGAAGAACCGCGAGTTGGTGGCCGATAAGCCCTACGCCCATTTCTTCCGCGAGGACATGTGGCTGCGCGAAGAGGCGCTCCCCGCCCTCAAGGCGCCGATGGACCCGGCGCTCGCCCTGCGCACCACGAGCTCCGACCTCAACCGTCTGCTCGAGCCCGGCTACCACGAGGTCGAGACCGGATACTGCGCGCTGCCGGACGGCACCGGATACACCACGAGCCTCACCATTTTTCCCGGCGCCACGGCGGAGATGCTCCGCTGGTGGTTCTGGTGGCATTCGGTGGAGGCCGCCCGCTACACGCTGTGGTTCCCGTGGAATCACGTGAGCGCGCTCGCGCAGAACCGCGACGTGCTCACCGCACCGGGCCTCACCGACGAACAGCGCTACATCGGCAACACCCACAACATAGACGAATACATCGGCGCCGACCTGCAGAAGATCGCGATCAGCTTCGTCGACCCGGGCGAGCTCGGCATCGACGCCGCGGCAATGCCCGCCGCCGGCATCCACGCGAGCGCCTGCGGCCACGTCTACCTGCGCCGACCCTGGCTATACTCGGCGACGATGGTCCACCTCGTCCGCGACACCGACGAAGGTTTCGAGCTTCGCTCGCGCTACCGGCTCGGGGACCGAATCTCCCTCGGACGCGGCAACCGCGCGCTCGACCTCGACCGGCTCGCCGGCACGCTCGGTCTCAAGGCCCGCCTCGCCGGTGGGCGGCTCGCCTACGAGCAGCTTCTCCACGATCAGATCGAAATCACTCACCTCGCGGGCATCCTCCCCGGCCTCTACGCAGAATTCGGGCCGGGCAAGAACTCCGAATAACGGCGCGCACCGCGGCGTTCGCTACGCCCCAGTGGCTTCCGCCGCGAGCACCTCGTAGCAGCGCTGCAGCCGCGCGATCCACCAGTCCCTCCGCTCTCCGGAGGCGGCCAGCGCACCCAGACGTGCGGGATCGGGTTCGGTCATGACGGCAGAGAGCGTTCCATCCACCAGCTCCCTTGGCTCGGCGACGTCCTCTTCGAAGAGCCCGCCTGTGCCGAGCCCGCATGCGGGGATGGTCCCGTCGGCGCCCGCGGGAAGCGCGGCCGCCGCGGCAAGACCGGCACCCATGCCGACGGCGGTGTCGAGGGCGCTGGAGACCGTCACGTCGAGGCCGAGTTCCCGCAGCGAGGCTGCAACCGAGAGCAGCCGGCGCGGCCCGCCGAGCGGCGGCGCCTTCACCACGGCGCGGTCCGCTCCCCCGGCGTGCGCGACGAGCAGCGGGTCCTCGGCGCGACGGATGGACTCGTCCGCGGCGACTGCGATCGCGCCGCCGGCGACCGTCCCGCCGACGATGTCCCCGCGCTCGGCGCCCGCCGCGATCTCGCCCCGCAGCTGGGCGAGCTCCGGCACCGTCGCGCACGGCTGCTCCATGTACTCGAACTGCCCGCCGGCGTCGGCGACGACGCGTCCGAGCACCCGCGCCGCCTCGTACGCCTCCGCAACGGTCCACGCACGGTTGGCGTCCACCCGGACCAAGGCGCCGGGGATCGCGGCCAGCGCCGCGGACACACGCGCGGCGTCGTCATCCAGCGTGGACGGGGTGCTCGGTGAGGGCCCCACCTTGACCTTGACGGTCCGGCACCCGGGGAACAGGTCGAGGATGCCCGCGACCTCGGCGGGCGGAAACGACGGCACCGTCGCGTTGACCGGCACCCGCTCGCGCAGCGGCTGCGGCGGCCCCTGCCACGCCATTTCGAGCGCCGAGGCGAGCCACGCGGCGGCCTCGGCGTCGCCGTATTCGGCGAACGGCGCGAACTCGCCCCAGCCCGCGGGGCCCTCGACCAGCAAAGCCTCACGCTGGGTGACGTCGCGGAAGCGCACCCGCATGGGCAGCGACACGACCCGCGCGCGGTCGACGATCTCGTCGAGCGCAGGCAGCATGCCCGCGCAGCCCACGCCGTTCCCGCTGCCGTCCCCAAGCCCGCAGCCCGGGTTCGCATGGTTATCGATAGCTCCGTCCATGGACTCCACGCTAGTTCGCTAACGTGGCAGCCATGACCAGCGCATCACAGACCAGCGGCAACCCCTTCGACCCGAGCCAGTGGCGCACGGTGCCGGGCTTCGAGGACCTCACCGACCTCACCTACCACCGCCACGTCGGCACGGAACGCAAGGACGGGACGGTGCGCATCGCGTTCGACCGCCCGGAGGTGCGTAACGCGTTCCGCCCGCACACGGTCGACGAGCTCTACCGCGTGTTCGACCACGCTCGCCGCTCGCCGGACGTCGGCACCGTGCTGTTCACCGGGAACGGGCCGTCGGAAAAGGACGGCGGCTGGGCGTTCTGCTCCGGCGGCGACCAGAGAATCCGCGGTCGCTCGGGCTACCAGTACGCGACCGAGCACGACGGCGATGTTGCCGCGGCGACTGCCGACAAGGTCGATGAAGCACGCGTCAAGGCCGAGGGCGGGCGGCTGCACATCCTCGAGGTGCAGCGACTCATCCGCACGATGCCGAAGGTCGTCATCTGCCTCGTCAACGGTTGGGCCGCGGGCGGCGGTCATTCGCTGCACGTGGTGTGCGACATGACCCTCGCCTCCCGCGAGCACGCCCGGTTCAAGCAGACCGACGCCGATGTGGGCTCGTTCGACGCCGGCTACGGCTCGGCGTACCTGGCCAAGCAGGTCGGCCAGAAGTTCGCCCGCGAGATCTTCTTCCTCGGCCGCACCTACAACGCGGAGAAGATGCACCAGATGGGCGCGGTCAACGAGGTCGCCGACCACGCCGAGCTGGAGAACGTCGCGCTCGAGTGGGCGCGCGCCATCAACTCCAAGTCCCCGACGGCGCAGCGGATGCTCAAGTTCGCGTTCAATCTCACCGACGACGGGCTCATGGGCCAGCAGGTGTTCGCCGGGGAGGCGACGCGCCTGGCGTACATGACCGATGAGGCGGTCGAGGGCCGCGATTCCTTCCTTGAGAAGCGGGCTCCGAACTGGGACGAATTCCCTTATTACTACTAACCATTCCCAGCACGGCGGAAAGGCTCCAGGGACGCATCACCTACCGGCCTTGACCAGCGCGTTCACTCCCGTCACACGAGGTTTCGCGATTTGTTCTGCCAATCGCGGCACAAGGGCACGCTTTCTGGCTACTGTAATTCTCGTGGCACTACGGGCGTATCTCGCGCGGGTCCGGAATTGGCTCGGCGCGCACGGCAACCGCGGCTCCGAGGATGCACAGTCCTCCGAGACCGCGCGCCCAGCCGCGTCCGCCGCCGCGCGGCCCTCGGCTCCAGCCGGCGCCACCGGTCCCCACCCCGAGGATCTGCCCCAACCGTCGGCCGGTGGTTTGAAGCGCGTTCTCCACGACACCGAGATCGCCGAGATCGCCGACAACCTCATCACCTCCGGCCAGGTGCAGCCGACGCGCGCCGATGTCGCGGTGGCGATCACCAAGCTCATCAACGAGCTGCCCGGTGAGCGCGATATGGAGCTCGTCCGCCAGCATCTCGAGGCGGCCGGTTTCCCGCCGCTGTGGGGAGACGAGGACGAGGCGCCGGGCACGCCGCCGAAGCCGGGCCCGGACCCGGATCCCGCGGGCAAGGACGGCCGCGATCGCTAGCCCATTCCTGCGCACGCTCCCCATCGGGGACGGGCCCGCGGCCCGAGCGGCGTTTGACGACCTCCGCATGCTTATCGACGGCGCCGGCCCTGCTCTCCTGCCCGTGCCCGCCTCCGATGCGGCGCGGCGGCGGATCCTCGTCGACGCTCTTCGCCCGGACGACGCACCCGCGGCGCAGGACCAGGCGCCCGAGGACCTCGCGCGCCCCGCGGACCTGGCACCTCTCGGCGACGACACTGCTCTCGTCGTCGCCACCTCCGGATCCACGGGCACCCCGAAGGGCGCGATGCTGTCCGCCTCCGCGCTCAACGCCTCGGCCGTGGCCACCGAGGAGCGTCTCGCTGGGCCCGGTCGCTGGTTGCTCGCGTTGCCGGCCCACCACATCGCCGGACTCCAGGTGGTTCTGCGCTCCCTGCTCGCCGGAGCCGAACCGCACGTCCTCGACGTCTCCGCCGGTTTCGACCCGCTCTCCCTGCCCGGCGCGGTCCGCTCCCTCGAGGCCGCCGCCGGCGACCGCCCGCTCTACACGTCGCTGATTCCCGGCCAGCTCCGCAAAGTCCTCAACCATTCGAGCGCCTCCCCCGCTGCCGCGCTCGCCCGCTTCCACACCGTTCTCCTCGGTGGTGCGGCAACCGAGCCGGAGCTCCTCGACCGCGCCGCCGCCGCGGGCATACACGTGGTCCGCACCTACGGATCCAGTGAGACCGCAGGCGGCTGTGTCTACGACGGCGTCCCGCTCGCGGGCACCGAGGTCGAGATCGACGACGACTCCCGCGTCTGGCTCGGCGGCCCGACCGTCGCCGCGGGCTACCGCAACGCCCCCGGGCACGAGGCGTTCTCGCGCCCGGGCTGGTTCCGCACCGAAGATGCGGGGAGCTTCGCCGATGACGGCGGACTTCGCATCCTCGGGCGTCTCGACACCGCGGTGTCCGTCGGCGGGCTCACGATCGTCCCGCAGGTCGTCGAGGCCGCGCTCATGGCGCACCCCGCGATCTCCGAGGCCGTGGTGGTCGGCGTGCCCGATGCCCGCCTCGGCCACCGCCTCGCCGCGGCCATCGTCCCCGCGCCCTCGGTGAGCGTCCCTCCTCCCGCCGAACTCTCGTCCTGGGTGCGCGAGCGCCTCGGCCGCCATTCCGAACCGGCGACGTACGACGTCATGGCCGAACTGCCGGTTCTGGCGAACGGCAAGGCAGATCGCAAGGAAATCGAGCGCAGGGTGAGATAATGGTTCACGTGAGTGAACCCAACGGACGCGACCATCACCCCGGCGCCGCAGCAGGCGACGACTCCTCCTCCGGCGCAGCTTCCTCGGCCACCGGCAACGAACCGGTCCCCGGCGGCGCCACCGTCGCGCAGTGGATCTCCGGCGCGCGACCCCGCACGTGGCCGAACGCCTTCGCGCCGGTCATCGCCGGTTCGGCCGTCGCCGCGTTCGCCGGCGAGTTCGTGTGTTGGAAGGCGCTGCTCGCGGCGCTGGTCGCGTGGTCATTCATCATCGGCGTCAACTACGCCAACGACTACTCCGACGGCATCCGCGGCACCGACGACGACCGCGTCGGACCGCTGCGCCTCACCGGTTCGGGTATCGCCCGCCCGGCGTCGGTCAAGCGCGCGGCGTTCATGGCGCTCGGCACGGGCGCGGTCGCGGGTATCGCGCTGTCGCTGACCAGCGCGTGGTGGCTCATCGTCATCGGTGCGCTGTGCATCGCGGCGGCGTGGTTCTATACCGGCGGCGACAACCCCTACGGCTACCGCGGGCTCGGCGAGGTCGCGGTGTTCGTGTTCTTCGGCCTCGTCGCCGTGCTGGGCACCGAGTTCGTCCAGACCGGGTCGATCTCGTGGTTCGCGCTGCCGGTGGCGATCGCGGTCGGCTCGCTTTCGTGCACCGTCAACCTCGTCAACAATCTGCGCGACATTCCCTCGGACGCAGAGACCGGCAAGATCACCCTTGCCGTGCGGCTCGGCGACCCGCGCACTCGTGGCCTGTGCGCGCTGCTCGGCATCTTCATCCCCCCACTCATGACAGCGGTCCTCGCCTTCGCCACGCCGTGGGCGTTGCTCGGCATCCTTGCCCTGCCGGTCGCGTGGTCGGCGAACGCGCCGGTCCGCACGCGCGCGATGGGCGCCGACCTCGTGCCCGCGATCGGCAAGTCCGGCATGGCCATGCTGGCGTGGGCCGTGGCCACGGCGGCCGGCCTCGCCATCGCCGCCCTCCTGGGCTGAGGTCCTCCCGCGGCCTGCCGCCGCTCCGGCACCCTTCGCGCCACGATTTCGCCATTCGTTCCTCCGCCACCACTCTGGACGCCTTTTTGTATCGATAAACGCCCGTCAGGGAACTCATTTTCGGCGTTTATCGATACAAAAGGGCGTCCAGTTGGCACCACCCTCGCCCACGTCGCCACTCCACGGCCGGAAGCGCCCCCTACGCGCTCCCCGCGCTATCGATAATTCACTCGTGCACCATGCTCCGAAAAACAGTCCCGCCCTCCCGTTCAACATCGTCTCGCTAGCCGAAACCGAGATGCTGGGTGTCAGTCGCTACCGGAGACTGAACATGATCCGCTCGGGCCGGTGGATGGAGCCGTCCCGCGGCCTCATTTGCACCGAAGCGCTCAATAGCATCGACCAGGCAACCTTTCACCGCGAATGGGCACGGGCCGAGATCATCCGTCGCGGTTCACGGCATGTCGCTTCCGTATGGTCTGCTGCGCGAATCTGGGGGCTTCCCGACTACGTGACTCCGACTCCCGTCACCGAACTTTCGCTCACTACCGATTCCGGGAGGAACACCAGATCAAAGCGGGTTGGCTCGGTGCGCATTCTGGAGGCACCACTTCCGGATTCGGCGAAAACGACTTGCGACGGGATCCCCGTCACGACATTGGCGAGGACGGTCGCCGACTGCGCAAGACGATTGAGCTTCGAAGACGCAGTCGTCATCATCGAATCTGCCTTGAATAGCAAACGCGGCCGAGATTTCGACACATCGCACCGGCTGCGCGACGAGATTCGCGACGAGCTCAATGCTTTTGCCCGTGCCCACGGGTCCGTTCGTGCTCGCGCGGCGCTCGACTTCGCTTCGTCGTTATCGGAGTCGGTGTTCGAGTCTCGGAGCCGCGTGTTCTTCGAGGTCCACCGTATTCCTCAACCTCGGCAACAAGTGGAGTTCGGCGACGAGAACGGCACGCGGGCACGCGGCGACTTCGTGTGGGAATTGCAAAAGGTTGTGGGTGAGGCAGATGGCTACGCCAAAACAGGAAATCTGCCGACCGATTCGGAACGAAGACGCAGGTGGAAGCGAGACAAGGAACGGGATCTCTACCTCAACAGCCTCGGCTATCGGGTTATCCACTGGACTTGGGACGATCTTCGCCGCCCACTCGAGCTAGCGGCAACGTTGCGCCGCGTCCTCGCGCTCTAACTGCCTCCGGCTCCCTCCCGGGCAACGAAAGTGCGGCAAAGGTACGAATAGTAGCTTCGACAAATTAAGACCTGGGGCCCGGTCTGTGACCAGGCCCCAGGTGTGTTGGTCTGTCCGTACGGGACGAAGGGACCAGACGTGAACCTACTTGCCGAGCGAGCCGGCGGGAACCTGGGCCCACATGTCCTTGAGCCCCTGGTTGATGTTGTTGATGGAGTCGCGGATAAAGGTCTTCACCTCGGGCGGCAGCGGCATCGTGTCGACGACGGCGGGGTCAATGCCCGGTGCCGGTGCGCCGCCACCATTACCACCGGTATTTCCTCCGCCACCGGTGTTGCCGCCGCCATTGTTTCCACCGCCGCCGTTTCCGGGAACGGCCTTACCGGTGATCGTCACGGTGGTCGACTCGGTGCGGACTGGGATGCCACCGATGTACGCCGTTGCCGACGGGTGGTAGGTGCCGGGGGTGGTCGGGGTGCCGTGGATGGCCGTGGTCGCGGAGTCGTAGGACAGCCCCGGGGGAAGGCCCTGGAAACGGAGCACGGTGCCCGGGGGCAGATCGACGTGGTCGCTGACTCGGTGCGACATAGGCTTGCCGGCCTCGAAGCTCAGTTTCGGGAGCGCGGTGTTCGCGATATCGGCTACGACCACGGGCTGAGCGTTGTCGCTCTCGGGCGCGGGCAGCGATGCGGCGCCGAAACCGAGGGCAGCGAGCCCTGAGAGTGCGAACGCTGCGCCGGTGACGCGGCGGATCCGTCGAGCGGACATACGGGCGGAGGTCTTGGACATCACTGTGCTTTCTGCTCTGCGGGTACAAACTGCCCGGTCCCCTGTGCTCGGCAAGCGACGGCACTTAAGCGAGAACTAATTCCCGACTTAATTGAGGCCCAAACGCCTTCTCACGATACCGCCTTTGCCCCATTTTGCCTTGGTTGAAATCACACCTATCAGCCCGTATACGCAGCACAACGTCCGCTGCCTGCATAGACAGGAACAAAGAAATTGGAACTTAGATGAGCGAAACACGCATTCCAGACATCGAAATCGCCAAAGGGCGGGCGAATTCGGTGAGGAATTCGCCCGCCCTTTTCTCGGCACGAGACCCGGAGGTCTATGCCGGTGCGCGTCGTTTAGCCGCGGCCGTTGTTGACCTCAGGTCCCGGCGCCTTCGGCGCCTCCGTCTTCGGGGCCGGCTTCTTGGCGTTACCGGTCGTGCTGCCGGTGCTGCCCGTGTCGTTGCCACCGTTGGTGGTGCTGCCGTTGGAGCCGAGGTTGACTGCCATGCCCGGCGCCGAGGAGCCTGCACCGAGCGCGCCTGCAGCGGCAAGGCCGAGGAGCAGCGCGCCGGAGATCGTCAGGAAGGGAACAAAGTCGGAGATAGATCCGCCGGGAACGGTGGAGCCACTCGACTGGATCGCGACCTCGCCGGTGCCTTCGCCGTCGATCTCACCTTCGGTGGGGGTCTCCGGGGTCTCGACGTCACCGGTCGAACCGGTGGCACCCTCGATCAGAGCCTGCACGTCGATCGGCAGGGAGCCGGTCGTGCCCTCGGTGTTGCCGTTGCCCTCGACGTCGATGAGCGAACCGGTGGTGTCCGGGTTCTCGTCGCCGGGGACCTCGCCGCCGGCGTTGCCGGTCG
The DNA here is from genome assembly GCF_001659785.1 of Dietzia timorensis. Taxonomy (NCBI): domain Bacteria; kingdom Bacillati; phylum Actinomycetota; class Actinomycetes; order Mycobacteriales; family Dietziaceae; genus Dietzia; species Dietzia timorensis. Next base: position 2,742,007 of record NZ_CP015961.1, read on the forward strand.
AGTTGGCGGCAGCTTCACCCGAGAGGCCGAGCGAGCCGAGCACGGCGGTGACGGCTCCGGACAGCGGGTTGTCGCTGCCGAGCGAACCGGTGGCGACAGTCCCGTCCCCCTCGGTACCGATCGAGATATCCGCTTCAGCAGTCTGATCGCCTGCGGTCACGACGATGGTGAAGCTGCCGCTCTTGGTCGGAATTCCCTCGATCGTCTTCGTTTCTTCGTTGAAGTTCAGTCCTTCGGGAAGACCGGTAACGGAAATCTCGCTGGCCTCGAGAATCCAGCTGTACTGGCCGGACACATCGAACAGGCTCTGGAGCGGGATCGAAACGGCCTGGCCCACAGTGCCATTGGTGTCTGCGGCACCGTCAGCGCCGGCACCAGCCTCGAATGAGGACGCGGTGGACTGTGTGAGGGCGACATTGTCACCGTCGCTGATCGGATTGACAGCGACGAGCGTGCCAGCGGCAAGCGCGACAACGGCGGTGGCGGACAGAGGGACGAAGTACCGGCCTCGGGTCGTGGCACGACCCCGAGAGCGGACGAAGCGAGCTCGCATGATGTGCGTGTTCCTTCCGGTGATGAGGTCTGTGAGGCAGCAGGTGTGTGCGAAGCAGATCGGATGATCAACCCCCTGCGGCAAGACACCCCGCCGCAGCAACATTCACCACTCTAGTCACATCAGTAACACAAGCACAACAATTAACATTGATCTATTTTTGTCACATCCGTAACATTTGATGCCTGAGCTGGGCCTTTCATATAAACCGGAGCTGAACAAAATTGCCCCCGCGGGGGAATTTCGCCCAGCCCCGTTAAGGCAGCGTCGACGACACACCGCCGTGACGGCGTGCCAGCAATGCAGTCCAGGCACAAAAACGGCCGCCTCCCCCTGGACAAAAAGGGGAAGGCGGCCGCTCTATTTACAAGGCGACTTCAGACGCCGCCGACGCCCGCCCGAAGGCGGGCGGAAAACCAACTAGGAGCCCAGCGAGAGGGAACCGCCGGCAGTGGGAACCTCGGAGGTGGTGGCCTCGGCGTCGTCACCCTCGGTGTCGTCACCCTCGGCACCCTCATCATCGCCCTCGGCGTCGTCATCCTCGGCCGGGGTGGTGGTCTCGGTGGTGGACTCCTCCGTGGTCTCCGGAACCTCGGTCATCTCGCCACCGAGGAGCACGGAGCAGATCGGCCCCTCGAGCGAACCGACGCCCAGCTCGGAGATGTTGATCCCGGCAGTCTCGAGCGGGTTGTCGATCGTGTCGAGACCCTTGATCAGGATGTTCTTCACGAAGCCGGGGATCGAAAGACCGGCGTACGGAAGGAGCGCGTCGACGGAGCCGCCGAGCGAGGGGAGCTCGCAGGACTTCTCGGCCGGGTCGGCGCTGATGCCGTCGAGCGAGCCACCGCCGAGCGAACCCTCTTCGCCGGTCACGGACTCGGTGTTCAGCGAACCGTTTGCCGGCGCCTCGGCCTCCTGCGCGGCGGCGAACGGCGCGATGCCGGCGGTGAGCGCGGCAGCAGCAGCAATAGCGAGGCCTGCGCGACGAACGTTCAAGCGATTTTCGCTCATGGGTGGTCCTTCCAAGGATCAGGTATTTCGGAGTATGCGACCGCCACAAGATCTGCCCGTGGGCGGCGCACGAAGTGCGTACACACGTCAATCAACTGTGGCGCGGCTCGCACTTATCTTAACCTGTCTAAGCCAAATCACAGTAGTTCGTGACCACAAATACATAACCACAAACGAACAAGCCCGACCGATCCCGTCGAAGGCTATCCTCATTACCACTGATCAAGGCCCCATTTCTGGAACTTCTCGCCGTTACGTCCCGGCAGGTTTCACTCCCCGGTTACCAACCCGTCACCGCGAGTTCGACACAAACCTTAACACCGCTTACTTCATGACGTCGGACCCCACATACCCAAAGCCCCTTCTTATCTCGCCCGTAGCGGAGGAACGAGAATCCGCCCAACGCCGAAATCGCCACGTGCCCGGCGCGCTCGAGTCGTGTTCTCGAACGTGCCGGGCACGTGGCGCGGGTATAGCCGGGCTTACACCACCTAGCGAGTGCCGTCGGCCGGGCTCCCCACCTGCTCCATGATTCCGCTGGCAAGCTGCATGAGCTCGATCAACTGGGTACCGTCGCCACCGAGAAGCGAGTCGAGGGTGGTGGTTCCGCCGGCAGCCTGCGCACCGGCAGCCTGAGCGCCCGCGGTCTGCGCGTCAGCGCCCTCGCCCTGCTGGGCGTCTGCAAAGCCTGCCGCGCTCTCCAACAGCGAGCCAGTCGCCCCGCCCGCATCGCACACGGAGCCGTTCCCGGAGGACGCGGTGTTGAGCACGGTCGGCAGCAGCGAGCCGAGAACCGAGGTGATGATGGACGTGATCATCCCGGAATCGTCCTGCTCGCCCACGACAACCGGCAGGAACTTCTCCAGCCCCGCGGTCAGGTCGCCGGTCTCGCACTCTTCAACGCCGTCCTCGCCGCCGGTGGACCCCTCAAGCGATCCGGAGCCGCCGAGCATGCCGTCGGTCAACGAACCGGCCGCCTCGTCGAGATCGATCTCGGTGCCCTCGTCGACCTCGGTATCAGTGCCATCCTCGCCAAAGGCCTCATCCTCGGTCGGGAACTCCGGGCTGGAGGTCTCCTGTGAGTCGTCGGTCGCGGTTTCGGAGTCCGACTCGGAGTCCGTTGTGGTCGCAGGCGTCGACGACGGAGTCGAGGACTGATCGTCCGAAGCGCCCGACTCGGCGTCGGTCTTGTCATTTGTCTTGTCGGCCTCGGACGACGGAGTCGTGGTCGTCGTAGCCGACTCCGAGTCGTTGCCCGACTCCGCGTCCTTCGACTCGGTCTTATCCCCGGCCCCCGTCGTCGGCTCCGACTCGCCCGGCTTCTCCGACTCACCGGACTTCTCGCCCTCGGCGCCGTCCGTACCGCCCTCGGCACCCTTCTCGGTGTCGGTCTTCGGCGCGTTGGGCTCCTCGCCGTTCGGCGCGGCCACCATGAGCTGCACCTCCTGCGTGGAGGTCTGTCCGCCCGAGTTCACCTCGACACGCACGTTGTAGAGGCCGGACTCGGTCGGCGTACCCGTGATGTTCCAGCCATCTTGCTTGAGCCCCTCGGGAAGCCCATTGAGCTTGAGGGTCGTTCCCTCGGGAACCTCTTGCCCGATCTGGGCCTCGACGAGCTTCTTCAAGTCGATGTTCACCTCTTGCCCCTGCACGAGGGCGGCGCCCTCTGCCTGGACGAGGTGGACGTCGTCGGTGGAGACATCGGGAGTGGTCGCGACGAATCCGACGCCGGCCACGAGCGCGACCGAGGCGGCGGCGCCGACGAGGGCAGTGCGGAGACGAGGCGTGGTACGACCGCGCATGAGGTGTTCCTTTACGTTGCGAGATATCGGACAGCTGGGGATATCGGTGTCTTTTGGGGCATCGGACGTGGCGTGTCCGAAAGGAGCGGCCGGTCGAAACCCTTACCGGTTCCGGCGCTCCCCTGGGGTTCGTCGTTATGAATACCCCAACGTTCGGTAACTCTAATCACAGCTTTCACATTTGTCACTAACGCAACACTAGAAACAGCAACTCCGACGTCATAAATAACGATTTTCGCTTCCGGCTGCGCGATGTGGCGCTCGCCACGTGAGACACCCCACCGAATTTATGACGTCGGACGTACCGCGCCCGCACGTCGATCAGCGCGCCCCTCCCGGCTCGTGAACGCTTTCGGGGCTGCCCACTATTTCCGCCGTGCCACCTGGCAATTCGCGAAGTACGATCAAGGCGAGGTTGGAAACGCCCGCGCACCCGGCCCCTCCCGGGATTCCCTGAAAATCGTTTGGGGCACCTGCTGAGGGTTCGGCAAATTTACGCGCCCCGGGTAGACCTATGGTTTCGAACTTGCAACACTATTGTTATGAACTTTCGTCGGATATTGCTCACTGGTGCAGCGCTCGGCTCGGCCGCGGCGCTTACTGCGGCATGCTCGAATTCCGACGATGTCGTCCTCACCATTCCCACGACCGATTCGGCCGTGACGGGTAATGACCCAGGTCAGCAGGGCGGCGAACGCAGCCACGCCGAAGACGACGGCCGATTCATCGCCCGCTGCTCCACCGAGGCCGATGGCGATGGCTTCGCCGGACAGACCTTCTTCACCGACGGTTCGTCCGATTTCTCCGATTACTGCCTGCAGCGTTTCTATAGCGGCGTCCAACCCGCGCCGGGTGCGGTGTACGTGCCTCGCGAGAACCGGGATAATCCCAGCCGCGAATCCGAGCAGCCGGCCGAGGGCGGTTCGGGTCAGCAATCCGGGGGCGGACAATCGCGGCCGCAGCAGGTGCCCACCGACGGACAGGTGCTTGCCGAGGGGCAGAGCAACCGGAACCAGAACATCACCGAGGGCACCGGGGGTCAGCAGACTCAGACCGACCAGGGACGTTCCGGAGTGGGCGGTGAGCAGAGCCGCCCCGATAATTTCGGCGCAGCCAACGCCGGCTCACCGAACGCCGGCGAGGGCAACAACGGCGGGAACCAGGCCGGCAATAACGGCGGTAATAACACCGGCGGCAACAACCAGGGCGGCAATGACCAGGGTGGCAACAACCAGGGTGGCGGCAACAACGGCGGCGACAACGCCGAGGGCGGCACCCAGCCGACCACTCCTACCCAGCCGACCACGCCGGGCCAGGGCGGCAACAACAACGACGAGGACGACACCACGGTGCCCGGGCTTCCCGGCGTGACGCTGCCGTCACTGCCCAGCACACCGGAGTCGCCGACGCAGCAGCCGAGCACGCCGGAGACCACCGGCGGGCAGCAGGGCCAGACGACCCAGCCGACGCAAACTGGCCAGCAAGGCGGACAGACTCAGAACCAGACGCCCTCGCAGACCCAGTCGCCGCAGGGTACCGGTTCGACCGAGCAGCAAACGCCGACTCAAACGCAGCCGCAGCAACAGCCGCAGGGCACGATCGAGGACACCTCCGCGCCTTCGAACAACAGCGTGGGCGGATTCGGCGGCTCCGAGTTCCCGCAGTTCCCCCAGTTCCCGCCGCTCCAGGTGCCGAACGTCGGCGAGATGCTCGGCGAGCTCTCGTCCTAGCGGACATCTGGACTCTGCCGCCGGCGAAGGCGACGAATCCTATTCCGACATCCTGCGGCGCAGGTCTTCCTTTCTGGTGCGGCGACCGGAGTCGACTGCGGCGATGTCCTCATTGATGCGGCGGCTCCAGCCGCGCAGCGCAAAAGTGGAGATCGGCAGCGCGAGGATGATCGCGATGAGGCCAGCGACGAGCAGCGGAACCGGCTGGCCGAGCACCAGGTAACCGATTCCCTCGATAATCGCGACGAGCACGAGCACTATCGCGATGCGCGCGAGCGTGAAGAGAAGGAGATTCCCGGCGAGGCGCTTCTTGGGCGAACCCTCGGCGGCTGCCGGGCTCGCCGACGCTCCGGCTCCGGACGCGCCATTGCCCGAGTTCTTCTCGCCGGGATTCTTTCCTGCAGCCGTGGACTCGCTCATGGTCTCCAGAATACGTATCGTGGAAGGTAGATCGGGCCGCAGGGGTGCACCCAGCGTGTACACACAGCGGCCCTCAAGGAGGTGGAAGGACGAGATGCTCTGGGTCATCGTCTTCCTTGTTGTCGTCGCGATCGCGGCGACCTACGTCATCATCCGGATGCGCGATGCCGCGCGCGCGGAAAAAGCGCTGCGCCGACCGGCGGCCCCTGATGATGACCAGGAATTCCTCCGCGAGGTGCAGGACAAGCTGCTGCGCGACGAGCGCGACCGCGACCGCGGGGAACGCCCCGAGGACGGTCTCGCCTAGGGCAGATACTTCTTTGCCTCGGCCCAGGTGGGAAGCCGCCCCTCGGCGGCCATATCCTCGAGGCTCGGCGCGCCGCGGTCCTTCTCGCTGAGCTCGTAGTCAAGCACCGAACCGTCCAGCGACATCGCCGGCCACTCGATCCCCAGCGCCGGGTCGAACGGATCGATCCCGTGCTCGGCGCCCGGGTTATATGCCGCGGAGACGAGATAGGACACCGCGGTATCCGGCTCGAGCGCGAGGAAGCCGTGCGCGAGCCCCTCGGCGAGGTACACCGAATTGCGCCGCTCGGAATCGAGCGTCACCGAGACGACGTCGCCGTACGTCGGCGAGCCGGTACGAATATCGACGATGACGTCGAACGCCGTTCCCCGCACGGCCGTCACGAGCTTGGCTTGTCCCGGAGGAACATCGGCAAAGTGCAGGCCGCGCAGCGCCCCTTCGCGCGAGACCGACAGGTTCGACTGGGCGACGCGGAAGTCCACGCCGATGGCCTCCGCGAGCCGGGGTGCCGAGAACGTCTCGAGAAAAATCCCACGTGCGTCGTCATAAATGGCGGGAAAGAGCTCCCACGCGCCGGGGATGTGCAGGCTTCGGGATTCGAGCTGAGCCATTGCCGCGCTAGCCCCGCATGGCGTCGATGAGCTGCGGCAGCGTCCACGGACCCACGCGCACGGACTCGAGCGCGGTGTCGTGGAACTCGTCCGAGCCCTCGAACGTCGTGGCGACGGCCTGGAACACGTATGTCTTTCCGCCCGCATTCCAGCCGGCGAGCATCGAGGACGTCTTCGTCTCGCCGACCTCGGCCTTGTACTTGCCCGCGAGATAGCGGTAGACGACGGGTACCTCTTTGCCGTCTTGCCCGTAGTCGGACTCGCCGGCGAGATCCTCGTCTGTGGTCCACCCCTCGAGCTGCGCGGAGGTGTCGACGACGAGGTCGACGAACTCACCAGGATCGGCTTCCGGGGACACCGCGGAAATAAGAACCATGAGGTTCGGGGTGACGGGCTGAACCTTGCCCTGCAGCGTGATCTCGCGCGCGCCGGGCGGGTACGCGAGGATGCGCTGGAACTCCGAGTCCAGCGGCGGCCCGACCGGCTGCCACGGGTCGACGGCCTCGATGGAGATCGGCTCGCCTGCAAGGTGTTCGACTTTGGCGCGCTCCATCGTGCGGCCCGTGCTCTGAAGGAATTCCTGCAAGTTCATGAGTTCGAGGTTAATGGAGCTGGCGCGATTGCGTGAAGAGCCCCGCGCGGGCGCATAGTGGATGGAAGTGATGTCCTCTGCAACTCCTCCCCCGTCGCGGCGCGCCCGAATGGCCCGCCCGAGCGCGCTTCAGCGGCTGCTCATCGTGACCGTGCTGTTCGCCGCGACCTTCGCCGCGCTGCGCGTCGTGCTCACCTATCGTGCGCTCGAGCTCGGCGCGTCCGCGGCTCAGATCGGCATCCTCGCCGCCGCGTTTTCGTTCCTGCCGATGTTCGTGGCCGTGTCCTCGGGTCGTGTGATCGACCGGCGCGGCGCGCGCGGGATGCTCGTGTTGGGCTTGTCGCTCACGGTGGTCGCCACCGCCGGGGCCGTGTTCTCGCCGAACCTCGGCCTGCTCGGCCTTGCGCACGTCGTGATCGGGCTCGGCCAGCTGTGGTTGACGATCGCCTCGCAGTCGATGGTCACCGAACTGGTCCCCGAATCGCGCTTCACCTCCGGGTTCGCCTCGCTCACGCTACTCGTATCGGTGGGTCAGGCCGTCGGCTCCCCGCTCATCGGTCTCGTGCTCGGTGGGATCGGGAGCGGCGGTCTCGGCGCCGGGGGCCCCGAGCCGGCCGGGGCATCGGACGGGGCAGCGTCATCGATCGCCGCGCACACGATTCCCGCGTTGTGGGTGTGTTTCGTCGTTCTCGCGGTCGCGCTACCGATCGCGCTCACCCTGCCGCGCCGGGTCGATAAGGATAGTTCGCCCGAACACGCGGCGGCGGAAAAGTCGAAGCGGCTCTCGGCCTGGACGCTGCTGCGACGCCGCGGGATGGCGCCGGCCGCGCTGTCTTCACTTGTCGTGCTGGCAGGTATCGAGCTGATCATCTCCTACCTGCCGGTCATCGGCGAGGACACCGGGCTCAGCCCGCTCGCGGTGTCGCTCCTCGTCGCCGTACGCCCTCTCGCCTCGATCATCTCGCGCCTGTGGCTGCCTCAGCTCGTCGAGCGGTTCAACCCGGCGTGGATGCTCGTCGCCAACCCATTGCTGACGACGCCGGCGCTGTTCATCCTTGCCTTCGTGCATTCGCCGTGGGTGATGGCGCCGCTGCTCGCGCTCATCGGATTCTGGTGGGGGCTCGCGCAGCCGCTGACGATGACGTGGGTAACCCGCATCGCGCCGGCGCGCGACCGGTCGACCGCGCTGAGCATGCGGCTCACCGCGAACCGGCTCGGGCAGGTCTCGGTGCCCGTCGCCGCGGGCGCGCTCGCCGGCGCGCTCGGTCCGGGTTCGGTGTTCGCGGTGGTGGGAGCGCTTTCGGGAGTGTCGCTCGCAACGATGGCACGCTCCCTGCGGCGCGAACTGCGCGGCGGGCTCGGACGCGAGGCGTGGGACGCCGATGCGGACTCGGGACCGGAACTGAGGACGTAATCACGCAGGCCGATACGACCACGCGTTGAGCAACGCGTCGATCGCATCGGCAACGATGTTTCCCGCTTCGGCGGTTCGCCTTTCGTGGAATAGCGAATACAACGGAGCCGTGCCCGCATCGATGTCAGTGGCCTGTTCGTCTCCGGCGATGGGAGCTGTCATCGCACTGCCGATGACGAGGTTCGACAGTGCATAGGACGCACCAAGCGGATCGGAGACACCGCCGTCATTGAGCATTGACACCAAGCTCTCCGAAAGACGCAGGTAATTCGGCCCTCGAGGCGCACGCATCCCGATGATCTGACACGCCCAACCGTGACGCTCGAGGTGGCGAAAGTACGCAAGGAGCAGCCCGCGCAGATCTTTGACCTCAATCGCCGCGGCCATTGATGAATCGCTGCCGAGAACCCGGTCCAGCGCCAGGTCGAACAAGTCGTCAACCGAATCAACGCGGGAATACAAGCTTGCCGGTGCCACGCCGAGTGATGAAGCGGCCGCGCGGACGGTGAGGGCGCCGAGCCCACCGCGGTCGCACAGCGCCACCGCGTGTTCGGATAGTGCATCCACGTCCACTGCTCGACTTCGACGGACGGCTTTCGGATGATCCCAGTAGCTCACGTCACTAGCGTATATTATCCGAACACTGTTAGTTTAAAAAGGTGTTCAAGCTATCCGCACTTCCACTCGAACTGGGCAACGCACGACTGCGGACCCTCGAGCCCCGTGATGCAGCCGCATTCGCAGCGGGAACAGAGGATGAAGAGGTGAAGAAGTTCGCACACCTCCCGCAGCCGCACTACACACCCGAATCCGTGCTCGCAATGATCTCTGGCGACGTCACCGAGGGCCTTAGCATTGGGACCCTTGCCGTCCTCGCCCTTGCGGATCGCGTGACCGATGAGTTTGCCGGCAGCCTCGTCATCTTCGATGTTTCGCCACAGAACGACACCGCCTCCACACGGGCTTCTGCAGAATTGGGATTCTGGATCTCCGCGCGCCATCGAGGCCGCGGACTCGCCGGTGATGGAATCGAACTCGGCACCCAGTTCGCGCGCGCCTGCGGAATCGACGTCCTTCGCGCCCGTACCGTTCCGGAGAACGAGGCCTCGCTCCGCGCGCTGACCGGGCGAGGCTTCGCCGAAAACGGAACCGCTCGCAGCACGGCGCCGTCCTCGGAGGTTCTCGATCTGGTCTCTCTCGAGCGAACGTTGGTGCCGCCTCCGTCGCTACCGCTGAAGACTGGACGTCTCACCCTTCGGAAACATCGCAGCAGCGACGCCTGCTGGCTATCGGACGTGTATGGCGACGACGCCTTCGCGCGGTATCTACTCCACGAGCCGTGGTCGCTGGAAGACACTCAACGCGAGCTTCGCATCCGGATGGATCAGCCGGATCTCGATGGTTCCGCCCGCGCCATCGCCCTCGTCATCGAGCACGAAGGCACGCCCGTTGGCGACGTCTCGCTCACCTACACCGACCCGGCACGTCGGGTGGTGGAAATCGGCTGGGCGATTGCGCCGAGCGCCGCCGGACATGGCTTCGCAGCCGAAGCCGCCCGTGCGATGCTCGCGCTCGCATTCGAGCACTACCGGGCGCACCGCGTCGTGGCGCAGATGGACGCGCGAAACACCGCCTCGGCCGCGCTCGCACGGCGGATCGGAATGCGCCGGGAGGCCCACCACCTCCAGGACTGGTGGAACAAGGGCGAATGGACCGACACCCTTGTCTACGCCCGCTTAGCAACCGATGGATAAATGACGGCGGAGGCGCGGCTCCACCTGGGGAACCGCACCTCCGCCGTCAAAAATGAAGCATGTGCGCATAGGGCGCGCGTGCGCCCTGGAGGGTCTCTACTGCTCCGGAACGAGCATCATGAGCGACTCGGCGATGCACACCGGACGCTCGACGCCCTCCGCCTCGACCGTGGTGGTCGTGGTGAGCTGGTAGCCCGAGGACTTCTGCTCGAGCTTGTCGAGGGTGATGGAGGCGCGGACCTTCGACCCGACGGGCACGACCGCGGGGAAGCGCACCTTGTTGAGGCCGTAGTTGATCATCATCGCCATGCCGGAAACCGTGTAGATCTCCCAGCCGAACTTCGGCAGCAGAGAAAGAGTAAGGAAGCCGTGGACGATGGTGCCGCCGAACGGGCCGTCCTTCGCCTTCTCCGGGTCGACGTGGATCCACTGGTGGTCGCCGGTGGCCTCGGCGAAGAGATTGACGGACTCCTGGGTGATCTCGGTCCAGTCGGAGGTGCCGACGTTCTCGCCGATAGCCGCTTCGAGTTCGGCGATGCCGTTGAATTCACGCATTTTCGATCCTTTCGTCCCGCGGGCCCTTCGCCGGCCCGCTCACCTCTCCAACGCTACCTTCGCCTAGAGAAGCGAGGCTCCCGCGGCAAGCAGGCCGCCGTCGACCGGCAGCATCGTCCCGGTGATCCACGCGGCGTCCTCGGACAGCAGGAACGCGACGGGGCCGGCGATATCGGCGGGCTCGCCGAGGCGCTTCAGCGGGTACGGCGCCGCCGGATCCTCCTGGCCCTCGTACAGCGCGGTGGCAAATTTCGTCTTGACGACGGCGGGCGCGACCCCGTTGACGCGGCACTTCGGCCCCATCTCCACGGCCAGGTCCTCGACGAGCCGAGCGATCATGGCCTTCGAGGCGCCGTAAAACGCGATGCCCGGGGAGTTGCGCATCCCCGCCACGGAACCGATGAACACGACGTTGCCCCCGCGCTCGCCGAGGCTCGCCTTGTTCACCTTCTGTGTCCACTGCAGCGCGCTGATTGCGTTGACCTCGGCGATCTTCTTCGCGACCTCGACGTCGATGTCGAGCAGGCCGCCGTACACCGGATTAATGCCCGTGTTGTTGACGAGGTGATCGATGGGGCCGAACCTCGCGGTGACCTTCGCGATGACGTCGTCCTGATGAGCCGGGTCGTGTGCCTTGCCGGGAATTCCGATCGCGTTGTCGGCGCCGAGTTCTTCGACAGCGTCGGCGAGCGCCTCCTCCCCGCGCGCGGTGATAGCGACCTTCGCCCCCTCATCGACGAGGCGCCGGGCGATACCGAAGCCGATACCGCGGCTCGCGCCCGTGATGACCGCGACCTGCCCCTCAAACCGCCGTCCGGTCATATTCTGATCCTCTTGCGCCACGCGCGCCTCCCTCGTCGATCCGGTCGCTGGAACGCGGTAGATTACCGCTACACGTCGTCCACGCTAGTGCGGCGAATGAGAGCTTCGCCACACGGCACCAGCCGATTTGCGAATGTTAGCAGAGGAAATATGCGGGTAATGCGCCTCCCAGCCACCCAAGCGCGGCCTGGGTTAACCCAGAGTTATTCTCATCACAGTTGTTATTTGTTTCTAAGGGTGCATAATCATCTGCAGGGCTTGCCCTGTGCTACTCGAAGAAGCGAACGCTCGAACACGAGTGGCATCGATTGTGTTTAATGGCTTCTACCTTCAGGAATCGCCGAATGCAGCGAGCAGCGGACACCCATCGGACCTACCGATCGGACGCCGGATTGTCCATGGCTGATTTCTCAGAATTCCGTAGCCGCGCCGTCGATTCGCATCCCCCGGTACGCCTCGTTCCCGGCCCTCGATGGTTTTCCGAGGACCATCCGGTCAGCCGTTTACATTCGGATGCTTCGGCTTTTATCGGCGAACTTGCCGGCATCCTTTTGCGCTCTCTGCACCCGGCCAGCGCCGCGGTGCTCACCGATTTCGGGCTCGCCGAGAAGCCGTGGGCGGCGGTGCGGTCCACCGCGGAGCTTCATCACGTCATAGTCAGCGGCCCTGTCGACGATGGTGTCGTCGTCATCTCCCAACAGATGGACGCCCACTCGGCCGCCACCGGCTACGACGAGACGGGCTCGTACTACTGGGGCTCCGACCGCTCGCTGCTCGAGTGGACCCACCAGTCGCGCCTGTGGGCGATGCTCGGCGCCAACCGTGGCCACGCGCAGCGCCCGCTACTCCCCTTCGATTCCGAATCGGCCGTACAGGGCTGGGCGCCGATCGCGCGTTTGTCCGGTGTCCCGCGCCCCGCGACCTCGCTGGTGGAACTCAACTCGTACATGCGCGGCAAGGTCAGTGGCCTCCGCCCGACTGCCGTGTCCCGCGCGTACGCCGAGGCGCTACTACACGAAAAGGACACCGGTTTGCTGCGCGTCTCTCACGCGGCCTTCGCGGTGCTTCCGGCGAGCGTGCGCCGCTTGTTCGGCACCGAGTGCATGTCGTCGGCGTCGCTCTCGCGTTTCGAGATGCCGGCCACGTCGGCACATTCGGATCTCGACCCGCACGCCTGGGATGTTCCGTGCCCGATTGCGGCACCGAGCGCCCTGCAGATCACCCGCCACTTCGCGTAGTCGCTGCGGGCTAACACGCCTCTGCGACGGTCGCTTCCTTGATGAACCCCGCCGTCTCGCGGAGCACATGAATCGGCAGTCGCGATTTATCGAGCCCCTCGATACTCACCACGCGCACAGCAATCGGCCCACCATCCTCGCCGGCCTCCTCCAGGCACCTCCGGAAGAACGCGCCCGCCCTGGCCGCGTGCGGTTTATTGGTGACGACGATGATGCTGTCCCACCCGTCGCCTGAGTCTTCGGCTCCCTCCGCCGCCTCCCGGACCGCGCGCACCTCCCCGGCGGTCGTCTTCGGCACGGGCGAGAAACAATCCGTCGCCTTCATTCGGCATAGCTCCGCGGCCTTCTTTTTCCCTGCACTGTCCGGGTTGGACACGAGAAGCTCGGGCGCATAGCCGTCTTGTAGGAGATTGCGGGCAACGCGGTGGCGCCCGTCATCGGCGCCGGCGAGCATGACGATCGCATCGGACCTGACCGGCTCCGAACGATGCCGTTCCGACAGGAACCACGCGCCCAGCCCCACCCAGACAACGACCGCAATGCACACGAGGACGAGCAGAACTCGCACGAAACGGCGAAGCCGGCGGGACTGCTGAGCCCTGGCCGATACCCTCCGCGCGGCTGCGCTCATCGAGCCATCGTGAAGGCTCGGCGCAGGCCGTCTCGCCAGTGCGGCAACGGCATGAGTCCGGCGCGGCGCCACTCGGAGTCGCCGAGGACGGAAAAACTCGGGCGCGCCGCGGGACGCGGAAACTCGTCGGTGCCCACCGGTAGCACGCGGGCACGGTCGGCGCCGGCGAGTGCGAACGCCTCGGCAGCGAGATCGTGCCAGGTGGCGCGTCCTCCCCCGGCGGCGTTGAGCACCGCGCCGGATAGCGCGCGATCGCCCGAGGCCAATCGATTAGCCAGCTGTAACAGCCCTTCGGCGAGATCGCACGCGAACGTCGGATTCCCCCATTGGTCGTCGACAACGTTGACGCTGTCGCGCTCGGATTCCAGCCGCAGCATCGTGGTGACAAAGTCGCCGCCACCGAGGCCTTCGAGCCTCGACCGAGCGGGGCCGCTGTACACCCAGGCGGTGCGCACGACGGTGGCGCCAGGATGCGCGCGCCGCACCGCCAGTTCGCCTTCCCACTTCGTTCGCGCGTAGACCCCTGCTTCGCTAGCGAAGTCGATCGCCTCCGGCACCGAGGCAGCGAGCGACGGGGCCCCGGCCGGATCCTCGACAGGAGCGTAGAGCCCGGGAACGTAGTCCGTCGATACGTGCACCAGGGGAATGTCTCGCCGCGCGCATTCGGCGGCGAGCCGCGCGGACCCGTCGACGTTGATTGCCGCCGCGGCAGCCTCATCATCCTCGGCCGCGTCGACGGCGGTAAACGCGGCGGCGTTGATCACCACCTGCGGACGGAAGACCTCCAGCGCGTGCTCGATCGACCCGCGGTCGGAAAGGTCCATTCCCGGACCGTAGATCTCGCTGTGTTTCCTCCCGACGTTGCAGACCTCGACGAGATCGCCGACCGGCCGTCGCGCGAGCCAGCGCCCGAGCTGCCCGAAACCGCCCGCGACGAGCACGCGGCACCGCGAGAGGATCGGCGCGCCCGGCGTCATGGGTGCGTGTGCCTCAGCCACCGAGTTCCCGCTCCCGTTCCAACAATCCGTGCAGGTATGCGCCGTACCCGGACTTGAGCTGGGCGTCGGCCGCGGCGGCGAGCGCGGAATCGTCGATGAACCGCATCCGCCACGCAACCTCTTCGGGCGCCCCGATCTTCAGGCCCTGGCGTTCCTCGATCGTGCGCACGTAGTTGCCGGCGTCGAGCAGCGAGGCGTGCGTGCCGGTGTCGAGCCACGCCGTTCCGCGCGGCAGGACCTCGACGGAGAGCCGCCCCTGCTCGAGGTACCGCTTGTTGACGTCGGAGATCTCATACTCCCCGCGGGCGGAGGGTTCGAGTTCGGAGGCAATGTCGACGACATCGCTGCTATAGAAGTAGAGGCCTGGGACAGCGAAGTTCGATCGCGGCTCGGCGGGCTTTTCCTCGATGGAGACCGCGGTGCCGTCGGCGTCGAATTCGATAACCCCGTAGTCGCTCGGATTTGCTACGCGGTAGGCGAACACGGCGCCGCCGGAGACGTCGCGAAAGCGGCGCAGCTGCGTGCCCATGCGCGGGCCGTAGAAAATGTTGTCGCCGAGGACGAGCGCGACCGAGTCGTCTCCGATGTGCTCGGCACCGAGGACGAAAGCCTGCGCAAGACCTTGGGGTTCTGGCTGCTCGCGGTAGGCGATGGAGATCCCGAACTGTGAGCCGTCCCCGAGTAGCCGCTCGAACTGCGCCCGGTCGTGCGGGGTGCAGATGAGCAGGATGTCCCGGATGCCGGCAAGCATGAGCGTGGTGAGCGGGTAGTACACCATCGGTTTGTCGAACACGGGCATGAGCTGCTTGCTCACCGCCGCGGTGAGCGGCCGCAACCGCGACCCGGCGCCTCCGGCGAGGATGATTCCCTTCACCTACAGCACCTCCTCTACTTCTGCGTATTTGGCTTCGACGGCGGCCTTGACCGGTTCCCACCACTCGCGGTTCTCGCGGTACCACTCGACGGTATCGGCGAGCCCCGACCGTAGGTCGGTATGTTCGGGCGCCCACCCGAGCTCGCGGCGAAGCTTCGTCGCGTCGATCGCGTACCGCCTATCGTGCCCGGGTCGGTCGGTAACGAAATCAACCTCGTCGGGGTCGCGATCGCACAGTAGGCATAGTTCGCGCACGATCTCGCGGTTTGAGGCCTGCCCGTCCGCGCCGATCAGGTAGGTCTCCCCCATCCGGCCGCGCTCGAGAATCTCCCACACTGCAGCGTTGTGGTCGTCGACGTGGATCCAGTCGCGCACGTTCTCGCCGCTGCCGTAGAGGCGCGGTCGTCCGCCGTCGATAAGCGTGGTGATCTGCCTGGGGATGAACTTTTCCACGTGCTGGCGCGGACCGTAGTTATTGGAGCAGTTCGACAGCGTCGCGCGGAGCCCATAGGTGCGAATCCACGCGCGCACGAGCATGTCCGCGCTCGCCTTCGACGCCGAATACGGGCTGGACGGTCGGTACGCGGTGTCCTCGGTGAAGGCTTCCGGTGTGCCGAGCGGCAGGTCTCCGTACACCTCGTCGGTGGAGACGTGGTGCAGGCGTACGTCGTGGCGCCGGGCCGCCTCGAGAATCTCGAACGTGCCTGTGATGTTGGTGTGGACGAATTGCCCCGGCGAGGCGATCGAATTGTCGTTATGGCTCTCGGCGGCGAAATGCACGATCGCATCGTCCGGCCCGAACCCGGCGAGGATCTCGTCGAGTACGCCCGGATCGGCGACATCCCCGCGAATGACGTCGCACGGCGCATCCGCGACACTTGCCTCGTTCGCGGCGTACGTGAACGCGTCGAGCACGGTGATGTGGGTATCTGGGCGCACACGCCCGGTGAGGCGGACGAAATTGGAGCCGATAAACCCGGCGCCGCCTGTAACAAGTAGCCGCATGCGTCCAACTCTAGTGGGCCGTTCCGAATCATTGCCCGCGGTTCCACAGCTCCTCGCTGATATCGCGGAAGATCATCAACAGGTACTTGGTTCCGTCGATTCCGTAGGTGACGCTCGCGGAGGCCTCGATGGTCCGGATAACCCCTTCGGTGCAGAACATCCTCACGATGGCAGTCGGGGGAACGTCGGCGCCGGCGAACATCATGTCCATCCCGGAGCGGGCGGCCTCTCGATCGTCCGGGTGCATGTACCCGAGGGTTGGACCAGACATCAGCGTCTCACGTGGCACGCCGAGGAGCTCCGAGAAGGCGTTGTTGATCGCCGCAGGGTGGTAGTCCTCCAAATAGACGGCCATCGGCATCGGCGAAAATTCGAAGAGCTCGCCGAAGTCCTGGCGACTAAGGCGCTCATCGTGGCCGGCCGGTTCATCGGGATCGAGCTCGCCGAACCGAGACCTACTGTCTTCAGCCATCCCCATCGACGCCCCCCTTCCGCTACCGTTGGGACTTCAACTAGTCCTTTTTCATACCCTAGGTACGTTCTGAGCTAATTTACCCTGACAGGTGAACCGGACTTCTTCAACGCCCCCAAAGGCAACCCTACCGGCGCGTAGGCTCGCTCGAAATAGGGAAAGTCGCGGCGACCAGCAACGACACCTCGCGAGCCTGCCATTTGCCGCGCCTGCGAACGCAAACAGCGTACCGCGGGTCTTTTTTCCAAACCGTTATTTGAATTCCATTCCAAAGCCAACCAGAAGTAGCTAGGCTTAAGAACAGTGGCCTTCCTCCCAAATGCCAAGGCGCAGACGCTATATCTGCATCGACATCAGGGCGCGTCGGATTTGGCCGTTCCCGGGAGGCCATGAAACAATATCGTGAAATTATTCCACCAGCCCGCGCTGATCTGGATTGCCGACCACCAGCCCAGCGGGGGCGATAATTTCCTACCAACGACTTGATCGGGGGCGCATCATGGAGATGGCCAAGGAGCCAAGGGCCGAGGTTACCCGCCGGGCGATTATCAATTCCGCCGCGACGTCCTTCATCCATGATGGCTATTCGAGCGCGAGCCTCAACGAGATGTGTGCGCGCGCCGGCGTCACCAAGGGCGCGATGTACTTTCATTTCTCCACGAAGGAAGATCTCGCACGCGCCCTCGTCGCGGTGTACTCGGACAAGATCCTCAGCACCCTCGGCGCGATGCCGGAACAATCCGGCTTGGGAATCGAATCGCTCATCGATTGGACCTTCGCGGCGAGCAAGGTCATCGCAACGGACACGAGGGCCAAGGCCGGCGCCAGGATGATGCAGGAGATCGGCCGCCGCAACGGCGTGTCCGATTCGTTTATGGCCGACATTGCGAAGCATGTCGAGACCCATCTCGATCAAGCGGTGGCGAGCGGCGACGTTCAATCAGAGATCTCGATGGACCTTGTCGCCCAGAACCTGGTGATGCAACTGCGAGGTCTCCAGGAAGAGGCAGCCGGGGACGCTCAGGCGTTCAAGGGTTTCGTTCAAGCGCTCAATGTGTGGTGGCAGTTGGCCCTGGCGGCGCTCGTGCCCGTTTCTCGCCGCAGCTATTTCTACGAATTTCTGCGTCGCCGCACGGACCGGGCTCAGGCGGAATTCGCCGGTTAGCTCCCGAAGTCGCGAGAGGATCCGGAGTCCCACATCTCGTCGGTACGGTCCTGCACAATGGCCAGTACTTCCGAATGGTCGCGTCCGATAGACACGGACATGTGCATTTCTGTCCATACCGGCAAGCCCTCACCGGATGTCAGCTGGCAGCACACGGACAGGCTTTCCGTTACCCCTGCGAAGAGCCAGAGAAGTGCATCATCGAGTTTCGATTCGACGTTGACGAACCCCAGGTCTCGGCCGGGGATTCCGAGCAGATCTCCGCGGAGGCGCCCGAGAACGTCCGCGAATGCATCATTCACATCGATGATTACCCCTTGGTGGTTGAAGACCACCATGGGCATAGGCGATGAGCGCAGCAGGCATTGAAGGTTTACGTCGTAGCCCGGCGCGGTCTGCTGGGGTTGGAGTGGATCGCGGGAATTCACACCGATAGTCTTACAAACCCGCCTGCCAATGTCTACAGTGTTTCTGGTTCGCCTGCCGCACTGCGCATATCGGGATTCACCGCAGGGCTACGCACGACCGATCACAGTATCGTGGTCGATCCCGTCGGTCACCATGGCGCCGTATTCAAATCCTCGGCCCGCCCCGAGTCGAGCCGTACAGAAAGCTTGGGCCACAGCCGGGTCCGCATCGCGCAGCAGCACCGACGCCTGGAAGGACAGCGCCATCGACTCGACGAGCCGACGCGCACCGGCCTCTGCAGACATCGGGTCACGCGCGGCGTCAGCGAGAAGGGCGAGGGTCCGCTCCGTATGCGCGTCGAAATCGGGATTCGTGCCGCGTTGGGCGGCGATCTCCGCTTCGAATGCCCGCGCCGAATCGGGATCGCGGGCCAGCGCGCGAAGCACGTCGAGGGCGATCACGTTGCCCGAGCCCTCCCACACGGCCAATACCGGAGCCTCCCGGTAGCGCCGCGCGAGCGGGAAGTCTTCGGTGTAACCGTTCCCGCCGAGGCATTCCAGCGATTCGTAGGCATGCCCCGGTCCTCGCTTACACACCCAATACTTGCTGACGGCGGTCGCGATCCTTCGCAGGGCGGCCTCCCCCTCATTGTCATGCGCCTGCGCGAGTCGGAGCGCCGTCCACGTGGCTGCCTCGGATTCGATCTGCAAGTCCGCGATGACCCCGCGCATCGCAGGCTTTTCGATGAGCGTCGTCTCGAAGGCCGCGCGGTGACGCGCGTGCCAGGCCGCCTCGGCCACCGACTGCCGCATACCGGCGGCCGCGCCGATCACGCAGTCCAGCCGGGTGCGCCCGACCATGTCGATGATGGTCCGCACGCCGCGGCCCGGCTCCCCCACGAGCCACGCCAGCGCGCCGTCAAACTCCACTTCACTAGAGGCGTTCGATTTATTGCCGAGCTTGTCCTTGAGGCGCTGCACGAGGAAGGCGTTGCGCTCCCCGCCCGGCAGGATGCGCGGCAGCCAGAAGCAGCTCAGCCCCTCCGGGGCCTGCGCTAGTACGAGGAACGCATCCGACTGCGGCGCCGAGCAAAACCACTTGTGCCCACGCAAGGCGTACACGTCCTCCCCGAACGAAGTCGCCGGTTCGGCGGTCGTGGTGTTGGCGCGAACGTCGGAGCCGCCCTGTTTCTCGGTCATCGCCATGCCGACGATGAGTCCGTCCTTTGTCGCGGGATCGCGAAGCTCCGGATCGTAGACCGTGGACAACAGTTTCGGCTCCCACTGCGCAGCGAGACCTGGCGAGTGGCGGAGCGAAGGGACGATCGCGTGTGTCATCGACACCGGGCACGAGTGGCCGGGCTCGATCTGGCCGGCGAGGTAGAAGCCGGCAGCGCGCTGCACATTCGCGCCCGGCCCAGGGTCGGCCCAGGCGCTGGTGTGCAAACCCTCGGCAATCGAGTACCCCATGATCTCGTGGTAGGCAGGGTGAAATTCGATCTCGTCGACGCGGTGCCCCCATCGGTCGAAGGCCACGTGCCGGGGAGTACAGGTGTTCGCGAGCTGGGCGTCGTGCTGGTATTCGGCGGTGCCTACGCGCTCTCCGATTCGGCGCAACTTGCCGGTGTCCGCGGCAGGCGCATAGGCAGCGACCGCCTCTACCAGCGCCGGATTCGCCGTGAACTCGTCGATACCGGCCCGCGGTGGTGCCTGGTTCGCAACCTCGTGCGTGCGGCCACGGCGCGGCGGCCGAAGATGATCGGGCGAGTCTGGATGGGGATTCGAATGTGTCATGACTTCGCTCCGAGCGCTCGAATGCAGAAGGCGAGCAGATATCGTGTGACCTCGCCGTCGTCATCCGGGCCGTGTTGAGGCGCGGTCATCCGGCCGAAGAGGTTCTCGCTGATGGCTCCGATCACGGCCCGGGAGGCAAGGGCGGGATCCTGTTCGGGCAATTCACCGAAGTCGACTGCGGTGGCGATGGTCTCGGAGAAGAAACGGTGGTGGCGCTGGCGAAGAGCGAGACGCTCGGCCTCGATTGCCGGGCTCACGGGCTCGAACAGCAGGGCCTCCGCCATCCTTCGACCCCGGAAGGCCCGCCCGGCGAATGTGGTGAGAAAGCTCTCCAGGCGCGTGAGGAAGTCGGCGCCCGGTTGTTCGAGCGCCTCACGCGCATATTCGAGTTCGTGCCCCGCGACAACTCGGAACACCTCCGTGAGCAGTTCGTCGCGGCTACCGAAGTACGAGTACACGCTGCCGGTTGAGACCTCGGCGCGGGCGGCGATCTCGCGCACACTTGCCCCTGCGAAGCCACTCTGCGCCACCGTGTTGATGGCCGCATCGAGGATCGCCTGCCTGCGTGTAGCCGCCCGCACACGCACCTGCGGAGTTTCGCGATACACCATGGTCACCTCGCCGAATCATGACGAACGAGGGTTCGCGGCCTCAAGGTTTGAACCGTCGTTCAATTAAGGCAAAGCGTACACGCCAACCCCCACGATGCCCTGGCCTGGCGAGCACACGCCGCAGATGGGCGACTATCTATGGGCCGCTATCGCGTCGACTATCTCGTCGCGCAGCTCGGGTCGGCAGATGATGAGGTCGGGAAGGTAGGTGTCGGCAACGTTGTATTCCAGCGGCGTGCCGTCGATGCGGCACGCGGCGAACCCGTGCGCCATCGCGACCCCGGCGGGCGCCGCCGAGTCCCACTGGAATTGCCCTCCGGCGTGGATGTAGGCGTCGGCCTCCCCGCGCACGACGCACATCGCCTTCGCCCCGGCCGAGCCCACCGCGTGCTGCGTTCCGCCGAGAGAGGCAACGACCCCCGCGAGGAATCGAGGTGGCCTCGATCCGGAGGCCACGATTCGGGGACCTGCGACGTCATCCAGCGGATCGAGCAGTCCGCCGGCGGTCTCGCCCGGCTCCAACGGCACGGGTTCGCCAGCGAAGGTGCGGGCACCGCCGGTGCCGATCACGAGGCCGAGACCCGGCAGTGAGACCGCGGAGACGTCGAGTCGGGAGCGTTCCGGGGTGCCGTCGCGAAGCCACAACGCGACGTGGACGGCCCAGTCGCCACGGCCGCGCATCGAGAACTCCCGGGTGCCGTCGACGGGATCGATGATCCATACCCGGCTTGCCGTCTCGCGCGCGGAGACGTCCGGGCTCTCCTCGCTGAGCACCGCGTCGCCGGGGCGTTCCTCGGCGAGCCGCGCGAGGAGGAACTCGTTCGAGCGCCGGTCGCCGATATCGCCGAGCGAGCGGCCCGTCGCCTTCTCGGAGTCGCGGATCTGGAGCAGGAGCTCGCCCGCCTCTACCGCGAGCGTTTCGGCGAGGAGCTGGTCTGCGGCGAGATCCGCGTCGGAAGGGGTCATGAAATCCACTGTAGTCCACCCCGCTCGGGCGGCAGGGCCGGCTGTTCTACCGCAGCCGCGGCACCCCGGTGCGGTAGGCGCCGACGCGCATGGGAATCACGCCCCAGATGATCGCGGCGCCGATGAGCAGCAGGATCACCTCCGGGATCGACTGCCACAGCGCCATGGTGAGCAGCAGGATGAGCGCCCACAGGCCCACCACGACGAACAGGAGGTTAAAGAGCTGCGCAGGCTGGTTGACGGCGGCGTGCAGCCCCATCATTACCGCGCCGGCGACGAGCACGAGAATGCCGAGCCCAACGCCGCGGATCGTGTATTCGAAGGGATCGCCGAGCGCGAGGTATTCGCCGGACACGGCGTCCGAGAAGCGCACGGCAAGCAGGTCGAACACCCACACGATCATCCCGTAGAGAACGCCGGCCACGATCGCGACGATGAACAGCTCGATCCACAGCGACTTGAGGTTGAACAGCTCGGTGAGCGACGCCGCCCGGCGCTGCTTCTGCGAGCGCTCGGAGTACCCCGGTGCGTAGTCGCGCCCACCATCCTGTTCGTAGTAGCCGCCGCCCTGCGGCGCAGGCTCGCCGTACCCGTACCCGGCGTTCTGGGGGTAGTTCTGCGCGCCATATCCGTCGAACGCGCGCGTCTGGTCGTTGCCCTCACTCCACGCGCGGTACTGGTCGTCGTTCGGTCGCGACATGAATTGCTCGCCCCTTTTCTTCCTCACGTCTGAAAGTACTCGCGGCTTCCCGCCGCGCAGTAGCGTTGCCCGCATTGTGCCTTATCCCACGCCCGGGAGCCGAAATCTTTGCCCATTCCAGTGTTCCTCTCAGCCGGCGTTGCGGCAGTGGCGTTAGCTTGGCAGACATGCGCATCATCTTCGCCGACGGCATCGACACAGCCCACGAGCATTCGGAGGTCTCGTCCCAGGCTGCGCGCACCCTCGCGCGCTGGACGGGCGCAGTTCCCGAGTGGGTCGACTGGCCCGCGGCCATGGTTGGTGTCGGCGGCGAAGGTTCGTGGGTCGCCAACGCCGCGATCGGCCTCGCGGACCTGCGCGAAAAGCTTTCCACCGATGACGACGGGGTGATACTCATCGCTTACTCCGGAGGCAATCGCATCGTCCATGATTTCCTGAACGAAGCGGCCGAAGCCGGAGACGCGGCCTTGCTCACGCGGGTCCGGGCGGTCGGATTGGTCTCCGATCCGTGGCGGCCCGCGGGCGAGCGAACCCCGGGAACCCCGGACCCCGGCGGCTACGGCCTGTGCGGGCAGGACTACGGCCCGATCCCGGAGCGCACCGTATGGTGCGCGGCCGAGGGCGACGCGGCCACCGCCGCGCTACCGGACGCGATGCTGCGCACGGCCGCCGATATCGGCACGCACATGGACGAAAAGCGCCTCACCGGCGCGCTCGACGGGATCCGCACTCGCCTCGCGGCCGAATCGTTCCAGCTTCAGGGGTTGTATGACGGCAATCCGGTGCGTTGGCTGCGGGAGCTGTTCGATCGCGGCGCGCAGCTGCGCGGCGACGTCGACCGCTACTACGGCGGCTGGCACACCGATCACTACACGCGGCCCTTCGACGGCGGCCCGTCGCTCATCGAGCGCCTGTGCACCGAGCTCGCCCGGCACGCCGGCGTCGAGGTTCCGCCCACCGACTCGGCCGCCACGGGCGACGCACCCATCCCTACCTGACGCGCCCACCGGCTCGCGGCTCCTCGCCGCTGCCGGAGTGGGACGATGGAGGTATGACCAACCCAGCTCGCAAGGACCGCGATCGCGACGACGAAGGCCGCGCCAACAATGCGCGCCCTCGGGACGAACTCGGCCGGCCGCTACCGCCGGGATCAAAGGGCATCGAGCGGATTCCCGAGGACCTCGATCTGCCGCCGGCGAAATCGCTCGCATGGGCGCAGGACCTGCTCGACCGGGGACTCGCATTCAACGCGCACGAGGTGCTCGAAGGAGCGTGGAAGTCGTGTCCGGCGCAGGAGCGAGAACTGTGGCAGGGTCTCGCCCAGCTCGCAGTCGGGATCACGCACCTGCAGCGCGGCAATCTCAAGGGCGCCCGGTCGCTGCTCGAACGCGCTTCCGGGCGCATCGCCGGATTCGCCGGTAAGGCGCCGTACGGGATCGACGCCGCTGGCCTCGTCCGCTTCGCCGACGGCCTCATCGCCGAGCTTCGCGGCGGTTCCGAGCCGGACGCCGAGTGGCTGCGCCCCCAGTTGGTGCGCTCGCCCGACTGAGGCCCCGGACGGCGCATTCGCTATGTCAGCCCACGTACGGCGGCGTCTTCTTGAGCTCGCCGCGCGCAACGGTGCTGCGGTGCACCGCGTCCGGCCCGTCGACGATGCGCAGCACTCGCGCCCACGCGTAGAAATACGCGAGCACGTAGTCGTTGGACACTCCGGCACCGCCGAACACCTCGATCGCCCGGTCGATCACCGCGCACGCCACCTGCGGCGCGATCACCTTGATCGCCGAGATCTCGAACCGCGCCTCCTTCGCTCCGACCTCGTCGATCATCCACGCGCAATGCAGCACCTGCAGCCGCGCCTGGTCGATCTCGATCCGCGAATTCGCGATCAGCTCCCGCACCACTCCTTTATCGGCGAGCGGGCCGCCGAATGCCTCGCGATCCTTCGCCCGCTGCACCATCAGCGCCAGCGCACGCTCGGCCATCCCGATTGCCCGCATCGCATGGTGGATGCGCCCCGGGCCGAGCCGCGCCTGCGCGACCGCGAACCCGTCCCCCTCGCCGCCGAGCAGGTTCTCGGCGGGCACCCGCGCGTCGTCGAACACCAGCTCGGAGTGTCCGTGCTGGTCCTGGTAGCCGAAGATCGGCAGGTGTCGCTTGATCGTCAGCCCCGGGGTATCGCGCGGCACGAGCACCATCGACTGCTGCCTGTGCGTCGGCGCTTCGGGATCTGTGCGCCCCATGACGATGAAGATCTCGCAGCGCTCGTCGGCGACCCCGGTGATCCACCACTTGCGCCCATTGATGACGTACTCGTCCCCTTCTCGCCGGATGGACGTCTCGACATTCGTCGCGTCCGAGGACGCGACCGCCGGTTCCGTCATCGCGTACGCCGAACGGATGCGCCCGTCCTTGAGCGGCTCCAGCCAGCGGGCCTTCTGCTCCGCCGTGCCGAAATTCTCCAGCGTCTCCATGTTTCCGGTATCCGGAGCCTGGCAATTGATCGCCTCTGGGGCGATCACCGGAGACCACCCGGAGATCTCTGCGATCGGCGCATATTCGAGATTCGATACCCCGGACCACTCGGGGAGGAAGAGGTTCCACAGACCGCGCCGCTTCGCCTCGGTCTTGAGTTCTTCCATCACCGGCGGGTGCGCGTGCTCGCCGTGTTCTGCGAGGTAGGCATGCCACTTCGGCTCCGCCGGGAACACGTGCTCGCGCATGAAGTCCCACATCGACTCGGCCAGTTCGATCGTCTTCTCACTCTGCGTGAAATCCATTGCCCGCCCTCTCCTCTACTTTTGTTTTCTTCTCATATATGACGTCGGACCTGTCTTCCCTCAGTGCCCTGTCATGCCCCCGTCGACGACCACCGTGGATGCGGTGACGAACGAGGAGGCGTCGGAGGCGAGGAACAGCAGCGCCGCGTCGAGCTCGTGTTGTCTGCCGAGCCGGCCGAGGATCGTCGAGCCCGTGATCGATTCCATCATCGGTGCGGGGATCTCGTCGGTCATTTCGGATCGGAAGTAGCCCGGGCACAGCGAGTTCACCCGGATTCCGCGGCGCGAGCCCCACTGGTGGGCAAGGTCCCTCGTCAACCCGATCACCGCCGTCTTCGTAGCTGTGTAGGCGGCCTGTGGTGCGTAGCCCGCGGTGAGCCCGAGGACCGAGGCGATGTTGACGATCGAGGACCCCGGCTCCATCACCGCAGCGCACTCCTTCGCCATCCAGTACGTGCCGTTCAGATTGACGTCGACGACGCTTCGGAACTCCTCCGGGGTCTCCTTGAGCGCCGGGACCGCCGTTCCGACGCCCGCGTTGTTGACGAGGATGTCCACGCGGCCGAAGGCGTCGAGCGCGGCGCGTACGGCCTCCGCGCAGGAATTCGGGTCGGCGACGTCACACGCCACAGTGGCTACCGAGCGCCCCTCGGCCGCCAGCTCGTCGGCGAGCGCCTCGAGCTTGTCCACGCGGCGCGCTGCGAGCAGCACCTG
Organism: Dietzia timorensis; assembly: GCF_001659785.1. Classification (NCBI taxonomy): domain Bacteria; kingdom Bacillati; phylum Actinomycetota; class Actinomycetes; order Mycobacteriales; family Dietziaceae; genus Dietzia; species Dietzia timorensis. Next base: position 2,767,933 of record NZ_CP015961.1, read on the forward strand.
GGCTCCGGTCGAGGACAGCGCCCGGGCGAAGCCGGCGCCGAGCCCGGACGAAGCGCCGGTGATGATTGCGACCTTGCCGTCGAGCGCGAAGCGGTCGAGAAGAGACATGGCGGTGTCGTCGCCGGTGCGGGGGTCGATTCCCATGGGGTGCGCCTTTCCTTCGAAAAGTGGTTGGGGTGTGCAGTTACAGCATCGAGCGGCCGAGGTCGACGAGCTCACGGATCTGCCCGCCGAGGTCGCCGAAGTGCTGCCCCGCCATGTCTCCGGCTTCGGCCCTTGTGGCGACGCCCTGCGCGATCGCGGCGAACTTGAAGGCCGAGAATGCGAGGTACCAGTCGAGCGATTCGGCGTCGGTGCCGGTCGCGGAGCAATATCGGTCCTGGAAATGGCGGGCGCCTGGCCAGCCCGGTTCGCGGGTCAGCGACGGGACGAGCGGGGCCTGCGGCCACTGCCGGTCTCCCCAGTACAACAGCGAGAGGGCGAGATCTGCGACCGGATCGCCGAGGGTCGACAGCTCCCAGTCGAGAATCGCGCGGATCCGCCCCGGGTTTCGGGTGTCGAATACGCAGTTGTCCATGCGGAAATCGCCGTGGGTGATGCGCGCCGTACGCTCCGCGGGCATCGACGCCCGCAATTCCGCGGCGAGGACGGGGAGCTGCGGCGCGCGAACGGACTCGGCCGCCTTCTCCGATTGCCCGAGCCAGCGGCGCAGCTGCCGGTCGAGATAGCCCGTCCGCTTGCCGAGGTCGCCGAGGCCGGCGGTGTCCGGATCGGTCATGTGGAGCGCGGCGAGTGTGTCGGCCATGGCGTCGGCCATGGCGACCTTGTCGGAGTCGGACTCGGCGTACCCGGCCGGAAGCTCGTCGCGGATCACGTGACCGGGAACCTTCTCCATCACGTAATACGGGACTCCGAGATCCTCGCCGGCGGCATCGACGACGGCGATATCGGGAACGGGAACGGCGCCGTCACGCAGGCCTTGTTGGATCGTCGCCTCCCTGGCCATGTCGTGTGCGCTGGGGAGGAGGGTGCCGGTCGGTGGGCGACGCAGGATGAGCTCGCCCGCCGCGCTGCTGAGGGCAAAGGTGAGGTTCGACTTCCCGCCGGAGATCAACTCGGCGGAGAACGTCGACCATTCCTCGCGGCCGGTGGCGGCGGCAATTCTGCGTCCCACGACGTCATGGGCGATGAGCTCTTCTGCGCGGTGCTCTTGGTGCGTGGTCGAGGTCATGAGCGCCTACCTTTCCTTGAGGTTGGCGCCACGGGTTTCCTTCATGATGAGGCACGCGACGCCCGTGGCGAGGGACAAGATGATGACGTAGACGTGGAAGATCCACCCGACGTCGTGGTTGGTGAACAGCTGATTGAGGTACGGCGCGGTGCCACCGAAGACGGCGACCGAGAACGAGTAGGCGAATCCGATTCCGGCCGTGCGAACGCGGGTGGGAAACGCTTCCGACAACGTCGCGGACAGGATGCACGCGGGGACGGAGATGATGAGCAAGGCGACGGTCGTGGCGAGGAGAAGGGTCCACCCGGCGTCGGTAATCATCGCCGTGAGCGGGAACTGCAGCGCCGCCATCGCGATCGCGAAAAAGCCGAGCATGGGACGTCGCCCGATGCTGTCGGACAGCCTGCCGAACAGCGGCAACGAGACGATCGCGATGACCTGGGCGAAAACGAGCGCCCAGTACGCGGTATCGGGGTCCATCCCCTTTTCGGTAATCGCAAAGGTCGAGATGTACGACGACCACGTGTAGTGGGCGGCGGTGATTCCCGAGGTCATGCCGATCATGAGCAGGATCGCCTTGGCGAGGACCTTCTTGTCGACCGGTTCGGGAGCGTCGGCGGTGTCCTCCTCGTGGAAGACGTCGGACTCCTCCATGTTGCGACGGATGTAGAGCGCGACGAGCGCGAGAACCGCCCCGAGAAGGAACGGGATGCGCCAGCCCCATTCTCCGACCGCGGATTCCGACAGGGTCGAGGTGATCGCGCCGCCAAGCGTATAGGCGAGGACGGAGCCACCGAAGATCGCGATGAACGTGACCGAACCCCACATTCCGCGGCGGTTCGGCGGGGCGATTTCGCCGACGTAGGAATAGGCCGTAGCGGATTCGCCACCGTGCGCGAAGCCCTGGAGGACACGCGCGAAGAGCAAGATCGCCGAGGCGAACACGCCCACGGATTCGTACGTGGGCATGACGCCGATGATGAGCGAGCCCGTGGCCATGAGCATCATCGTCGTCACCAGGACGAACTTGCGGCCCTTCTTGTCGGCGATCCGGCCGAAGACGATGCCACCGAGCGGGCGCATGAGGAACCCGACCGCGAATACCGCGAAGGTCGACAAGAGCGCGGAGACCTGATTGTCCGGGTTGAACATGACTGCGGCGATGAATGGCGCGAAGACCGCGTACGCGCTCCACTCGTACCATTCGAGAACGTTGCCGACGCCGCTGGCGAAAAGCGATCGCCGTTTGCTCTTCATGTCGGTTCTGGGCGAGGACGCGCGTGCCGCACCGGCTTCGCGTGGCGCGTCCCGGCTCTCGTCTGCGGCGGACAGTGAGATCGTCATGGTGCCTCTCCTACTCGGGAAACGGAGGGAGCTCCTCGTGCGAAATCCGCGTCCGACGCCCCCGACCGAACGATCGCTCGGTCCCTGACAGTGTGATCTACGACACGGCACAAAGTCAACTCCTCCCGCCGAGTAGTATCTGTATCTGCACCGTTCACAGGAGGTTCCATGGCCGCCGATTGGCGCGAGTTCGGCGACGACACTCTCAACGCACCACTACGTGCGGCGCTGGAATGTTTCGCCGCGCACGGTTATCACGGGACCTCGATCCGAATGGTCGCGGACGTCGCCGGCTTGTCCGTACCAGGGCTATACCACCACCACCGCTCGAAGCAGGAGCTCCTCAACAAGGTCGTCGGGGCGGCGATGGACGAGCTATTGGCACACACGCGGGCAGCCGCGGAGGACTCGGACGGCACGCCGGCGGGGCGTTTCGACAACATCGTCACCGCGCTGATCTTGTTTCACCTGTCCAGGCGCCAGCATGCGTTCGTCGCCTCGACCGAGATGCGCAGCATGAACCCGGAGGTCCGCGCGGTACACGTGGCCTCCCGCGATGAGGAGCAGGAGATGATCAGCTCGGCGATCGCCGAGGGGAACGAGTCGGGGGAATTCGACTGCCCCTCCCCCGTGGACGCCGCCCGTGCGGTGTCCTCGCTGTGCGTGTCGATCGCGAACTGGTACCGGCCCGGCGGGGCGCTCGACCCGAACGACATCGTCGCCCAGTACCTCGGGTTCTGTCGCTCCATCGCCGGGCGCCTCGACGACGCACCTGCTCCGCGGGGCTAGATCACGAAGTCGGGGTCCGGCCCGTCGGCCCTCTCGACGGGCCGGGCATCGGCGGCCTTTTTGTCGTGCCTATGGTGCGCGATCGGGAACGCCTCGTGCCCGGTGGCGTGGCGCACCCATCCCCACGCGGCGGGGCCGAGCAGTACGGCCCCCGCGGCGAGAAACGCGAGCAGGACCGGCGGCGCTCCGAGCATGGCGATGCCGGTGAGCGCGAGGACGATCGCAATCGAGCGGCGGATGATCCCCGAAGGCATCCACGGCGCGAGCCTGGAACCGATGAATGTGCCGATGGTGCCGCCGATGAGCAGCGGCCACACGAGCGACCAATCCACGCCTGAGACCATGAGGTGGCCTACCGCCGCGGCGATGACGAGTGGCACGGCTTGCACGAGGTCGGTACCGACTAGGCGCAGCGGCGCCAGCGTCGGATAGAGCAGCATGATGCACATCATGATGAGCGTCCCCGAACCGACCGAGGTGACACCGACCATCAATCCGCCGACGAGCCCCACGAGGAGCGTCGGCACGATCCGTACGGGCGGGTTCTCGTCGGTTCCCGACGAGATCTTGCCGATGAGCCCGAGGAACGCCCGCAGCACGTAGGCCGAGGACGCGACGAGAAGCGTGACGCCGATGGCGTGTTTGAGCAGGCCCTGGATATCGTCCGCGCCGATCGCGTGGACGAGCCACGCCCCGAAATAGGCTGTCGGCACCGAGCCGATGACCAGCCACATCGCGATTGTGAGATTCGGTTTCCCGCGCTTGAAGTGGACTGCCCCGCCGACGATCTTGTTCGCCGCGTTGACAACGAGATCGTTGGCGACGGCGACCGTCGGCGGGATGCCGAGCAGCACGAGCGCGGGCGTCATGAGCGCGCCCCCGCCCATGCCGGTGAGGCCGATGACGACGCCGATCCCCAGGCTCACGAGCATGAGGATCGGCGCCTGGCTCGCCAGGAATTCGGCCATCAGAGAAGAGATCCCGACACGCGCTAGATCACTGTCGAGGTGTCGTCACTGAAGAGCCGGGCGATGATCCGCTCGGCCGCCTCTGCAGCGGTGCCCACCTCTGGGGTGATGTGCAGATCCGGGTTCTGCGGCGCCTCGTAGGGTGCGGACACTCCGGTGAAGTTCTGGATCTCCCCGGCGCGCGCCTTCGCGTACATGCCCTTCGGGTCGCGCTTTTCGCACTCGGAGATCGGGGTGTCCACGAAGACCTCGGTGAACTCGACGCCGAGACGATCGTGCGCCTGCCGCGCCAGCTCCCGCTGCGATTCGAGCGGCGAGATGAGCGCGCAGATCGCGACGACCCCGGCGTCGGTAAGCAGCGCCGCGACCTCCGCGGTGCGGCGGATGTTCTCGGTCCTGTCGGCTTCGCTGAATCCGAGATCGGAATTGAGGCCGTGGCGCAGATTGTCGCCGTCGAGCACATAGGCGTTGTGCCCCGCGGAGAGCAGCGCCTTCTCCAATTCCGTGGCGATCGACGATTTGCCCGAGCCCGAGAGTCCGGTCAACCAGATGGTGCGACGTGCGCCGTCAGAACCGAGCAGCGCGGCGCGGTCCCCGGACGAGACCGCCCCGGCATGCCACACGACACCGGATTCGGTTTCGCCCGCGCCTTCGATCATCCCGGCGGCGACGGTGTCGCCGGTGACCTCGTCGACGAGGATGAACGCGCCCGTGGCGCGGTTCGTGCCGTACTTGTCGTACATGAGCGGGGACTGCGTGCGCAGCGTGACCCGGCCGATCTCGTTGAGAGCGAGCGTCTCGGCGGCGGAGTCCGTGGCGAGGGTGTTGACGTCGAGTCGGTAGTCGAGCGAGGTGACGACGCTGCGCGTGTCGCGCGTGGTCTGCTTGAGCAGGTAATTGCGCCCGGCGGTGAGCTCGGAGTCGTCGGCGAACCAGCACACGGTCGCCGAGAGTTCGGTGCCGCGCTTCGGTTGCGCATCGGCGTGGGCGAGCATCTCGCCGCGGACGATGTCGATCTCGTCGGCGATCGCGATGGTCACGGCCTCGCCCGCCCTGGCGGTGGCGACTTCGCGGCCGCCCGGCGCCCAGATCTTGGTGACGGCGGAGCGCTGGCCCTTCGGGAGGACGACGATCTCGTCACCCTCGGACACGGCGCCGCCGGCGATGGTCCCCGCGAAGGAGCGGTGGTCGAGCCCGTCCGAGCGCTGCGGACGGATCACGTACTGCACGGGGAAGCGGAACTCGCCGTCCGCCTCCGAGTGCGCCACGCGGATCGTCTCGAGGAGGTCGAGCATCGTCGGGCCCTCGTACCACGGCATCGCATCGGCCGAGCCCGGGATGTCGGAAACCTTGGTGACGACGTTGTCGCCCTTGAGCGCGCTGATCGGGACGAAATCGATCTGACCGACCGAGAGGTTGTCTGCGAACTTGTCGAAGTCGGCTCGGATCGAGTTGAACACGGCCTCGTCGTAGTCGACGAGGTCCATCTTGTTCACGCACACCACGAGGTTCGGGATGCCCAGCAGCGAGGACAGGTACGAGTGGCGACGGGTCTGCTCGAGCACGCCCTTGCGCGCGTCGATGAGAATGATCGCGACGTCCGCCGTCGACGCGCCGGTGACCATGTTGCGCGTGTACTGCACATGGCCCGGGGTGTCGGCGATGATGAACTTGCGCCGCGGGGTCGAGAAGTAGCGGTAGGCGACGTCGATCGTGATGCCCTGCTCGCGCTCCGAGCGCAGGCCGTCGGTGAGCAACGCGAGGTCGGTGTACTCGTCGCCGCGCTTCTCCGAGGTCGCCTCGACCGAGGCGAGCTGGTCCTCGAAAATAGCCTTCGAGTCGAACAGCAGCCGCCCGATGAGCGTGGACTTGCCGTCGTCGACCGAGCCTGCCGTGGCGATGCGCAGAAGGTCGGCCTGCTCGTCGAGCCCGACCTGGGCGAGGGACGTTCCGATGTCGGTGGTGGTCATCAGAAATAGCCTTCCTTCTTGCGGTCTTCCATCCCGGCCTCGGAGATGCGGTCATCGGCGCGCGTGGCGCCGCGCTCGGTGATGCGCGTCGCGGCGACCTCGGCAACGACCTCGGCGTTGGTCGACGCGGTCGATTCGACGGCGCCCGTGCACGTCGCATCGCCGACGGTGCGGAAGCGGACGGTCTCGGTGCGGAAGGTCTCGCCCTCGAACAGCTTGAGGAAGCGGGTGTTGGCGAGCAGCATGCCGTCGCGCTCGAGCACCTCGCGCTCGTGCGCGTAGTAGATCGGCGGAAGGTCGATGTTCTCGCGGGCGATGTACTCCCAGATGTCCAGCTCGGTCCAGTTGGACAGCGGGAAAACGCGGATGTGCTCGCCGCGGCGGTGCTTACCGTTGTAGAGGCTCCACAGCTCGGGGCGCTGGGCGCGCGGATCCCATGCGCCGAACGCGTCACGGAAGGAGAACACGCGCTCCTTGGCGCGGGCCTTCTCCTCATCGCGGCGGGCGCCGCCGAACACCGCGTCGAAGCGGTTCTCCTGGATGCCGCGCAGCAAAGACACCGTCTGCAGACGGTTACGTGAGGCACCGGGGCTCGTGTCCTCGATGACCCGGCCGGCGTCGATATCGTCCTGGACGCTCGAGACGACGAGCCGCGTTCCGGTCTCGGCAACGACGCGGTCGCGGTATTCGATGACCTCGTCGAAGTTGTGTCCGGTGTCGACGTGCATGAGGGGGAACGGCATCGGCGCCGGCCAGAAGGCCTTCCGCGCCAGGTGGAACATCACCACCGAATCCTTGCCGCCGGAGAAAAGCATCCCGGGGCGCTCGAACTGGGCAGCGACCTCACGAAAAATGTGGACCGACTCGGCTTCCAACGCATCGAGATGCGAGAGCTCTTGGGTTGCGGCCTGGGCAGGTGCCGTCACGTTTCCTCCCAATCCAATTGCAATAGACAGACTTGTCTAGTGTAGACCGCTCTGTCTATTTCGGCGAACCCTGTACCACCAACCCTCGCCGCGACACCGTGACCTCGAATGGCGCCATCTCGTCGCCGCGCCCGCCACCTGCCGCATCGGCTGTAAGTATGACGTCGGACGTGCCCGGATCCCCGGGCCGCGCGATCCCCCGCCGTGAGGTTGACCTCGACCGTGATCTCCGTGCCGGTCACCGGATCGCGGCGGATCCACGCGAAGTATTCGCGCGAGTGCGGCCGCAGGAATTCGACCTCCTCCGACGTCAGCGCCGGTTCTTCCCGCCGCAGGCGGATGAGCGCGCGGTGGAATTCGAGCACCGACTCGGGGTCTCCGTCCTGCTCGGCGACGGTGAACCCGGCCGAGCGCTCGGCCGCCGGCTGCCACGGCGCGGCATCGCCGGAGCTGTGGTCGTGCCCGGGCCCGGGCGCCCAGCGCATCGGCACGCGGGCGTGGTCGCGCGCGCCAGGTAACACCTGCGCGAACGCCTCGTCCGCGCTCGCTCCCGCGGCGCGAAGCTCCTCGTAGCGGTTGAGGGACTCGAGATCGTGCAATTCCGAGATGCCGCGAAAGTCCTGGTTGATGGCGCCGATCTCCTGCCCCTGGAACAGGAAGGGCACGCCGGGCAGCAGCAGCTGGATCGCGGCGAGAGCCTTCGCCGCGGCCGCGCGCAGCGCCGGATTGGCCGCATCCTCCCCGAGCACCTTCGACAGCATCCGCGGATTGTCGTGGTTATCGAGGAACAGCGCGATCCGCTCGCCAGCGCCGAGACGACCGAGGTAGTCGAGGTAGAAGTCCTTGAGGTACGCGAGGTCGTAGCGGTAGTCGTCCCAGCGCACGCGCCCGGGTTCGTCGAGAACGTCGAAGTTGAACGTCAGGTCGAGCGCGCGCGGTTCGTGCGCCGTCAGCAAGCGGCCCATCTCCACCCCGACGCCGGGCGTCTCCCCGACCATCACGCCGACCCGGTCCTGCGGCAGCCGGTCCCCGAGGCTCCCGTCCGCGCGCCGCTCCCGCACGGTGGATGACGGCGGAGAATCTGAGTCCCCGCGGGTGAAGCCGTTGCGGCGCAGCTCGGACAGGTACGCGTGCAGGCGCGGCCCGAAGAAGTAGTGCTCGATCCCGGTGAACCCGATAAGTTTTCCGATCGCCGGATTCCCGTCCGGAAGGCCGCGCCGCTTGGAGATGTAGTTGATGACGTCGAGGCGGAAGCCATCGATCCCGCGGCCGCGCCACCAGCGCACGATGTCGGCGACCTCGGCGCGGACGGCCGGGGTGTCCCAGTTGAGATCCATTTGGGTGGGCGCGAACAGGTGGAGCGCCCAGCGCCTCGCCTCCGGGAGCGGGCGCCACGCGCTGCCGCCGAAGAACGAGGTCCAGTTGTTTGGCGGGGCGCTGTCGGGAGCGGGGTTGCCGGCCGGGCCGGGGTCGTCGCGCAGGAAGTAATAGTCGCCGTACGGTCCGTCCGGGTCTTCGCAGGCGGCGCGGAACCAGGGATGTTCGGCGGACGTGTGGTTGACGACGAGGTCCAAGATGATGCGCATGCCGCGCTCGTGGCAGGCGGCGATGAGCGCGTCGAGGTCGTCGAGGGTGCCGAATTCGGCGGCGACGGCGCGGTAGTCGCGGATGTCGTAGCCGCCGTCGTCGCCCGGGGAGTCGAAGATCGGCGAGAGCCAGAGGCAGTCGACGCCGAGGCCTGCGAGGTAGTCGAGGCGAGCGGTGATGCCGGGGAGATCGCCGATGCCGTCGCCGTTCGAATCGGCGAAGGAGCGAGGATAGACCTGATAGAACACGGCCGAATGCCACCACGGCGGCGGGCCATCGCCGGTCTCGGTCTCCGAGGCGGCGGGCAGTCGCGGCGCAGGTGTGCCCGGGTGGTCGCGTAGGAGCTGCAGCAGCGAGTCGGCGAAACCCTCGCCGAGCACCGGCCTGGCGAGCCGCGCGACGGCGCGCAGCGGAAGCCGGCGCACGAGCGGGTTATCCACCCAGCGGCGGTCGCGGCCGAGCTGGAGCACGACCTTGTCGATGGCGTCGCGCCCGACGGGGTTGGAGTAGATCGCGCCGATGCTCGGGTTGTTATTCATCGCCGCCCGCCCTCTCGCGCTCGCGAAGATCGGCGACGACCCCAGCGTAGGTGTCCTCGTCGAGGACGTACTTGCGCCGGACCATGATCCAGCTGACCGCGATACCGAGGACGGGCACGCCGAACATCGCGAACTTGAACAGCGCGACCCCTCCGGAGTCGAGGTCCGCAGGCCCGTCCGCCTCGTTGATGCCGGAGAGGATGAGCGTGAGCCCGACGATGCCGCTTGCCGCCGCGCTCGCCGCCTTGTAGAGGAACGGCTGGAGAGAGAAGGTGACGGATTCGTTGCGGCGGCCGAGCTTCCACTGCCCGTATTCGACGCAGTCGGCGATGAACATCATGATGAGCAGCTGGATGTAGGCCTGCGCAAAGAAGATCGCGACCCCGGCGACACCGATGAGCACTACCTCGGTGCCGGCGAAGGCGAAGAGGATGTACCCGACCGCGCACACACCCGAGGCGAGGGTGAACACCTGCCGGCGGCTGAGCTTCGCCGCGACGAGCGGGAATGACAGCAGCCCCGCGATCTGGGTCACCCCGAGGATCGCGGCGAAGACCGCGTACATGCCGTCGTCGCCGTAAATGTAGGTGAAGTAGTACAGCCCGAACCCGGCGGTTGCGGTGAATCCGGTCATGAACAAGAACATCGCGGCGGTGACCCACAGGAGCTGGTCGTTACGCGCGATGACGGCGAAGAGCTCCGATAGCCGGGTGGGCGGAGGCGAGTCAGTCCCTACGCGTTGGCGGGTCGCGACGAGCGTGATCGTCTGGAATGCGAGCATGATCACGCTGATGGCAACGGCGAACACCAGCCAGGCGCTCGTGGCCGAGCCGAGTGCGCCCTCCAGCACATTCGTGATCGGGACGATGCCGACGACCACCGCGAACATGCCGATGTTCGCGCACAGTCGGGCGACGACGCCGATCCTCTCGCGCTCGGTCTGGTTGCGCGAGAGCGCCGGAACCATGCCGTAGTACGAGATGTCGTTGACGGTGTAGGCGATCTCCCACACGAGGTAGCAGGCGGTGAACGCAAGGACGAACGCGGCGCCTTCGAGACCGAAATCGGTAAACAGCAGCGCTGTGCCGAGCGCCCATGCGACCGCGCCGCCGGCGATCCACGGCTTGAACTTGCCGAATCGGCTGCGGGTGTTGTCGACGATGAGGCCCATGACGGGATCGTTGACGGCGTCGAACACGCGTAGCACGACGAGCACGACGGTGACGGCGGCGAGCGTGGAATTCGTCAGGTCGAGCACCTCGGTGAGGTAGACCATGAGGAACATCGTGACCATCGCGGCCACCATGTCTCGGCCGAGGGTTCCCAGGCCGAAGCCCCAGGTGTTGCGCCGCGCGAGCGGCTCGTCGGCCGGCGCGGCGGCGCCGCCGACCTGCTCCCGGCGCCCATCGTCTTTGGTCACGAGTGCCAGTGTGCCCCACGGCGCTTACGCAATTGAGTAATTGGCCACAAACGAATAATCCATATCGTACTGAATCGCGCGACAGAATCTTATTCAAGGATTCCCATCAACATAAGTAGAAACAGAACATTCTCTGTTTCCGCAGCCCCAGGAGTAAGCGTTTGCCTACAGCAATTCTTGCAATGTAACGGTTCGGTAATACCTATTTTCAATCGCATTGTCGTCAGTTTAAGTTTTCACCCCGAAACGAAGATGAATTTTCGCCGCGCCCCCTTCTCGGCAGCGCAAACACCATGCCAGGACACGAAAGGCCACCTGTGACCTTTACTCGGAAGACGGCAACGACGCTCGTGATCGCCGCATTTACCGTTCCCCTCGGCTCCCGCGCAGCCGCAGCGCAACCAAAGCCAGCGCCAGCACCATCCTCGAACACCGTCTCTCACTATTCCGACACCGTCGATATCGATGAGAAGACGCTGTCGAAGCTCAACGAGGCCAGAAAGTCCGACAACTTGCCCGCGCTCCCGTCCGATACCGCTGCGCTCGAACTGAGCGATGACGGGACAGTGAAAGCCAAGGACTCTAGTGGCACATCGATCGCTGTTCAAGACAATCCCACGGACTTCACCGAACCACAGCAGCCCAGCAAGCAAGGTGCTGAGCTCCGCGCCGAAGGTGGCGATTCGGTCATGAAGAACGCAGCCCAGGCAGTCGCCGGCTGCGCCGGCGGCGTGATTGGTTACGACGCGATCCTGGAGATTCTCGAGCGCAGGGTGTCGTATTGGACGTTTGTCAAGTGGCTTGGAGGAAAGATCGGCTGGGGCCTCGCGGTATCTTGCGTTTCCGGCGGCGTGTCCGCGGCAATGGGGTGGTAATCGTGTTCTTCCTCGTCGTACTACTGGTAGCCATTGCCTGGAGCGGAGTCCCGATGTTCTGGGGCGCTACTCCATATTCATGGACGGCAATCTCCCAAGGCCTCGTATTCGGGCTCATCGTCGCGAGTATCGTGACCACTCGTGGCCGTCAAGGCTGGCAACGAATCGGTAGGACACTCGCGAGACGACCGCGGTACGGCTCCCAGTAAGACTCGAGAAACGCGCCTGAATAGTGCGGCTATCCCACGAGGGATGGCCGCACTTTTCTCGTTTCCCATTCGGGAAAAATGCGGGGCACAACAAACTCTTGGCGGTCGGCAACTTTGTAATCTAACGGGACTCGCTGTCTACGAATGCGGATTTCTCGTGCCCCCGCGACTGCATTTCCTGCGGAGAGCTCGTAACTTCGATGGACGTTTCGTTCTCTACATCTGTCGTGCCCGAATTGCGCTCGCTGGACGAGAGTGTGTTGCCGACGGTTGCGGCGATGACCGCAGCGACCGCGAGCCACTGCAGCGGGGAGAGATCCTGGCTGAGGACGATCCAGCCGACGAGCGCGGCGAAGACCGGCTCGAGGCTCATGAGCACGCCGAACACCGGTCGCGGAAGTCGGCGAAGGGCGAGGAACTCCAGCGAGTACGGGACCAGCGAGCCGAGCAGACCGGTGAGCAGAGCCGGCCACAGCAGGTCGGGCGTGGTGAGAATGGTGCGGGCCCCGGAGAAGCCGGGGACCGCGTTGACCGCGGCGCCGATGGCGAAGGCCACCGCGAGGCCGCCCATTCCCGGCACCGTGTTCGACGCCTTCGCCCCTGCGAGGATGTAGCACGCCCACATCGCGGCCGCGCACAACACGAACCCGACGCCGATGGGATCGAGGACGTCCGACGTCATGAATGAATTGAGACCGAGGAGGCCGATACCGGTGAACGCCAGGAGGACCCAGCCGATGTCTGCAATGCGGCGCGAGAGTGCGGCCGCGAGGAGGAGCGGGCCGAGGAATTCGATGGTGACGGCAACGCCGAGCGGTAGGCGGGCGATGGCGGCGTAGAAAAAGCCGTTCATTGCGCCGAGGGTGACGCCGAGGAGCGCGACGGAGATCCACGTCTGGCGGTCCCAGGTGCGGATGGCCGGGCGCGAGAGCGCGAGGAGGATGAGCGCGGCGACAGCGAGACGCACGGCGGTGACGCCCCAGGAACTCGCGTGCGGGAACAGTCCGTGGGCGACAGAGGCGCCGAGCTGGAGCGAGAAGCACGAACCGACAAGAAGGAGGACGCCGGTGCCGCGCTGCGGGTTCGCGAGGGTGGTTGCTGCCATGACACCCAGTGTGGTGCGGCGCGATCGGTTAATCTAGCGATAGTTTATAGACGGTATTGGTCAGTTCTACTTACATATTGCGGTGAAAGTATGGACCTGGATCTCACACGGCTGAAGATGCTCCTCGAGCTGCAGCAACGCGGCACGGTGACGCGGGTGGCCGAGGTGCTGTCGTATTCGCATTCGGCGGTATCACAACAGCTCAAGACCCTGGAACGCGACACCGGATTCCGGCTGCTCGAACGGGCCGGGCGGAATGTGCGGCTCACGACGCAGGGGCAGGTGCTCGCCGACTACGCGGGGCGGATTTTCGCGCTCGCCGACGAGGCCGAGGCAGCGCTGGCGAACTCTACAGATGACGTGCGCGGAACGCTTCGCGTGGCAGGGTTCCAGACCGTACTCGCCGCGGCGACTCCGTCCGCGCTCGATACGTTGAGCGCCCGCCACCCGGACCTGCGAGTGGAGCTGACGCAGCGCGATATCGAAGAGGGCGTCAAGGGCCTCGCCTCTCGCGGCTTCGACGTGGTGATCGGCGAGGACTACCCCGGGGTGCCGCAGGTGCCGACAGAAGGGTTCGATGTCGAGGTGCTGTGGCAGGACACGATGCACTTGCTGTTTCCGCGGAAGGGACCATACTCCGAACTGCCGCGCGGGCTTGATGCGCTACGGGAGGCACCGCTCGCGGTGGATCCCGAGGCGCACGTGATGGGCCGCTGGGTGCGCGACCTGTGCCGTAGCGCGGGATTCGAGCCGTCCGTACGGTATTCGACGCCGGATCCGTTCTTGCAGGCACACCTCGTGCGCGGCGGCCATGCCCTCGCACTGGCACCCCAGCTGATCATTCGCGACGGGGTCGATGGCGTGGACGTGATCGATCTTCCCGGTTCGCCTCGGCGCACGTTGTGGACGGCGGTTCGCGCGGGGGCCGAGACCCACCCGGCCGTCATGGCATTTCGACAGGCACTCGCCGAGCAGGGACCGACCGGGTGAATGCGCTTCCCGCCGTCATACCTACATAAATCTTGTGTTAAGCATGGTGTTTATTGGGGCTGAACTGCACCATTGGTGCATACTTCCACCCCCATTAGGACGCCTATATAAATAAATGCCGATCTTTTGCGGCGAAATAACTGTGACCTGTGCCACGCTGGATTTCGCATGTGAGGGCGCGGCCCACACGGGGCGGCGCATTTTCCAGGAGGCTTTTTATGTTGAAGAAGTTTGCGGCAACGACGTCGACGGCAGCTGTGGCCATCGGGATGCTCGCCGCCGGCGCGGGCGTGGCCGCGGCGCAGGACGAAGGCGAGGCTCCTACCGGCTCGATGAGCTCGGGCTCCCTCGGTCTCGACCTGGAGGACACAGCGGGCGATCTTCAGTTGGCAGCTCAGGCGCTCAACGGCCCGGTGTCTGTCGAACCAGGTAGTGAAGAAGGTGGTCCTTCGGTCACATTCGCGAATGAGGGTGAAGACGCGACGTCCTGCGTCGGCTTCACGATGCCCTATTCGACCATCGAAGAAAATGACATCGACCCCAACGCTATCGACCTTTCGGATCTCCTTGGCGCCCTCGAGCTTCTCGGCCAGATCCAAGATGGAGGCGATGTTTCCGTCCTGGATGCTGACGAAGACGGCGACCCCGCAGCTCATGATGCAACGGAAGAGGAAGGTATCGTCGCCGCAGCCTTGGCACTGCTCGGCGGCGGCGGTGTCACGGTCGATGCTGGCGAAGAAGTGACGTGGGCGTCGACCAACCCAACGGAGGAGCCCGCTGCCGCTGCGGTCATCTGCACGGCAGACGGACTGGAAGGTCTCGAGGTCAACTTCGGCATCGACAAGCAGGTCGTGGCCGATCAGATCAACGACAAGATCCCCGGCGGTTCGATCGCCCCCGTTGGGCCGGGCAGCATCAGCGGCGGCAGCGTCGAGCTCGGTGCCGGTGCTCTCGGTTCGCTCGCCGGTGGTGACGACGAGGGCGAAGAGCCCACCGATCCCGAAGAGCCCACCGCCCCCGCAGAGTAGATGCACGTGGGCCTTGGCGCCCTGGTGAATTCTCAGCACAAATTGCGATGGCGCCGACCAATTCTGGTCGGCGCCATCGCTTACTTTTACCGACGACCTACCGTCGACCGTCTCGCCCTCATCCGGCGCCGATCAGGCGGAGCCGGTCCCCTGCTTGGGAAGGCAGGCGATAACAAAGCAGCCTTCGTTCCCCTGAAGAGGGGGGCGTAATGGCGCCTCGCCGCACGAGAAGACGTCGCAGTTCTCCGGCGCCATCGGCCCGATTCCGAATGGAGCGGTGAACACGTCGGGGTTGGCGAGGTTGGGAATGTCGATATCGAGGTTGAACGTCGGTTCGTAGGCTCCGGGGTCCGGAACACTCGGCGCCTCGTAGGCGGCGAGCATTTTGCGCAAGAATTCGCGGTAGAGCTCGCTGTTGGAGTTTGCACTGAGCACCGTGCTCGGGTCCGGCGAGACATCGCCGAGGAAGCCGTTCCATGTCACCTGCATCCCGAGGCTGGGGATGAGGAAGTTGTTCTGCTGCAGCGCCCCGACCGTTGCGAACGCGTCCTCGGGCATCCCCGCGAACGGCGACATATCGAAGGTCTTGCGCGACGGCAGCGTCGGGGGCGTACACGGCGAACCGTTGACCCAGGTGAGGTAGCCATAACAACCGTTCGTCTCCGACGGCGTGCGCAGCTGGCGCATGTAGTCGACGGGAATGATCCGGTTGCCGTTCCATTCGCCGTTGTTGGACAGCAGCATCCCGATCCGCGCGAAGTCGACGGGCGGAATAAACAGCCCGGCGAAGCCGTACGTGTTTCCGCTGCGGTCGCGCGACCAGTGGTAGCGGTCGGCACCGACGCCGATGGGGTCGAACAGCTCGCGCTGTGCGAAGGCCTGCAGGTCCTCCCCCACCGCCTTTTCGATGACATGGGCGAGTAGGTCCGGCCCGCGCTGGGTGTACTCGAAGAACGTTCCCGGCTCGTGGATCACGGGAAGCGCGAGGGCCTGCTCGACGATCGAAGGGTCGAGGTCGAGTCCGCTCGGCACACCCTCGGACACGATCGACTGCTGCAACCCAGAGGTCTGCGTGAGCAGATTCCGCGCGGTGATCGCGCGATGGGCCTCATCGCCCTGCCCCTCGTCGAGGTACTGGCCAATAGGCGCGTCGAGGTCGAGCTTGCCCTGCCCGTTGGCGATTCCCGCGAGCATCGCGACCACCGATTTGGTCGATGACCAGATGTTCCACCGTAGGTCGTCGGTGTGGTCATTGAGCGGCCCACGCCCGATAAGGCAGTTGTTGCGGTAGACCTGGATATTGATCCGCATTCGCGAGGCGGCGAATGCGATGGCCTCATCGAGCTTCGCCTGGTCGATGCCCACGTCTCCCGCCGTCGCGGTCTGTGGTCCGGCGCCGGGTTCCGGAGGGGCGCATTGTTCCTGGCCCTCCAGTGCCGGCGCGCCGGCGACCCCGCTCGGCTCCGGCCACTGCACTTCCTGCGCCCCGGCGACCCCGGCAGTCGGCAGCGCGATCGCCACCGCCGCACCGAGCCCAAGCACCGCGCGCACCCATTTCGACGTCGTACCCACTACCCATCAACCCTTTCCGGTGACCTGAGTCACGAATGACGCGGCTCATTATCGCAGGACCGGGCGCCGCACATCGGTCAATGGCACAAAACTGCCCATTCCCCACCCATGACGGCGGAGTTTCCGAGCCCCCGGCGAGGGTGCGGGCTAGAGCGAGAGCCCGAACACCCACACGAGCAGCGTCAGCGAGGCGGCTGTGATGACGACGACGGCGGTGACGTTGAGCCAGACGCCACCGCGAACCATCTGGCCGATGGTGACGTAGCCGGAGCCGTAGGCGATCGCGTTCGGCGGTGTTCCGACGGGAAGCATGAACGCGCAGGTCGCGGCCAGCGCGAGCGGAGCGGCGAGCAGCAGCGGCTCGATCCCGGTGCCCATCGCCACGCCGGAGGCCACGGGTAGGAACGTCGCTGCTGTCGCTGTGTTCGAGGTCATCTCCGTGAGCAGCAGGATGCCGGCACACAGGATGAGCACGATGACCCAGATCGGTACGCCCGCGAGGCCCTCGAGCTGCGAACCGAGCCACTCGGAGAGCCCCGAATCCGAGAATTGCGAGGACAGCGCGAGCCCGCCACCGAAGAGAAGGAGCACGCCCCAGGGCAGCTTGACCGCCGAGTCCCAGTCGAGCAGGCGGACCCCGCGCGCGGCGCCGCCGGGAAGGAGGAACAGGAGCACGGCGATGGACACCGCGATGCCCGCGTCGGAGATGAACGGGTCCTCGAGGCCGAGGAGGTAGTCGGAGACGAGGGGCACCGCGATCCACGCGACCGCGGCGAGCACGAAGATCGCGAGCACGCGCTTCTCCCCCGAGCTCATCGGGCCGAGCTTGTCGAGCTCGTTTTTGATCAGCTCCGATCCGCCGGGGATCTCGTCGATCTCGGGCCGGAACAGCACCTTGGTCAGAAGGAGCCAGGCGGCGATGAGCATCACGATGGCGACGGGAACGCCGACGAGCATCCACTGGCCGAAGCCGATCGACACACCATGTGTTGTGTCCATGTGGGCGACGAGGAGTGCGTTCGGCGGGGTGCCGATGATAGTCCCCACCGAGCCGATCGAGGCCGCGTAGGCGATGCCGAGCATCAGGGCGGTGCCGAACTTCGACTTCACCGCTTCCTGCGACATGCCGATTTCGCCATCTTCGTCGCCGCCGGCAGGGTCGACGTCCGGCGATTCGAGTCCTCCGCCGTCAGGACTCTGTTCCTTGACCACCTTGTTGACGAGCATGAGGACGGAGATGCCGATGGGGAGCATCATCACGGCCGTTGCCGTGTTGGACACCCACATCGAGATAAATCCGGTGGAGATCATGAACCCGGCGATGAGGTTCGCCGGTTTCGACCCCATCGCCCGGAGCGTGAGTAATGCGATGCGCCGGTGCAGGTTCCATTTCTGCATGGCGAGGGCGAGCATGAATCCGCCCATGAACAGGAAGATGATGTTGTTGCCGTAGCTCGCGCCGACGTCATCGACCGAGATGCCACCGGCGGCCTCGTCACCCGAGCCGAAATCGCCTTCGGGTACGAGCAGCGGGAACAGCACCAACGGGAGCAGCGCGGTCGCGGGGATCGGGATGGCCTCCGTCATCCACCACACCGCCATGAGCACGGCGACTGCGGCCGTGATGCGCGGCCACATTTCGAGGTCGCTCGGCATGAGGAAGTAGACGACGAGCGCGCCGACGACGCCGAGGACGAGACCGATCATCCGGCGCACGAGCGTCGGCTTGTCGTCTCCTTTTTCCCGCGCGCCGGGTGAGAGTTCGCGGCCTTCTGTGTCTTTGGGGGCGGTGGTGGTCGACATGTCGGCACTCCTGGGATCGTGGGCGCGGATACATTCGGCCTCACCGCGCGCGGACACCGATCGGATGTGGCGCGGATCACCAGGCCGAATACCCCGAGCTAATCACACGGAGTTCGGCACCGTCCCACTTTTGCCGCGAACAATCGGCGGCGACCTTTGCTAGATGACCTCGAGCGCCCCGCGCACGATCGCGCCGACACCGCCGAGGGCGGCGAGCAGCAGCGCGAGCCTCCGCGCCTGGGCGACCGGCACGCGCGTGCCGAGCCACGTGCCCACGGCGATCCCCACGAGCACGGTGGCGATGACGCCGGGCGCGAGCCAGCCGAGATGGAGGTCGGCGCCGCCGGCATCCGCGGTCACCCCGGTCGCGAGTTTGCTCGCCACCGACGCCGCGCCCATTGTCATGAAGATCGGCTGCAAGGTCGCGGCGAAGCGCAACTGCTGCCACCTGGCAAGGCGCGAATAGATGACCATCACCGGCGCCGCGACGCCCGAGGTCGTGTTGAAGAAGCCTCCAACGAATCCGCTGAGCATAGCGATCGGGTTCCCGTCGACCCGCGGCAACGTCCGCATCCCCACGGTGACCAGCAGGGCGAACACGACGATCGCGCCGACGAGAATCGACAGCCAGCCGGGCGGCAGCGCGCCGACGACGAGCGCGCCGGGAATCGCTCCGAGAATCGCCGCGGGCCCGATGAGCCAGAAGCGGCGCCAGTCGATCCGCGACCACACCGCGATCATGATGAGAAAGCCGGACACGACAGTCGTCATGTTCGTCACGAGCACGCCGAGCGCCGGCCCGAGCAGAATCGACAACGTCGGCGCCACCACGAGCCCCACGCCGGTTCCGGAAATCCGCTGCAGCACCGTGCCCACGAGGATCGCCGCGACAATGATCGCCACGGTTCCCATCGTCATCATTCCCACATCGTAGTCCGCCCGGGTTCCCGCTTCGGGCCATCAGCAGCAGGAGTCGTTTCCGGCGCTTTCTCCGGTAAGCGCGGACACCGGCTGCGCGCACGTCTCGCCCCACCAGGCCTCGATGCCCTCGCGGACGGCGAACACGGCGATCCCCAGCGCCGCGACCGAGTCGGCCCACGCCCACCCGAATAGCGAGTTCGCCGCGAGCCCGAGGAGCACGGCACCGGAGAGATACGCACAGATCAGCGTCTGCTTGGAGTCCGCGACCGCAGTAGCCGAACCGAGTTCCCGGCCGGTGCGCCGCTCGAACCAGGAGAATGCGGGCATGATCGCGAAGCTCACGGCGGCAAGGACGATGCCGACTGTCGAATGCTCGGCTTCCCCCGCGCCCGCGAGCGAGCGCACGGCGTCGACGGTCACGAAGGCGGCGAGACCGAAAAAGGACAGGGCGATGGTATAGAGCGCGGCGCGTTCTCGCCGTTCAGGGTCCCGGCCGGAGAACTGCCACGCGACGGCCGCCGCGGACAGCACTTCCACCGCCGAATCGAGCCCGAATCCCACGAGGGCCGCCGACGTGGCGGCACGCCCGGCGAGGAGCGCGATGACCGCTTCGATGACGTTGTAGGTGATGGTCGCGGCGACGATCCATCGGATTCGGCGCCGAAGTACCTCGCGGCGTCCATCGGTAAGTGTGTGCGGCGCCGTCATGAGCAGGTGCACCCGTTCTCTGCGCAGCCGGCACTTTCGCAGCAGTGCGGGTCCACCTCGAGCACGAGCTGCACCAGTGAGCCGAGGGCGGCGCCGAGTTCGGGAACCGCGAGCGAATAGCGCATATGGCGCCCGTGACGCTCGGACGCGACGAGGCCGCACCCGCGCAGGCACGAAAGATGATTGGAGAGAAGCTGCTTGGACACCCCGAGGATGTCGAGCAGTTCGGAAGGGGTCGCCGGCCCGCCGCGCAGCTCGAGCAGGATTCGGGCGCGGGTCTCGTCGGAGAGGGCATACCCGAACCGGGACACCGACGCTGTATGGGAGAGAGTCACAGTATTCGACACCCCTCGGATAGTACAGCTTTCTCTGTACTATTCAATGGTTCCACTCCCCCGGTTTCTTCCGCGTATTTATTGGCACCGCATTAGCCTGGCGATCATGACCGAAGGACCGGACAACGAGGCACGACCACGCTCTCTCGACACCACCGCCACCAAGCCGCTCACCGACGCGATCGCCGAGGCCGAGCACATACTTCGCTCGTCTCCGCTATGCACCAGCGAGCAGATACTCGCTGAGGGGCTTGACTACCTCGCGGGTTCGGTGCGCGCGGTCATCCAATCGCGGCAGCATTCCGATCGTTGCTTCCCTCTCCTATCCGAGTCCACGGGCCCGTTCACGAAGATGGGCCTCGACAACCCGGACACGATCTACTACCACGCGAACCTGGCCGATGGCGCCGAGTATCTCGTGGAAGGCGTCCGAGGGACGACCACCGATTTGTCGTTCCAGGTCCTCCAGGGCAACTACTCGGCCTCCGAGGTCGCCGGCAGCGCCACCGCGTTCGACGACCGCGACCTGAACATTGCCGACGACGGCTCCTTCTCTTTCCGGATGGGACCGATGCGCGGCGACGATTCGCCCGCGGACCCGAGCTACCTCGGCCTCGCCGAGGGCTCGTCGATCCTCTCGATACGCGAGGTTTTCTCCGACTGGGAATCAGAAACGCCCGGGCGGATTTGGCTCACGCGCACGGACACGATCGGCGAAGAGAACCCGAAGTCCGACGTCACACCCGAGGCGATGGCGAAGTTCTACGAACGTGCAGGCAAGGCGCTGGTCTCGCGCATGCACACGTGGCTCGCGTTCCCGGGATGGTTCTTCGGCGAGCAGCAGCCCAACACGTTCGGCGCGCCGCGGCTGACCCCCGGCGGGCTCGCCACGCAGTACTCCTCGGCGGGCCGGTTCGCGCTCGCGCCCGGGCAGGCGATGATCGTCTCGGTTCCCGTGTCCGATGCGCCGTACCAGGGGTTTCAGCTCGGTAGCCCGTGGTACATCTCGCTCGATTACGTGCATCGGCAGACTTCGCTCACCTCGCGGCAGGCGCATGCGACCGGCGGCATGATCCACATGGTCCTCGCCGCTGATAACCCGGGCGTGGCGAACTGGATCGACACGATGGGGCACGCCGAGGGAATCATGCAGTTCCGCTGGCAGCGGGTGTCGGCGCCCATCACGGATGACGCCGGACCTACCGCGCGCATCGTGGACGCCGCCGATATCGCCTCCGAACTACCCGACTTCGCCGAGCAGATGGTGACGCCCGAGCAGTGGTCCGAGCGCATCGCCGCCCGCAGACGTGCGTTCGCCCGCCGCATGCGCTCGTAGCGCTCGCGGCGGGCGAATCGGGGTGCCTAGCTAATTGGCTACCGAGCTTCCCGGTTACCGAGTTGCCCCGCTAACGAGCTCCCCGACTACTCCGGAACGAGGTCCTGGACCGCGACCGGGCCTTGGACCTCTTCGCGCTCGCCGCGCGGGCCGTAGACCATGATGGTGACGTTGCCGCGAAGGTCGACGTTGATGACGCCTCCTTCGAAGTCCTGCTCCCAGCCGGTGGACAGGCGGCGCTCGTCCGAGGTTGGCAGGCCGAGGCGGCTGTCCTCCGCGCCGATCCTCCACCATGCGTCGCGCACGAGACCCCAGGTCACGTACGTGCCCACTTCCGGTACCCAGTACACGGTGCCGCCCTCGAAGTGGTTACCGCGGGCGACCTTGCCCGACTCGGACGAGGGACGAGAGGACCACTCGCGGGTCGTGGGGTACATCAGCGGGCCCCACTCCCACCCAGCACTGCCGTTCGCGGTGGTCTCGCCCCACTTGGTTCGAATGGCGCCGCCGACCTGGTTGGCGCGACCGTCGGAGACGAGCGGGTGCCAGTAGATGGCCTTGTCCTTCTCGAAGTTCTGGAACTTGCCGCCGCGGGCGGCGTCGAGTTCGGGCGTGGTCGCCGGGCCGAAGTAGCCCTGCGGCGACTGCCCGTTGGCCGCAGACGCGGCGACGTACTCCTCGCCGATGCGGCCGCCGACGTTCTGTGCATTTGCGGTCGGGGCGACGAGTCCGGACAGTCCGGCGAACGCGCCGGCTGCGATGACGGCGGTGAAGATCCGACGACCGCGGCCAATAGAACCCGCAGCCGTGTTTGTGATGCTTACTTTCTCGGGCGAAATGGTGGTACGCATAGCGATCTCCTTGGCATCGCCGACACCCTTTGGTCGGCATGAACAACGTGAACTCTGGGGCGAGTACCAGCGCTTTCACCGGAAGGATTGCTCACCCGTCACATCTGTATAGTCGGGAAAGCCACGTGAGGCGTTACACACATCGATAGGGCATCTGTCGTTCTGAATTCTAAATCGTCAGTTAAACCCGTAGCTGAATTCAGCGAGTCGACCAGTCACCCGCCGCATACCCATCGTCGAATGCCTCGCCATAGGCCTCGTCCGTCTCGCCGACAATCCGCTCGGCCAGCTCAACGAACAGTTCCTCATTCGCAGCCGCCGCGCGCCTGTCGAACGAGTCATCGCCATCGATGAAGTCGACGTCCTCGTCCTCCCACTTCTCGCGCTCGAACACGTCGCGATCCGCAGGCGCACCCACGAGGAACGCGTACAAGGCCCGCGCCGATCCCGGTCCAGACTCCACCTCGAGCCCGAGCTCATCTAGCACGTCGGCCACCGACCGCTCCCCCTCGCGCACGAGTCGCGCCTGCGACGCATCCGCAGCAATTACAGGAGTCCCGACGAACGGCTCCTCGGCCCGAACATCCACTCCGCGTGGCGCTTTGGTGAGCACGCTCGACGCCGGATCGTAGAATATCCCGTTCGCGATCATGTCCTCGACGCGCTGTCGTTCAGCATTCGTCCCGCGCGCGTCGATCCGCTCCCACGCGGTCCGCAGCCCATCCGTCAGCGCCGCGTCGATGCGCTTGTGCACCACCGCAGCATCGTCCGCGGCCTCGTCTCCCACCGCGCCTCCGGGCTCGCCGGCGTACTGCGCCTCGGCCACGAAGATCCCGTCCGCCGCGTGCGTCGCGAGCGTCCTCGCCGCATCGGAGGACGTCGCGAGCACCGCGATCACATCGCTCGCCTGTTCAAGCGAGTCGAGAGGCCGCGCGCCGGAAAGCCCGGCGCGTCCGCCGTCATCCCCTGAAAGCTCTAGAAGCCGCGGCCCGATCGCATTCGCTACAGCCGTAGAGACGCCGGGGTTGATCACGCCCATCGGCCGATCCCCGTACCCGTCGACCTTGAGCAGCGGCCCACGCGCTGCCGCGACGATCCGCGCGAGCTCTCCCGTCGCCTCCCCCGCGAACGCCGCAGCCTCAGCAGGCTGCTCGGGACCTTCGAATATGACGTCGGAGTCGCCCAGATTTCCGAACAACTTTTCCGCGCCGCTCCTTATCCCGGGATCGTCGGGCCAGTCGAACGCCAGGAGATGGCCGATCGCATGCGCCGAGGAATACTCGAGGTTGCCGTACCGCGCGTCCTCGGGTTCGATGTCCGCGATGCCCGGCGCGACGAAGCTTCCGCCGGGGATCTCGCCGAGCCGCTGCGGCCCGCCTTCGCGCCCGGTGACGAACGCGTCGTGCACGGCGGTCGTGTCGGGCGCTGCGGCGGACATCATGGTCGACAGCAGTCGCGCGATCTCGTCTTCGGCGACGCGGTTGCGCTCGCCGGGCACGGACATATCGCCGCCGCCGTGGCCGACAACCGCGCCAGCGATCTCCCCGGCGCGGGCGATGAACGCGCGGTCGATATCCGAGCCGCGCCGCACATCCTCGTCGGCTGCGTCGACCACCGCCGACACCGATTCGAGTTCGGAGAACGTGCGTAGGGTGACCCGCCCACCGAGACCGAAGATCCTCGCGTTCCACGCGACCGGACTCGAGGTGAGCGCCGCCCGCAACTCCGACGGCAGAGCATCGATCCCGCCGGACTCGGGTGCGTCGCCGCGCATGTCGATGAAGCGCTCGACGACGATCGGCGCCGGCGCGTCCTCCTCGTCGGCGGATTCCGATTCGGCCTCCTCGGCGGCGCTCGTCTCGGTGGCGCTGCCGGACTCCGCGGCCGGCTCGCGCGCACCCGGTTCCGCAGCGTGGCTCGCTTCGCCCGCACCCGGCTCTTCCGATTCCTCGGCTTCCGCGGAGGCTTCGGCACGTGCCTGCTCGGCGGCCCGGCCACGGGCCTCCGACTCCGACCGCGCGCGCCCGGAGTAGTCCGGATTCTCCTCGAGCTCAGCCGAAGCCGCGTCGTGTGCGGAAAAGTCCTCGGGCGACGGGTCGAAGCACGCGGGGTCCACCGCCGCATCCGGGCCCGGGCCCTCGAATTCCTCTACCGCAGGGCCGAGTGATCCCGGGGTGTGGACCTGTGGATTGGCGAGCACCGACAGCGCGTTGCCTAGAATCTGCCGAGCTCCGGCGTCATTCTTGGTGGAGGCGGCTAGCGCCAGGGCGCCACCGCGGGCGTCGAGGGTCGCGGCCATGGACGCGAGGTATTCGAGGTTTTCGCGCGGGATCCACACGTCCATCCCGCGCGCGAGTGAGGTGAGCTGGGCGTCGGTGAGCGCGGCGGCCACGGTAAGGCAGTCGCGCTCGGCGGAGGTCAGCGGGATCTCGGGGACCGGCACCTCGTCGGAGAGGAAGCTGCAGCTCGCCGAGCCCGCCGCGAGCGCGGGCACGATGATCGCCCCTGCCACCCAGCGCCGCCACCGTGCCACCGCTCCCCCTTATCGCCGTCCCGGGCGCACCTCGCGCGTCCGGTGTACCTGCATCGCTCCCCTTGTTTTTACCGCACGCCCCGCGCCGAAAGCCGGTGCCTCGCGGCGGTTCCGGCGGTCGGAAAAAGTGGTCTTCGCCGCAACGTACGGGCCTACACTGGCGAACCCACCCGCTGGACCCGCCACTCGCGAAGGATCGACCAGATGAGCGCACCGAATACCGACGCCACGCGCACGTTCGTCGGCGACGTCGACGATCTCCACGCCTCCGCGCAGCGAGCGACAGGGCTCACCGAGCTCGGTCCGGACGCGGACCACCACCGCGAGGGCCTTTCGCGGCTCCTCGATTCGTTGCACTCCGACGCCGAGCTCACCCCGGAGGGGTCGAAGTATTTCCGCGCGACCCTCAAAGGCGCAATCGCGGCCCGCCTGCTCGCCGAGGACGGGATCGCGCGCCGCCCGGGCGTTCTCGATACACAAGTAGAGCGGCCGATCTTCGTCACCGGCCTGCCGCGCACCGGCACCACCGCGCTGCATCGCCTGCTCGGCGCGGACCCGGCCCACCAGGGCCTCGAGCTGTGGCTCACCGAGGTCCCGCAGCCACGCCCGCCGCGCGAGCAATGGGTATCCGATCCGACGTACACCGGCATCCGAGACCTGTACTCGGGCTTCATGACCGAGCACCCCGATTTCGGCGGCGTCCACTACATCTCCGCCGACGACCTCGAGGAATGCTGGCAACTACTCCGCCAGTCCTTCACCTCGATCTCCTACGAATGCCTCGCCTACCTGCCGAGCTATTCGCGGTGGCTCGCGGGCACCGATTGGCGGCCTGCGTACGCCCGACACAAGCGCAACCTGCAGCTCATCGGCGCGAACGATCCCGGTAAGCGATGGGTGCTCAAGAACCCGAGCCACCTGTTCGCGCTGGATGCGTTGCTCGACGTCTACCCCGATGCCGTCATCGTCCATACTCATCGCGATCCGGTGAAGTCGATGGCCTCGATGTGTTCGCTCGCCGAGCACGCGGCGGGCACGTGGTCCACCGGTTTCACGCGCGAACGCATCGGCCGCACGCAGCTCGAGCTGTGGTCGCGCGGGCTTTCAGAGTTCACCGCCGCGCGCGCCCGCCATCCGGAGGCCACGTTCGTCGACGTCACGCATTCCGAACTACTCGATGACGCCGGAGCTGCCGTCCGCAAGGTCTACGCCGCCGCCGGTGCGGAGTACACGGCGGATGTCGAGGCAGCGGTGATCGCGGAGAACACCAAATCGCTGTCCGGTGCGCGCGCCCCGAAGCATTCGTACACGTTGGCCGACTACGGACTCTCCACTGCAGATGTAGAGGCAGCCTTCGACGGCTACCGAGGCGAGTGATCACACCCGGACGCCGAACATGAATTGCTCCTCATAATCGTTTCATTCTGCCCTCATTCGGCGCCGAGATCGTAGAGGCATGTCAAAGAACATGACGAGGGCACTGACCCTCCTGACCTCTGTCCCTGCAACCATCGCCCTCGCGGTTGGACTCGGAGCCGGCACGGCTTCGGCCCAGACCGTGACCGCGCCCGCCGACCCCTCCACCCACGGTGTCGTCCACTACGACGGCATCGACATCCCCGCTCACATCCGCCACCAGGTCAACTCCGCTCTCGGCTCCGTCGGGATCACCGTCCCGTGGCCCCTCCTCGACTTCATCGACGACGACTGGGACGACTTCGATGATGACTGGGATGACGACTGGGACGACTAATCCCAGATCGACGCATCCCTGATCGCTGCCTCAGCGCGCTCGACCACCGCACCCGCCAAGGCCCGCCCGAATCTCTCGGGCGGGCCTTCAACCATTCATGCCGGCTGCCGCGCCTTCCCGGCCGCCTGCGCCCCGAGCCGGCCGCTTCCTGCAGCCGCCCGGTTATCGCGGAGTTCGCGTTGCCTGTCCATGCCCAAGCCGGCCGACGCGCAACTCGCCTACCTGCAATTACGTGCTGCCGCAATTTCGGGCGCCCCAACGCAGCCTTCGCGCACGCCCAGAATCGCCAGAAATCGCCCAATCCCGGCCGCCGCCACTCCCGCCGCCCCCAGACCGAAGCGCGAGTCACCTTTCACCCGCGTCATGACACGACGGTTTGTGTACTGGCGTAGCGGTTTATTTCGGGCGCCGAGTACGGGCTTGGGAACGTGACGAAACGGCCGTCACTTGACTAGGCCAAGCTCGAATTTCGACTCCCCAGAACCAGCTTTTGCCGACGCCGACGGGAGCTGGATGTCCGGCTAACCGGAAGGACAGACAGGGATGGCACGGACGTGGCACCAAGGGCGATCGCGGCACACGAATGCGGCGGCAACCTGACTCCAGGTCGCCGCCGCATCACGTGGCTCGCAGCCGTACGTCGCCGACTTGCGGATCCGTTATCCGATTGTCAGCTCGTTGATCGGCACCGGCTCGGTGCCGGCCGGCGAATTCTCCGTCGACACTCGCGCCAGCCCGTCGGTCCGGACGACAACGACGCCGCCCTCGAACTTCTGCATCCACCCCGAGCCGTCGAAAGTTTCGGGCGCGATGGGCAGTCCGAGCTCACTCGACTCGGCGCCAATGTGCCACCACGCGTCCCGCACGAGACCCCAGACCAGCTGAGCCCCGTGGTCCGGCGACCAGTAGATCGAGCCGCCTTCGAAGTGGTTGCCTCGGCCGGTAACACCGGATGCACCGGATTCGTTCGTCGACCACTCGCGCGTCGTCGGGTAGTGCAGCGGGCCCCATTCGTATCCAGGGGAACCGTTCATCGTGGTCTCGCCCCACAGGTCGAAGATATCTCCGCCGACCTGATTGGCCTGGCCACCGGCGACGTCAGGATTCCAGTAGATCGACTTCTTGTCTTTCTCGAAGGTCTGGAACTTGCCGCCATTGGCCGCATCGAGCTCCGGCGAGGTGGCCGCGCCGAAGAACTCCTCGGGAGTCTGGCCGTTCGCCTCGGCCGCGGCGACGTACTCTTCGCCGATCTTGCCCTTGACCTCTTCTTGCGCCGAGGCCATCGGCGCGACGACGCCAGAGAGTCCAACGAAAGCGCCTGCGGTGACGGCGGCAGCGAGCGCGCGACGACCGACATTACGAGAACCAGCCTGCCGGTTATCGTCGTTTACATTTGTCGGGGAATGAGTGGCACACATGATGATCTCCTTGTTTTCGCTGACCAAGGGATGCAGCGATTGCGAGTGACCTCCAGGGCGAGTACCAGCGCATTCGCCGGAGGATTTGCTCACCCGTCACACCAGGACTGTCGACCGCCCACCGTGACCTGTTACACATTCCGTACCGCCGAATATCCAATTTCGCTTTGGCCGCAAATAATTTTTCTTCATCCGTGCAGCGCATCCCAAACGCAACAATTCGCAAAACTCTTACAAAATTTTTCTGCGCCAATGCGTAATTCGGCCCCATTACGCTGCCGCATGAGCGCCGCTAGCCCCCGTTCCGAGCTCCGCAATTCGCCCTCGGCAGCGCGGCGATTCGGGCACACTTCGGCACCATGACTACGCCCGGGATCCGCTCACGTTCACGTCGCCTCGCCGCGTTCGTTCCGCTTCTCGCGCTCGGCCTCACCCTGTCGCCCGCAAGCGCGGACGCACAATCGGCCGTCGCACTGGGCGGCCCGGAGGCGTGCGTCCCGTTCGGCACCGCGCAGCTCCCGCCCGGTCTGCCCTCGGGTGCCGGCCAGTTCGGCCTGGACAACCTCCCCACCTATGACGGCGCCCATGCTCCCTCGCGCGTCGACCTGCGCACACCGCGCACGCAGTTCAATCGGTTTTACGAGTTCGCGCTCGTCGAGGGGGCGATGCTCACGCGGCCGCGCTCGGGCGATGCTCAGCCGTGGCGGCACGTGCCGACGCCGAGTTGCCTGCGCGGAAACATCGTCGCCATCTCCGTCGACGACGATGAAATGGTCGCGGTCGATGATCGTGGCTGGATGTACACGATGGACAACGTGAGCCAGGATCCGATCACGTGGAACTGGACCTCGGCGTGGGGCGCGATGCTGTGGTCGGCGCCGGGGCAGAAGGTTCCCGGTTCTACCGCGGACGGGGCGCCGTCAGGAATCGAGAACAACTCGTGGGCGCTGTCCGTCGCCTCGCCCTGGGACACCAAGGAGTACACCGACATCGCCGGCCGCACTCATCCGGTCGGGCTCGCGAAGATGACGATGGTGCCCGCGTTGACCGGCGACGGCAGCCGAATCACCTACGCCGACCCGTGGCTTCCCAACGACAACAGCTACGAGATCGGCGGCCCGCTCGGCGGGCGGTTCATCTCCTCGTCCCTGTCCGCTTCGGGATCGACAACGTTCGTGATGAACAAGTACGGCGACATGTATACGCGGACGTTCGACTTCGATTCCTCCGGCTCGGACAGCGTCTTCTTCCGCTATAGCTGGGAGGACCAATCGCACAAGCCGTCAGCCTCGAACCTAATCTTCGAGCTCTTCGATCGCGGGACGGCGGCCGTACAGCTTCCCGCTCCGGATTGGGCGCAGCAGCCGAAGATCGATGGCGAGATCACCTCGACCATCAGCATCAATACCACCGGGCCGGGTCCAGACCGCCGCGAGTTGAGAGTCGAGGGACGCAGGGATGGCGTCACCGGTTTCTGGCACAAGATGCTCACGGACGCAGAGTGGACGTTTGAGGCCACGGGCGAAGAGCTCCACGACGATCTCATCGACAACGCGCCCACTGACCGCTCTGTGGACACCTTGGCTCCGCCGTCACCCTGGGGTTTTACCGCCTCGCTCCCCTCGCGAGACGCGATGGTCGACGCGGATCTGTTGCTCGATATCGGGCTACCGTACTCAGTGGTGGATCCGCGACTGCTCGACGCGGCCGGGCAGGCTGCGGCGCCGTCGGGGTACGAACTGCACGTCGACGGTTTCGATCCCGCGGCGACCACGCGTGCGGCGAGCGTGACGACGCCGGACGGTGAGACGATTCCCGTGCAGCTGCACAGCGCCGACGGGATGCGGATGTACCCGCGCGCGGCGGGACTCGATGCGCAGCCGCGTCATCTCATCGGCGCCGTCGAGCTGGCACCCGAGGTGTTCGACGCGCGCGGGTCCGACCCGGCGGTGGCGGCGTTTGTCGACGGGTGGATGAAGGGCAAGCGCATCGCTCCGATCACGATGAGTGCGACCGACAGCGATCTCGTGGTGCGGTAGCCCGCGTTAGGCCTCCGGGATCTCCATCTTGAAGAAGTCCGGCTGCGGGGAGTCCGGGTCCGGACCGCTGCGCTTGCCGGTGTCGAGATCGTCGATGCGCTTGAGTTCCTTGACCGTGAGCTCGAAATCGAACACGTCGAAGTTCTCGGCGATGCGCGCGGGGTTGGTGGACTTGGGGATGACCTGCCGGCCCTGCTGCAGGTGCCAGCGCAGCATGACCTGCGCCGGGGTCTTGCCGTGGGCCGAGGCGATGTCGAGCAACTCGGGATCTTCGAAGGCCACGCGCCCGGGAGCTCCACCGTCATAGTATTTCGTGATCCCGCCGATGGGAGACCAGGCCTGCGTGAGGATGCCGCGGCGCGCGTTCGCGTCGCGCGAGGGGACCTGGCTGAAATACGGATGCAGCTCGATCTGGTTGACCGCCGGGGTGACCTCGGCGGACTCGAGCAGCCGGTCAAGCAGCGGTGGGGTGAAGTTCGAGACGCCGATGGCGCGCACCTTGCCGTCGGCGCGCAGCTTCTCCAGCGCACGGTACGCCTCGAGGGTGCGGTCGAACGCGTCGACGGCGGGCTGGTGGAGGATGAGCAGATCGAGAGTGTCGACGCCGAGCTTGCCCGTTGCCTTGTCGAAGGCGTGCAGCGTGGATTCGAAGCCGTAGTCGGTGGGCCACACCTTGGTCCCGATGAACACGTCGTCCCGGGCGAGGCCGGAATTGCGGATCGCCTCGCCGACCTCGCGCTCGTTGCCGTAGGCGGCGGCGGTGTCGATGTGGCGGTAGCCGACCTCGAGCGCCTTTTCGACGGCCGCGACGGTCTCCTCCGCGGGGGTCTGGAACACGCCGAACCCGATCGCCGGGATCTGCACGCCTCCCCCGAGCTCGAAGACGGGGACCTGATTGTTTGACTGTGCCATTGCGAACTCCTTCTCGCGGATGCGCTGCGCGGTGCGGCGACCGTGCGGGATGCACTGCGGTGCGTGTGCGACGGGCCGCGCGGCGCGATGTGCGTGGCACCAGTAATACACCTGCCGCGGCGGGGCGCGCGAGGTTCGATTCCCCGCGGGCTACTTCACCTGCGGGCGCTCCCTTTCCGTGACCTCTGGGGCCAGCCCCCATTCGGTTCGACCCAGGCGTGACGGCGGGCGCACCTTGTCGATCAGCGGCAGCCCATCCTCGGCGAGGACGGACTCGGAGATCGAGAAGTTCACAACCTTCCCGAGGATCAGCGTCCCGTTGCCGACCTCGTGGAGATCGTGCAGGGCGCACTCGATCGCGATGGCCGCCTCCGCCACTCGCGGGACGTCGATGTATTCGGAGTCCTCGGGAGTGAGGCCGGCGGCCTCGAACTCGTCGAACTCACGCGGGTAGGCGCCCGAGCTCTCGTTGATCTGGTCGATGAGATGTTCCGAGCCGATATTGACCACGAACTCCCCCGTCGCTCGGACATTCGCGAGCGTGTCCTTGCGGCCGACTGAGGTCACCGACACGATCGCCGGGTCCTGCGACGCGACGGTGAAGAACGAGTACGGCGCGAGGTTGAGCATGCCCTCGAGCGAGCGCGTGGACACCCACGCGATCGGGCGCGGCACGATCGACGACGTGAGCAGCGAATACACCTGGTCCGGCGAGCGTTCGGCCGCGGGAAGATTTCTGCGCATGGCACAAGCGTAGGCGTATCAGGGATGACGGCGGAGATGCCGTGCGCGCTCGGCGAGCTACACACTGACTTCCGCGCTACTTGTACGCGCGGTGATAGGGCCGCGGCACGTAGTCGATGTCCACGCGCAGCTCGCGGGCCGCGCGCAGCGCGAAGTTCGGGTCGCGCAGAGCCTCGCGGCCGATCATGGCGACGTCGGCCTGGCCCGTGGCCACGATCTGCTCGGCCTGCTTGGGCTCATCGATCATGCCGACGGCGGACACAGGCACGCCGCTCGATGCGCGCACCTCTGCGGCCGCGGGCACCTGGTAGCCCGGACCGACCGGAATATCAGCGAGCACGTTGCCGCCGGTCGACACGTCGATCAGGTCGACGCCGCGATCGGCAAGGAGCGCGGCGAGTTCGGCGGTCTCGGGAACGGTCACTCCGGCGTCATTCCAATCGGTTGCGGAAAGGCGCACGAGAAGCGGCATGTCCTGGGGGATCTCGGCGCGGACCGCGTCGACGATCTCGAACAGGAAGCGGGAGCGGCCGGCGAGGTCGCCGCCGTACGCATCGGTGCGCTCGTTGGACAGCGGCGAGAGGAACTCGTGGACGAGGTAGCCGTGGGCGCCGTGGATCTCGACGAAATCGAAGCCGGCCTCGACCGCGCGGCGGGCGGAGTCGGCGAAGGCGCTGACGAGGTCGGCGATGCCCGCCTCATCGAGCGCGACCGGCGCGTCGAGCCCCTCGAAGGCGAGCGCCGAGGGGGCGACGGTCTGCCACCCGCCCTCGGCCTCGGTGAGTGACCCCGTACCGTCGGTGCCCCACTCCGGGTGCGTCGACGCTTTTCGTCCGGCATGCGCGAGCTGGATGCCGACCTTCGCGCCGAGCGACTGCGCGAACGACACGATCGGCGCGAAGGCATCGCGCTGGGTGTCGTTCCACAGACCGAGGTCGCGGGGGCTGATCCGCCCCTCCGGAACGACGCCGGTGGCCTCGACGATCACGGCACCGGCGCCGCCACGCGCGAACGAGCCGATGTGCATGAGGTGCCACGGGGTGGGCACGCCGTCCTCGGCGTCGACGACGTACTGGCACATCGGCGGGATCCACACACGGTTGCGAAACGTGGTGCCGCGGAGGGTGATCGGTTCGAGCAGGGCGTGGCTCATGCGGGTTCCTTTAGCGAAGAGTCGGTTGGTTCGACGCCCTTCGTTGTACCATAGTTCGAGAACCATCGTACTAACGCGCAGGACGGGACCGCCCACACTTCGGGGAGGCCTTAGAATCAGGGCATCGCCTCGATGGAGGTATGACGTCGCCGCTACGAGAATTCAGGAGGGAGGACGTATGCGCACGCTCAATCATCCGAATACGCCGGACATTCAACTCGACGCGGTGCTCGCCGCGCTGTCCGACCCGGTGCGGCGGCTTATCGCGTGCCGGCTGTCGCATTGCGACGATAACCAGGCGTGCCTCACCTTCGAACTGCCCGTCTCGAAGTCGACGGCCTCACACCACTTTCGAGTGCTGCGCGAAGCCGGGGTCATCCGGCAGGAGTACGTGGGCACCTCGATCATGAACTCGCTGCGCAGCGAGGACCTGGAGCAGCGCTTTCCCGGTCTACTTCAGGCCGTGTTCGACGCGCAGAACGCCGCCGGGGCCTAAGCGGCAGCCGGTTAACGCGTCGGACGACGTTCGCTCGGCAGATCCTCTACCGCGTGATCTAACCGTTCGCCAGGGCGACGAGATCGGCGTAGCGGAAGATTTGCCCGCCTCCGCCCCAGGTACCGTCTGCCTGCTCTGTGATGAGCACCCACACGCGCAACGCCTGGTCCTCCCCCAATCCCGCGGCCGCGAGCACGTCCTTGGTCGCGTCGGCGACAAGGCCCTCCTTCTGCTTGTCACTCACCGCTCCCGCGGGAACGGTCACTTTGACAAGGAATCGCGGTTCCTCATCCTCCGCGGTGGTCTGTGCATCGGCGGGAACCTCGTGGAGATACGACCACGAGATGGACCGGAAGAACGCATTGTCGGGCGCGCCTTCCCACCGCATCAGGGTCGCTACGAGCGTTTTCTGGATGGTCGCGCGTCCGGATTCGGTCAGGGATCCTTCGGGTGCGGTCAGTTCGATCAGTGGCATAGAACGTGTCCTTTCACATCAACCGGCGGCGCCGGCGAGCTCGAGCTTCGGGCGGTGAAGCACGACCTTCGTCGTGTGGGCCGCGTAGGCCTCTTCGGCCGAATCCCAGTCGGCGAGCACGCTGGTGACCTTTTCGGCCTCGAAGCCGCTGGTGGCGAAGAAGTCGAGCATCGCCGGCAGGTGCGGCCGCACATGCGACACTCCCACGTGCAGTTCGGAACTAGTGGCATACATGTCCATCACCGGTAGCCCCGTGTTCTTCATCAGGTAGTAGCCGGTGCCCGTGCAGATTCCGCCCGGACGCAGGGCCCGCAACGCGTCGCGCAGCCCCTGCGCCTGGGAGGACGCCTCGACGGCGACGTCATACCTGTCGGAGATGCTTCCGAGGATGGACTTTCGGCGCGATTTGGGGATGCGGTGCACGGTGGCGCCGAAGTGTTCGGCGACCTCGAGGCGCTCAGCGCGGTCGTCGAAGTAGTCGACCCGGTCGGCGCCGAGGCCGACGGCGAAGCCGGTGGCGTAGAGGCCGATCGATTGGGCGCCTCCGCCGATGACAAGGACCTTGCCGCCGGGGCGCCGCTCGAGGGCTGGCGCGACCGCGCGCCAGGCGTCGGTGAGGTTGTCGCCCGCCGACGCGACGCGCAGCGGGTCGACTGACTCCGGCACGCGCACGAGCATGTGGTCGGCGAAGGGGATACGGAGCACGTCGGTGATCACCCCGCCCCAGTCTCCTGACGTCGGACCGAAGCCGTATCAATTGAGGGTCTTGCCCGGCGAGTTCGGCAGGAAAGTCGAGCACTTCGCCGTCAGACCGAGGGAGCATTCGTAGCACGTGCCGCAGGACACGGCCCAGGGCACGACGACGACGTCGCCGACCTGCATGTCGGCAACCTCGGTTCCCACGGCGGTGACCTGCCCGATGGCCTCGTGGCCGATGCCGAACGGGCCCTCGAAAGGAGTGCGGCCGACGATATCGCCGACCGAGGCGTCGATGGCGCCGAGGCGCACGCCCGCCGTCATCGCCTTGTGGGTGGCCGAGTGCATGTGGATCGGCAGGGCGTCGCCATCGCAGCGGCTCGCGATGAAGGGACGCACGAGCGCGTCGGTCGGATTCTCGAGCACGGGCTCGGGCTTGTCGAGCCAGCCGATCTTTCCGGGCGTGAGGACATTGAGTTCGCGCATTCGGGCACTTTCTACTCGCCTGGGGCGTCCGGACCACTTTCCGAACTATTGTATGCCGCCGAGCATAGTGGAATGCGTTGCTACTGTGTGGAGAATGGGAGCGCGCACGGAAACTCGTCGACACATGGTGACGGCTGCGACGGAGATCCTCAGCAGGAGGGGTTTTTCGGGAACGACGGTGCGCGCGGTTCTTGAACGCAGCGGCGCACCGCGGGGATCGGTGGGCTTTCACTTTCCCGGCGGTCGCAGCGAGCTTGTGAGTGCCGCATTCGACGAGGTCGGCGGGCAGGTCGAAGCCGCCCTCATCGACATGGAGGAGCAGGGCCGCACGGGCGCGGAATTGCTCGGGGCGATGTGCGAATTCTATGCCGAGAGCCTTCGCGGATCTGGGTTCCGCTCGGGATGCCCCATTGGTTCCGCGCTCGCCGAGATCCACGACGATACAGAGTTCGCCCCACGACTTCGCACGATCCTCGAGTCATGGGTGCGGGTGCTCGCCCGGACGCTTCGCCGGGACGGAGTTTCCGCCGACGACGCCGATGAGCTGAGCATGCTCGCGATCAGCTCGCTCGAGGGAGCGATACTCACCGCACGGATCACTCGCGACACCGCTCCCGTCGAAGCCGTGCGCAGGCGCATCTGTCCACTGCTCATTCCCTGAACGCTGCGGCAACGGAAGCGGCGGCGCTACCGCCCGAGGGCTGTCGTCTCCGCGGCGATGCCGGAGATGAGTTGCTCGGCATACGGCCCATCGCGCCGATCCTTCCCGTCTCGGGAAAGGACGACCAGAAGTATCCGTTGGCCTTCGGGGCCGAGCACGAGGCCGGCGGTGTTCCGCGTGCCGTAGTAGCCCCCACCGCTCTTGTCCGCCGTAGTCCAGCCCTCGGGCAGCTCGGCCCGCGATAACTTGTCCGAGGTTTCGGTCTCGCCCATCCAGCCGACGAGAAGATCCCGCGCCTCCGGCGTCAGGACATCCCCATCCAGGACGGCCCGGTAGCCGGCGGCGAGCCCGCGCGCGGTGGTCGAATCGCGCTCATCGCCGGGAGTGGCTTCGTTGAGTTCCACTTCCCAGCGGTCGAGGCGGGAGGCCGAGTCACCGACCCGACCGGCGAATTCGCCGATCTCGGCGGGCCCGCCGATTTTGCGCAGAAGCAGGTTGCCGGCGGTGTTATCGCTGCGCGTGAGTGCGGCGATGGCCAGGTCCCGGTAGCTCATGGGGCGGCCTACGTTCTCGCTTGTCACCGGCGAGTTGTCTACGAGGTCGGGTTCGGCGATCGTGACGGTGTCGTCGAGTGCCGCACTCGTTCCGAAGCGATCGAGAAACGCGGCGACGGCGTAGACCTTGAAGGTCGACAGCATCGGGTACGACTCGTCCGCGCCGATCTCCACCGTTTCGCGGGTATCCAGCGACTGGGCGAACACCCCGACGTCGGCTTCGGACGCGTCGATCATGTGGACTATTCGGGCGGTCAGGTCCTGATCGATTGCCGATCCCGCAAGCGATGCCGATCCCACCGAGCCCGACATTCCCAGCGAACCCGCCGACATCGCAGCATGAGCCGACGGCGTGACCGGAGAGGCCGCCTGGTTCGCGCAGCCGCCGCTCCCGGCGAGGGCGAACGCGACCAGCGACGCGAGCACGGCACTCTTCTGTGTCTTCGTCTTCGTCTTCGTCTTCGTCTTCGTCTTCGTCATGAGAGCAACTGTTGCCCTCGCAGCACCGCATTGGCAATAAGCCTGCGCACCGCCCGCTCAGTGGACGAAGCTATCGCCGCAGGTTCGCGGCCGATTTCAGTACGCGATAATGACCTCGCCGTCGCGAATCTCGGCGCGGAACACCTCCAGACCGAGGCTGTCGTCGTCGAGCGAGCGACCATCGTCGAGCCGGAACACCTGCTTGAGCAGAGGCGAGGCAACCGTCGGCACACCATCGTGCTCGCCGACGATCCCTCGGCTCATCACCGCCGCATTCATGTACGGGTCGATGTTCGACACCGCATACACCCGCTCGATGTCCATCTTCGGGTCGAACACCTTGAACAGCGCGACCTGCCGCCCATCGGGCAGCAGCACGCACTCGCCGAGATTCGCCTCGAGCGCGTCCGCCGTGCACACGGCGACCTCCGCGCCGGCGCGAAGTCCAGTTGTTTCGATAACGGTCATGTCGGTCTCCTATAGAAGTAGTGGATCACAAATCAATGGAGCGCGGCACCTGGCGCCGCAGCGGCCGCCTCAGCCCTATCGGGCACCCACGGGCACCGCAGGCATCGACGGCGCGGGCAGCGGCACCTTCCGCCCGTCGCGCTTCTCGAACTGGATCGTCGGATCCGGCGACTCCGGCGCGTTGACGAACGACACGAACCGCGACAACTTCTCCGGGTCCTCAAGCACCCGCGACCACTCATCCGTGTACCCATCGACGTGCCGCCCGACGAACTCCTCGAGATCCTCCGCAATCCCGAGCGAGTCCTCGCACACGACCTCGCGAATGTGGTCGAGCCCGCCTTCGAGGCTCTCCATCCACGCCGCCGTCCGCTGTAGCCTGTCCGCCGTGCGCACGTAAAACCCCAGGAACCGGTCGATAAAACGAATCAGAGTGACGTCGTCCAGGTCCTTCGCCAGAAGTTGCGCGTGCCGCGGCGTCGCTCCGCCATTTCCACCGACGTAGAGGTTCCAGCCGTTCTCGGTCGCAATAACCCCGACGTCCTTGCCGCGCGCCTCGGCGCATTCGCGGGCGCACCCGGACACGCCCATCTTCAGCTTGTGTGGGCTCCGCAAGCCGCGGTAGCGCAGCTCGAGATCGACGGCCATCTTCACCGAATCCTGCTGACCATAGCGGCACCAGTCTGTCCCCACGCAGCTCTTCACCGCGCGCAGCGACTTCCCATACGCCTGCCCCGATTCCATTCCGGCGTCGACGAGGCGCCGCCAGATCTCGGGCAGCTGGTCCACGCGAGCGCCGAACATGTCGATCCGCTGCGCGCCCGTCACCTTCACATACAGGTCGAAATCCTTGGCGATCTCGCCGCACACGATGAGCTGCTCGGCGCTCACCTGCCCCGCCGGCATCCGCGGCACGACCGAGTAGGAGCCGTTGCGCTGGATGTTGGCGAGGAAGCGGTCGTTGGAATCCTGCAGCGCTGCGCGGCCATCGTCGAGCACGTGGTCCGCACTGTTGAGCGTCGCGAAGATCGACGCGAGCGTCGGCTTGCACACCTCGCACCCGCGTCCCTGACCGAAGCGCTCGATAAATGTAGAGAAGTCAGAGATTCCGGTCGACGACGCGATCTGGAACAGCTCAGCCCGCGACTGTGCGAAGTGCTCGCACACCGCCGTCGACTGCTCGATCCCCTCGGCGTCGAGCAGCTGCTTGATGAGCCCCACGCACGAACCACACGAGGCGCCTGCGCGGGTGCACGTCTTGATATCGCCCACCGAGTGCGAACCGTCCGCGATCGCCGAGCAAATATCCCCTTTCGACACCGCATTGCACGAGCAGATCTGCGCATCCGCAGGCAGCGAGCCAACTCCGATCGCCGGCGCCTCCCCCGCCGCCGGCGCGATGAGCGCCATCGGCGAACCCGGTAGCGGCTCGCCCACGAGCGAACGCAACACCGAGTACTGCGCCGCATCGCCGACGAGAATCCCACCGAGCAGCGTCTTCCCGTCTGCCGCGAGCACCAGTTTTTTGTACTCCCCCGCCACCGGATCATTGACGTGCAGCTCGCTCGCGCCCTCGGCCACGCCGTGCGCGTCGCCGAAGCTCGCCACATCGATGCCTAGCAGCTTGAGCTTGGTCGACATGTCCGGATCGACGAAGGTCCGCGCGTCGCGCCCGGTCAGGCGGTCGGCGACGATCTGCGCGGTCTGGTAGCCCGGCGCGACCAGCCCGTAACAGGTCCCATCGACGGCGGCGGCCTCGCCGACCGCGGAAATCGCGGGGTCCGACGTCAGACAATGGCGGTCTACTCCGAACCCGCCGCGCGGTCCGCGCTCGAGGCCCGCGGGCTCCGCGAGTTCGTCGCGCGGCCGAATGCCGGCAGAGAAGACGACGAGGTCGACAGCAAGTTCTTCGTCGCCCTCGTCGGAACCGAGCGTCATGGTCAGCGTGTTCGGATCAGCCGGGTTTTCGGCAATGGATGACGTCGCACGTCCCGCATGCACGGCCACGCCGAGCGCCTCGACCTTCTGCGCGAGCACCGCGCCGCCGGCCGCATCCACCTGGATGGGCATGAGACGCGGCGCCATCTCGACGACGTGGGTCTCAGCGCCGAGCAGCCGCAGAGCGTTCGCGGCCTCGAGCCCGAGGAGGCCGCCGCCGATGACAGCGCCGACGGGCATGCGGCCCGCGGCTTTTGCGGAGTCGATGCGCTCGCGGAGAGCGTCTAGATCGTCGAGCGTGCGGTAGACAAAGACGCCGTCGAGATCGTGGCCGGGAACCGGCGGCACAAAAGGCGCCGACCCCGTGGCGAGGACGAGGTGGTCGTAGGCGACCTCGCGTCCGTCACTACATGTGACGAGCTTGGTGTCGCGGTCGATGCCGGTGGCACGTGCGTTGTGGACCTCGACTGCCGATGGCAGCGTGTCCAGCTCGAGCATGCCGCGGTCCCAGCTTCCGACGTAGCTCGACAGGGCGACGCGGTCGTAGGCGTGGCCGGCCTCCTCGGCGATGACGGTGATCCGAGTCTTCGGTTCGCGGGCGAGAATCTCCATCACCGTGCGGTGCGCGACCATCCCGAAGCCGATGACGACGACGTGCTTCGGGTGGCTTTGTGCGGCGGAACTACTCGACATGGCGGCGGCCCTTTCGTCACTAATTCGGTCTTTCTGGAACCGAATTCTATGTCGCCATTGCATGAATATTCCAGACTAATTGGAACTCTTCACGCCGCTTTTACAATCGCCATTCCTGCGAAGATTTCCAGCCGCAATCCACAATGCGACCGACGTCACTCAAGCATGATGCAACACCGCTTTAACTCGCACTTTCCCGCCGATACCGCGAGAACCCGCCCGCTCGCCGCCACCTTATTCTTAAATCCGAGTGTCGGAATTATTTCGGCGATGTTTCGTGGTCTACGCGAGCACCTCTTGTCGGCGTGAACAGTCCACAATTGCCATGGAATTCCGCCTTTAGATACGGCCAAATCTAAAGAACACGTCCAAGGCGGAACGCCCGGAAATCGCATCGCGCTGCCTCCTAACCGCGAGGATGCCAATGCCTTAAAGCAGCCCGACGGACCTTGCCCATATCGATGTGCCGTCATCTGAGTTATGTTTTACAGAGCAACACATAAGGGAAGGTTCCTCCATGGACTCGATTGCCGCCCAAAGCCTCAGCCCGTCCGACTCTCTGACCGCCGTCTTCAATCTGTCGGAGACGATCGCCTGGTCGACCGACATGCCCGATAACCCGGTGGATGCATTCATCGGCTCGGTGCAGAACGGCTCCTCGATCCTCACGAGCTGGTTCTAGCGCCCCGGAACACGACGACACGACGCCGCGAAAAGGCCAGACCCGCACGGGTCCGGCCTTTTCGTTTCCAGTGTTATCCAAGGCGCGGGGCGCCCAATGCGTCCGCCGGAATGGTTCCGGGCGTTATCGCGCAGCGGCAGAATCCCTACCGCCGCGCCAGATATTCCGGCCGCGGCGCGGTTCCCGCGAACGGCTCGGTCAATCCGTTCTCCACGCTGTTGAACACGACAAAGATATTCGAGCGCGGTGTGGGCGTGATGTTCCCGCCGGAGGCGTGCAGCGCGTTGCAGTCGAACATTGTCATCGAGCCCTCGGGGCCGGTGATCAGGTCGATGCCGTGCGACTCACCGAGCTCCGCGATCGCCTCCTCTGACGGTGAACCCACCGTCGGCCCGGTCGTCACCAGCGATTCGTTGTAGAAGTCGTCCGGCGTCTGGCCGGCCGTCTGCACGAAGAACCGCTGCGTTCCGGGCATGATCATCAGTGGCCCGTTGTATTCACGGTTCGGCGTCAGCGCGATCGAGGCGCTGCACGCGCGCGGGCGCGGCATCCCGTCCTCGGCGTGCCACGTCTCGAAATCGGAGTGCCAATAGAACGCTCCCCCGGCGAATCCGGGCTTGTAGTTCAGCCGGCTCTGGTGCACCGTGACGTCGGAGCCCAGGATTTCCTGCGCGAGCTCGATCGCGCCGCTCTCCTCGACTGCGGCCCATACGGCCTCGGATAGCAGGTGGACGTCGAAAATCGAGCGCACCGCCTGTGTCCCATCCTCGCGGATCACGCGCGGGTCGTCGGCCATGGCCGGGTCGGCGCCGATGCGTTCGATCTCGGAGAGGCACTCCCGTACGCGGGCAACCGAAATCGCGCGTTCGCGCTGGACGTATCCGTCGCGCGCGTAGGCGGCAACGTCGCCGTTTCGTCGTTCGGCGTCGCCCCACACCACGGGGTCGGGCCGCCGGAAAATCCTCGGTTCGTTGGGGACACGAGTCGGATAGTCGTCTGCGACAACCGTCGACACGCCAAACCTCCTTCTCAAGTAGCTGCACACACTCCAGCCACTCGACAACGACCGGAGCGCGCGCCGTTGGTGGTCCTCCTCCAGACCTACCCCGGCTTCTTACTTTCTGCAAAGATTTCGGCCCCGCCTACCCCCTGCCGAGATTCCGGCGACTCCGGTTGGCGCACTGCACGTTTCACCGAGAAGTACGTGGCAATCGCCGCGCCCACCCTCAGGCGTGGCGTTCGAGCGCGACCGCCGTCAGGCTTGCCACGGCGCACAGGGTCCACGTGCATGCCAACACCCCGGTAATGACGCCGGAGGCATGGAGCCATCCCACCTCTCCGTGCACTCGGCCGAGGTAGAACGCGCCGAGCGCGCACGTGCCCACGGGGAAGGTGAGCGACCACCAGCCGGCGCCGAACGGCATGCGGCGAGCGAATCCGGAAATCGTCATCGCCGCGGCGTAGGCGGAGACCGCCGTTCCGATTCCGGCGAGGACGACGATCCCGTAGAGGTGCGCGGCGTGCAGCACGCCGGGGCGCGCGGATGCGGGCAGCAGATCGGCGACGTTCGAAGCGATAAGTTGGATGGCCGCGGTCGATTGCCCGACGACGCCGAGGGGGATCCACAGCGACGGGCGCAACGCGAGCGGCAGCGATTCGCGCCGCCAATGGTGGTGGTACGCGGCGGCGAACACCATCGCGCCGAGCACGAGCGCGGTAGCAAAGCAGACGGCGACCACGCCGAGCAACGCCACCTTGGCGGCCGCGGAGCCGAGGTGCGGGACGAAGGCGCAGCCGGCCGTGGCCGAGACCATCGGCGCAACGACCGTGAGCCCCCACACCGGCGTCGGGTTCCCCAGCCTTCCCGTCCCCCTGGCGAAGTCCGCGGCGACGGCGAGACCGAGGACCGTCCCGGCCGTCCACAACACCGCGTCGGTCCCGAGCGCGACGCCCGAAAGCGCCTCGGACCACAACGGAAGCACGGTGCTCGCCGCAGACCCCGCCGACATAACGCCCATCGACACCGTCCCCCACGCCGGCCGCTGGGAGGCTTCCCGCACGGCGCCGGCCAGCACGGATCGATCGCGCGCGCACGCCTTGGCAAACCCGCAGGCGAGCCCGATCATCAGCACCCACGCCGCCACCAGCAACACCGAGGACACCGCGAGCCCCGCCCGGGAATCGCCCCACAACAACCCGATGAGCGTGCTGAGGATGCCGGTCCCCATAACGGTCGGGAACCACGCCGGCCCGGCTGGCGGGAGCGGAACCCGCAGTGGCCGATTCGCGCCCGGGGCGCCGGCGCGAGGGGTGAACTGTGCCAAGATCATGCTTTCAGTCAACGTGAGGCTCGGCGCTCTCGGTAGGCCGTGCACCGTGGAGCGGTCACAAACACCGATTGTGGCCTCCACGCTACACTCGCTCAGTGTGAGACTTGGTGGTGCCGCGGATGTCGCGGTGGTTGGATCCTTTCCATCCGGTGACTGGCTCTTACACTCGCTGCCGCTCGACTTCGGGCTGGCTTGCATGCGTATTGCCGTCGCCGGGTGGGATGGACCGGCCGGCGTGACTTGATAGGAGCGTGCAGCTGCCCCACTGAGCTTTGTCCGCCGACCGGCCCGACCGTTCGACCCCCACTCGAATACAAGGGAGGCAGAGACCATGGTGGTCCTGATCGGCGCTGACGTCCACAAGAATTCACACACCTTCGTCGCCGTCGACGCGGCGGGCAAGCAGATCGGGCAGATCACTGTCCGCGCGACCCATAGCGGTCATGAGAAGGCCTACCGGTGGGCCCGGAAGAGTTTCATCGAACAGGACCGCCGGTGGGGGCTGGAGGACTGCCGTCACCTCACCAGCCTCCTCGAGCGTGATCTCCTCGCCCACGGCGAGCCGGTGGTCAGGGTGCCGGCGAAGCTGATGGCCCGACAACGCGCCACAGCACGCACGCGTGGGAAGTCCGACCCGATCGACGCTCTCGCCGTCGCGCGGGCGATGGCCAGGGAGGAGGATCTGCCAGCCGCGTTCACCGATGAGCAGGCGCGGGAGATCAAGCTCGTGCTGGACCGTCGGGAGGATCTGGTCGCAGAGCGGACGCGGGTGATCAACCGTCTACGGTGGCACCTGCACGAGCTCGATCCCGAGGTCGACCCCGCTCCACGCGCACTAACCCATCGTCCTGCCCAGGAGCGGGTGCGGGAGGTGATCGAGGCCGGTGCGGGGATCGTCGCGGAGATCGCGGGCATGAATCTGACCGACCTCGAACGGCTCTGCTCCTTAATCGGCGAGCTCGATGCGCGCCTGCGGGCTATGGTGCGAAAGCAGGAGCCGGTACTGCTGGAGATCCCCGGATGCGCGGAGCTGTCGGCCGCGAAGATCATCGCCGAGACCGCCGGGATCGAGCGATTCGCCACGGAGTCGAAGTTCGCGATGTTCGCCGGCTGCGCACCGATCCCGGTCTGGTCGGGCAAGACAGAAGGCAGAGTCCGGTTGAACAGGGGCGGGAACCGGCAGCTGAACTGCGCGATCCACCGCATAGCGATCACCCAGACCCGCCTCGAAGGACCCGGCAAAGAGTACTACGAACGCCTCCGAGCAAAGGGCAAGACCGTCATGGAAGCCCTGCGCTGCCTTAAGAACCAGATCGCTCGCCGCATCTGACGCACCCTCACCCG
This sequence comes from Dietzia timorensis, assembly GCF_001659785.1. Taxonomy (NCBI): domain Bacteria; kingdom Bacillati; phylum Actinomycetota; class Actinomycetes; order Mycobacteriales; family Dietziaceae; genus Dietzia; species Dietzia timorensis. The sequence goes on from NZ_CP015961.1 coordinate 2,812,295, forward strand.
AGTCCACGCCGAAACCCTCACCAACACCCCGATCCCACTGAACCCCACCCCAACGACTTGCGCCTCGCAAGCCGCTTGACATAGGAGATACGCATGCCCCTCTCTGCGCGCGTGCCGGATCTCGACGTCCTCGATTCCTTGGTGACGACGGCGCGCTGCGGGTCCATGGGCGCGGCCGCGAATCTCCTCGGTCTCAGCCAGCAGGCCGTGTCGGCGAGGGTGCGCACGGCCGAGAGGCTGCTCGGCGTCGTGGTGTTCGTGCGGAGCCCGTCCGGCGTCGCGCCCACCGATTCCGGCCGCAGCATCCTCACGTGGGCCGACGAGGTGCTGCGGGCCGCCGCGGCGCTCGACGCGGGTGCGGCCGACCTGCGCGGCGATCCCCTGGCCAGCGCGTCCGTCGCGGTCTCGAACACAGTGTCGGAGTGGCTGTTCCCGAAGTGGGCGGCGACGGTCCGACGTCAGAACCCCCAGGCGAAGATCTCCGCGATCCCCGGCAACTCCGAGCAGGTGCTCGACGCCGTGCAGTCCGATCGCGTCGACCTCGGCTTCGTCGAGGGCCCATCGATCCCGCACACGGTGTCCTCGTTGGATGTCGCCCGAGACGAGCTCGTCGTGGTCGTCCCGCCCGAGCACGCGTGGGCCTCACGTGGGCGTTCCCCGGCGGCCTCGCCTACGGAGAGCGGCGAGCCTCCGCCTGTGTCGGCGGAGGCTTTGGGGATGACGCCGCTGGTCATGCGCGAGCATGGCTCCGGAACCCGGACGACCTTCGAGTCGGCGCTCGCGGCGCTCGGTATCACCGCCGTTCCGCCGCTCATGGAATTCGGGTCCACTGCGGCGGTCCGCGAGGCCGTGTTCGCGGCCGACGCTCCGGCGGTGTTGTCCTCGTTGGCCGTGCAGCGGGACCTCGCCGACCGGCGGCTCGTGCGCGTCCCCGTCTCCGGGGTGGCGTTCCCTCGCACGCTGCGAGCGGTATGGAATCCGCGACGCCGTCCGCGCGGGCTCGCCGCGGACCTCCTTGCCGCGGCCGTCGCTTTCGGCCCCGGCCAGACTTCGCACCCGTGATGCCGCGCCCGTTTCGCAGAGGCCATCCGGCGAAGCACGCGGGCGCTCGAAATTGCCAAAACATTTCTCATCGAATCTTGTAGACACTGACTACAGAATGCGAAAGAAAATGCACGCGCCAGTTGGCCCACATCGTCCGGCGCCTTGCCAAGACAGCCGCCACTGCGGGACGCGATCACTGCGGTTGTCGGCACGGTCGGCTCGCCTCGCCGCGCAGCGAGGCAGGGACACGAAGCACGGTAGCCACAGGGCCACCACATCCCAACCCGGCACCCAAGCAACAAACCCCGTTACCAAGGCGCCGCCGAACCGTGACCCGTTCTTGCGTAGCGCAACGCGAAGCGAGGGACGATAACCCTATGAGCGCGCCGGGCACTCCGCTCGGCCCTGACTCCGAGGAGCTCACATGTCCAGCACAGTCAGCAAGGTTCGCGCAGCAACCGCCGTTTCCGCGGCGGCGCTCATGTCCACGATCGCACTCGCCCCCGCGGCCGGCGCGCAGTCCGTCGAGGATCCCTTCGGCGATATCACCGGTTCGCTCGGCGGCCCGGTCCCCTGCGATATCGATCCCGCACAGGTCGCCGCAGATACGCCCGGCCCCTTCCCCGACCGGCCCGAAGTCGGCTGGACGGTCGGCGAGCACAACGACCTCGGCTCCAATGTCGGCTACCTGTTCCTTGAGACCGAGGGCGGTACCGGCTCGTCGCCGACGAAGGTCCTGCTCTACCACCACTGTGATCTCACCGGAACGCAGACCGGCGACAAGAGCGCACGCCGCGTCCTCGGTTCGTCGTCCCAGTTCCACGTGTCCGTCGGCGAGTGGCATGCCCCGCCGGAGGGAGAACCGAACGCGGCCGCGACCTTCGACTACACCGTCTACGTGTGGAACCCCGTCGCCAACGACATGACCGGCATCGACGTCCCCTTCGGCATCAAGGTCTAGCCCGGCCACAGCCAGCCGCCATCGCGGCCCCGACATGGCAAGCGCCCGCAACGAGATACTTACTCGCTGCGGGCGCTGCATTGTCTTAATTTATGACGTCGGACCTACTCATCCGCCAGGTCGCCCGCCCTCGCCTGCACGATACATGCCGCCAGGTCCGCGCGAATCTGCCCCTGAGCCTCGACCGACAGCGGTGCGAACAAAGCCCTTTCGGCCTCGCGCACGACCACCCCCGCCTCGCGAACCAATTCCTGTCCCTGCTCTGTAAGCACGCTCGGCAACGCACGCCCCGAAGGAGCCATGTCCGGCCGCTCCAACAACCGGCGTTCCTCCAGTCTCCGCAACACGAGGTTCATAGATTGCCGCGATACAAAGGCTCGTCGCGCCAGTTCCGAGTTCGACAGCCCCGGATTCTGGCTAAGCAATTCGAGGCACGCGTACTGCGGAACCGTCAGCCCCATAGGCCTTAGCCCATCTTCCATCGCGCCCCGCAACGCAGAGTGCACCTGTTTGACCACGTACCCGAGCGAAAACTCCAGATCTCCCACAGACTCTTGACCCATGTCAGCATTGTGACATACCGTCGATGTCAGTCCATTGACATCAACGAGAGGACAGGGCATTGACTGGCAACGTCACATACTTCGAAGTCCCGAGCACCGACATCGAGGCCACCGAGAAATTCTGGGGCTCGCTCTTCGGCTGGAACTTCCGCGAAGGCAACCTCCCGGGCTACTCGATGATCGACGGCCCCACCCCGCTCGGCGGTTCCCCACACAACGAGGCATCCAAGCACCCGCGGATCTACTTCGCTGTCCCGGATATCGATGCCGCCGTCGCCCGAGTTCGCGAACTCGGTGGCACCGCCGACAACCCCGTCACGATCCCCTCGGGTGCATTCGCCCTCTGCACGGACACACAAGGCGTGGAATTCGGACTCTCCCTCGAACCGGACCAGTCCTAACCCCGCCCATCACACAAACAAACGCCCGCAGCGAGTTCCTCCCGGCGGTTTCTAGTGGTCGACGCAACACTGCTGTTAGTTGGTGGTGATTAGATCACGCAGACGCTCGGCTGGGGTATCCCAGTCGAGCGTTTTGCGTGGACGGCCGTTGAGTTCCTGGGCGACGTGCTCGAGATCGGTAGGACTGTGAACGCTCAGGTCGGTGCCCTTGGGGAAGTACTGCCGCAGCAGGCCGTTGGTGTTCTCGTTGCTTCCGCGCTGCCAGGGGCTGGCAGGGTCGCAGAAGTAGACCTGCATGTCGGTGGCGACCGTGATCTGCTTGTGTCGGGCGAGTTCGGCACCTTGATCCCAGGTCAGCGATCCGCGTAGGTGCGCGGGCAGATCACCGATCGCGGTGATGAGCGCGTCGCGGACCTGTTCGGCGTCGTGCCCGTCGGGCAGGTGCAGCAACATCGTGTAGCGGGTGGCACGCTCGACGAGAGTCCCGATCACGGATTTGTTCTGCTCACCGGTGATCAGATCCCCTTCCCAATGCCCGGGAACAGCGCGGTCGTCCACTTCGGCGGGACGGTCGCTGATCATTACCATCGGGTCGACGAACCGCTGATACCGCTCACCTTCTTTCCGCTGCGGCTTACGCTTGGTCCGCCCAGTCCGGAGTGCGTGCTGCACTTCCTTCTTCAGACCGCCGCGGGCTTGGAAATACAGCGCTTGATAGATCGTTTCGTGGCTCACCCGCATGCTTTCGTCGTCGGGATGATCCCGCCGCAGACGGTGCGAGATCTGCTCCGGCGAAAGTTTTCTCGACAAGCCTTCCTCGACCGCTGCCCGCAGGACTTTGTTCACCACCAGTTTGGACCGCTTCGGCCGCACCCGCGCCGCCGCCGCATCGCGATGCGCCTGATGCGGCAGATACCGGCCAGCGATGCTGTGCTCGCGTACCTCGCGGGAGATGCTGGAGACATTCTTGCCGATCCGGGCAGCGATCGTGCGCATCGAATCCTTGACCACCAGCCCATCGGCGATCGCAATCCGGTCATCGAGAGATAGGTAACGGGTACTGATCACCGGAGATGCTGCGGCGTCTACGCAGGTCGCACTAGTCACGGTTTGTTTGTAGACCGTGCCGGATCGATAATCCACGACCCGACCGTCCGGATAGATCCGCGTGTTGCGGGTACGACGGATTCCCTGACGCCAGTCCCGGCCGGTGCGCTCGTTGACTCCCACCTCGCGGGCCGCGCGCGCTGCGGTCCAACCCTGATCCATCAACTCGAGGAACCGTTTCTTGGCCTCCGGCTTACCGAACGCCCGCGGGGCAGCGTCAACCAGACCAGCAGCGACCAAAATTCGACGAGCCACGCAGAACGCCACACCGCACTCGATCGCTGCCTTGTTGATCGACCCGGTGCGATCGAACACCTCCACGATCTGCCTCGAGTCGGCCGGCTTGCCCGCTCCACGCAGGCGCCCCACCGGCCGACCGATCGCCCGCAAAATCGCATAACACCGCTGCCGTGGCACACCCACCACCACAGCGGCTTCCTTCACCGGAACCCCGGCATCAACCAGCCGCGCTAACTGGTCACCGAACTGAACACAGTCCTCCTGAAACGACATGATCGCCGCAACCTCTCATCTGAGAGTGTTGCGACGATCATGTGAACCCGCGCCCTCGCTGCGGGCGCTCTTCTTTATTCACTTATGACGTCGGACCTGCTGATCCCCAATGGTCACCGCGATAGGCTTCGATCCGAAGGGGACGCAGCTACCCGTGGCGCTATTCGCCGTTGTCGTTGGCCAGAAAGGGGAACATCCACGCGAGCTGCGGAGGTACCGAAACCCCTGCCGGCAGCGTGATCACGCCGCTATTCAACGCGTGTACGAGGCCGCCGAATGCGAGTCCGCCAAGCGCCAGCGAACCGAGACCGAGAGCCAACGCGCTCGACGGTCCCGCCGTCGACGACACCGCACTGTTGGTCGACGATCCCACGCTGACGTGGCTACCTGCAGCCGATGCAGATCCGCCTGGAAGCGAACCCGTGCCGCTCGAACCGTTACCGAGCGACCCGGCGAGCATGTCGGGGAGCTGCCCCAGCGAGCCGAGTCCGAGTCCAAGCGAGCTCAGAGACCCAAGACCTAGATTGTCGAGAGACCCCGTTTCCGTTGACCCCGGGGTGTCCGAACCAGTGCCCGTCGAGCCGTTGCCGGGCGATCCGTTGCCGGTCGATCCGTTGCCGGTCGACCCGTTCCCTTCCGAGCCGTTGCCCGTCGAGCCGGGAACACTCGAACCATTGCTGCTCGAGCCATTTCCGACGGAACCGGTGAAGAGTCCTGGAATCAGGCCGAGCGAACCAAGTCCGAGTGCAAGCGAGCCAAGCGAACCCGCACCGAGGTTCGATAGCGATCCGGCGTCCGAGGAGCCATCGCCGGCCGAGCCGTCTCCGAGCGAACCTCCGCCTAGAGAACCGCTGCCCAGAGAGTCCGAGCCGAGAGAGCCGAGCGAGTCGCTGCCCAGGCTTCCACTACCTCCGTCGTCATTCTCCAAATCCTCGGAAACCGTGACGGTTGCGGTCACAGTATCCGTAGTTGCGTCCGGGTACGTCACGACGACCGGAACCTCAATCGAATCGCCTGGCACGGCTTCTGCGGGCGGGGTCGTGGTCACGGCACCCGTGATCGCGTCGACGTCCACCTGCCAACCGGCGGGAGCGGAGTAATCCGAGGGCAGAGCGAAGCGGGTGCCTGCGGGCAGATCAGTGTCGCCGGTCTGCGGAAGCGTGGCGGGATGGCCGGCGACCGCTTCGCCCGGCTCATATCCTGGATTCTGGCACGACGCGATCGACGAGCCGTTGAGCTCCGCGCGCATGCCGTAGGCGGTGTTGTTGCTGGCCGCATCCGGAAGCACCCCACCCGCAGTGGGTAGTGAGAACGCGATCATCGCTGTGGACTTTGCGGGCATCGAGCCGATGTCGACGGTAAGAGTCTTGGCAGCCGCGTCGACGGTCACCGGCAGGGTGCGCTGGATCGGGGTGTATCCCGCCGGGGCCCCACCGAAGCGTTCCGCCCAGGTCCGGCCCGGGGCCGTTGCCGTCGGGGCGGTCTCCCACCCATTGCTCTGCTCGACCTGCGCTGCCGATAGGTTCTGGATGGCCGCCTGGTCGTAGTCTTCGTCGTCCAGGTGGAAAACAAGCTTGCCATTCGCGATCTGATCGTCGATCGAGATCGGGACGCGCCACCTCACCAAAGCCTGCCCGAGGGTGAAGTGCTGCAGCGAAGCGTGCCCGGCCCCGAGAGCAGGCCCACCGGACATCACATTTTGGATCCAGCCCGAATTGGACGCCGGCTTATCCGAAACCGTCGAAAGCTGCCGAGAGTACACGGCCTGCAGGTTCCATTTGATCTGGCAGGTCGCCGGATCCGAGAGATTGCCCTGCGCGGTCACGGGTGCGCTGGCAAACGTGTTCTGCTTGTAGATGTCCTGCGAGATGTTCGCCTGCTGCGCGTTTGCGGTCGCGGCGTAGTTCGCTGGCACCGCCGCCGGCACCAGCGCGACCATCGCGCTCGCCGAAAGGACTGCGGTTGCGCATAGCGCAGTTGTGCGCCGGTTACGGATCTGATATTTCAATTTTCCCCCTGTTGTGCATGACGTTGCTCGCCACTTCTCCCCTGTCGAAATGGCTTCATGCGAATTTTTCGGTGGGCGCCGACTGTACCGCGCCTCTATCCGACATTAAGACTATCTGTGTGCTTTTCTTTTTTGTTACACACCTTTCTGTAAGCCTTTCACCAAAGCCACATCCTGCCCACGAGTAACAGAATGTGTTTAGTAAGCCTGAGTAATCGCCGTTCTACAGCGCGGACCACGCAGGTGAAGCCACATCTTTCTTCGCGATTGCCTAACCTTCGCCGCCGTCGAGCTGCATGGCGTAATGTTTCATTTATTTTATGACTCCGTCGCTAGCCACCCCTTTTTAGTGGAAAAGCGTGTCGTCCACGCCTTCATCCCCCGCCTCCATCACGTCCACCTATGACGTCGCAGGCAAGGTGCCGCACGCGCGCGAGAGCCCTCCCGCCCCAAGACACGCATTCGCTCGGGCGAAGCCGCTCGCGGGAACTGCATAGTGAGAATTCGATTAGGCTCGACTTCATAGAACCGAGCACCCCTGGGCTTCTCGAATCAAATAGATGGCGGCTTCCACCGAGGCAAGGCGATTGGCGCATGACCAGCAGCGACCCCAACTGGCGACAACTTCTAGCCGACGAGCGCGCCTATGCCCAGTCGAGGGCCGATGAGCTCCGCGACTCTCTCGACGCACTCATTCGCAAGCGCCAAAACGAGTCTGACGACGACGAACACGATCCCGAGGGAGACTCGCTGTCGTCGCAATGGTCAATGCTCACGGGGCTGTTGGAGTCGTCCAAAAGACAACTCCGCGAGATCGACGAGGCCTCCGCTCGACTAGCCGAGGGCGCGTACGGGTTCTGCTCGTCGTGCGGCGAGCCGATTCCAGAGGGGCAGCTGATGGCCCGCCCCTTCCGCGCGCATTGCGTTGAGTGCGCCAAAACACGAGAGTCGCCGGCGTAGTCGCCGGCCCTTTCGCCGAGTTTGGCCGATCAGGCGATCTCCGCCTGGCCCTCGCACGTCGAGTACGGCGCCGCGCTCATGGGCACAGGATTGACGCTGCCGACGATGATCAGCGGGAACAACACCGACAGCGGGAACCCCTCGGCGCTTCCCTCGACCCGCCACGTCACCGTGCCGACACCGGTGGGCACGTCGAAGTACGCGAACGGGGCATCGCCACCGAACGGCCCGAACGGCACCTCGCCTGTCTCGTCCGTGGTCGTGTTCGTCCAGTGGAACGTTCCCGAGGTGTTGGTAAACCACGATCCGCCCTCAATCGACACGTCCGCGACGCCGGATTCGCCCTCCTTGGTGACAACCTGCACGTCGACGCTCGTGGCGACCGAACCGAGAGACGGGTCGAGCCCGACACACTGCCCGCCCGCGACGGCGGAACCGAGGTCTCCGGAGCCGGCGGAGGCGAGGCCGCCCCCGGCCAGCGCGGCAACGGAGCCGGGGAACATCTCCGCGGAGTTCACGGCACCTTCGAGCGAGTTCGGGTCGATGGATCCGGTCGGCTGCGCGGAGGCAGTCGCGGGGATAGTGACCATCAAGGCGCAAGCCGAAAAGGCTGCGGCGCCGCGGGCAATGGTGGAAGGTTGCATGGCAATTCCTTTGAAGTGATACGAGAGCCCATCCGCCTCTGGTTAGACTCTGCAACAATCGATTAACGGTGTCAACGTTTTTCACCCGATCGCGCCACACGAATCCACGGGGAGGAAGGAGCGGCGCCGCGATGGCCACCCACACGCTCGAAACAGAAACCTACCGCCGCGAACTCACGGTCCACTGCTACCGATTCTTCGGCAGCCTCACCGACGCAGAGGACGCCGTCCAGGAAACGATGCTCCGCGCATGGACGCGCGAAAAGGACCTCGAAAAGCGCTCGTCCCTGCGCAAGTGGCTCTATTCGATCGCCACCAACGTGTGCATCGACATGCAGCGCGCCCCGCAGCGCCGCTCCCTCCCCATGGACCTCGTCGACTCCGGCAATGTCCCCACCACGCAGGACCCACTCACCACCCGTCCCGAGCGCACGTGGATCGGCCCTATCCCCGACGCCCGCCTCGGCCACGCCGGCGACCCCTCCGAACTCACCCTCCAGCGGGACTCGGTCCGCCTCGCCTTTATCGCCACGCTCCAGCACCTGCCGCCCCGCCAGCGCGCGGTCCTCATCCTCCGCGACGTCCTCGCGTGGTCGGCGAAAGAATGCGCGGAACTCCTCGACGACAGCGTCGCATCCATCAACTCCGCGCTTTCCCGCGCCCGCCTCACCATGGCGGAGCACGACCCCGCCGGAACAAGCACCACGTTGGATGACGCCGCAGATGCCTTACTCCGCGAGTACGTATCCGCCTTCGAAGCCTTCGACATATCGCGCCTCGTGGAGCTGCTCGCAGAGGATGCTCGATTCAGCATGCCGCCGTTCGAACTATGGCTCCGCGGCCGCGACTCCATCGAGCAGTGGTGGCGCGGGCCGGGCCAGGTGTGCCGCAATGCCCGAACGATCATCACGACCGCGAACGGCCAGCCGGCGGTCGCCGTCTATCACTCGGCGGGCCCGGGCCAGTGGGCCCCTTTCGCAATCCACGTGCTCGACGTCGCCGACGACAGAATCTCGATGATCACCCAGTTCATCGGCCCCGAGCACTTCCACGACTTCGGCCTGCCGCCGAAGCTGGACGAACACCCGGCCTAGAACCAAAGGCACACCCACGCGCGAAAAAATCTTCGCCCCCACCGATCATTTCCGCGCGCCCGCTCCGTCTGTATTGGTGAAAGCATTTCGCACACCAAGAAAGGCGCACACCATGTCCACGAAAATCATTGCCGGTCTCTTCTACTCCCTCGACGGCGTCGTGGAGAGCCCCGACCAGTGGCAGTTCGACGCGTTCGGCCCCGAAGAAAGCGCGACGATGAGCGAGCTCGTCTCTAACGCCACCGAGATGGTCATCGGCCGCACGCTCTGGCAGGAGTGGTCGGAATTCTGGCCGCAGGCAGGCGGCCCCTTCGGCGAGTGGGTCAACCCCGTCCGCAAGCACGTCCTTTCCAGCCAGCACTCGGGCGATCTCGACTGGAACAGCACCGTCATCGACGGCGACGTGGAAACTTACATCCGCGACCTCAAGGAATCCACCTCCGGCGACATCGTCGTCTCCGGCGTCGAGGCCGTGCGCTCACTCTTCCTCGCCGGCCTCATCGACGAGCTCACGCTCACCACGCACCCCGTCATCGCAGGCCACGGCAAGAAGCTCTTCGATGCCGAGACGCCGATCACCCGCCTCCAGCTCCTTCGCACCACCGGAACTCCGGCGGGCAACGTCATTTCCACATACGCGCTCAAAGACACCAATGGATGACGTCGGACGCCGAAGCGCTTCAAGCCGCTAGGCGATGTCCGCCGCGCCGGTGCAGGTCGATACCGGGGTGGTGATGACCGGACCTTCGCCGAAGATGCCAACCGCAGATAGCGGCACGGAGACGGAGAACGGCACGGCTTCCTGGCGGGCGTCGGCGTGCCATGTCACATGGCCGGCGCCAGTGGGGATGTCGTGATACGCGTAAGCCGCGTCCGCAATGAGGGGACCGAAGTCCACCGCGCCCGAAGCGCCAGTGGTCTCGTTGGTCCAGTGCAGCGTGCCCACAGTTCCGCTGACGATACCGCCGAGGAATTCGGTGGCCGCGACCCCCGGCTCACCTTCCTTCGACCCCATCGTGATTTGCAGCGAATTCGCCGCGAGCGAGCCGAGGGCGGGGTCGATGGCGACGCAATTACCTCCCGCGACCTGCGTCGCGAGGTCGGACGAGCCCGCCAGCGCGAGCGAGCCGCCCACGGTGTTCATGGACATGACGGCCGGGAATTCCGCGGGCCCGAGCGATGCGGGGTCGATGGATCCACTGTCTTGGGCGGCGGCCGTGGCCGGCACCGTAAGGAGGAGTGCGCCGGCGCCGACGAGCGCCAGTCCGCGGGTCAGGGTTGAGGATCGCATGGGGATGTCCTTCCACAGGGGATATGACGTGCGTCACCGTCGCACAAAACTTTGCTGCACTTAATTAACGGCGTCAACAGTTCATCAGCATTGTCGCCCGAGTCGTTACTTCCGCGTGGCCGAAGCGACGCTCGCGACGGCGAAAGCCGCTTGAGACAGGGCCTCTATGACGCGGGAAAGCAGTCGCCGACCATTTCCCGTCCCCCGCGCAATTCCAAGTCCCCCACCTGATTCCGGGCAGTTCTCATCCGCCACACAGTCGCAACGGGAACAATGGCCGCCATGCATCCTGCAAAGTCCGCAACTCCTGCCCTGCTCCTCGGCCCCATGCTGCGCTACGTCGACGAGACCCGCGCGACGGTGTGGGTCGAGACCTCCGAGCCGTGCTCCGCCACGGTGCGCGTGGACGGCAAGGAATTCAGCGAGCGCACGTGGGAGGTCTTCGGCCACCACTTCGCGCTCGTCCAGCTCGAAGGCCTGCCCCAGGGCGAGACGCTCCCCTACCAGCTCGATATCGACGGCGCGCAGGTATGGCCCGAGCCCGGCGGTCGCGAAAGCGTCATCCGCACGCTCGGCGAGAACACTGCCGTGCGGCTGTCGTTCGGTTCGTGCCGCCGCGGCGAGAAGCAGTCCCCGCAGATGCTGCGCAAGATCGGCGCGGACGCCCTTGTCGCGCTCGCCAACCAGATGTCCGATACTCCGCACTCGCTGTGGCCGGACGCGATGCTGCTGCTCGGCGACCAGATCTACGCGGACATCCCCAGCGAGGACATCGCCACTCGCCTCGAAAAGCGCCGCGAGGCCGGCCAGGGCCCGAAGGCCGTCAGAGAATCGAGGGGCGCGGGCGGCGACCGCGACGTCTCCCAGGAGATCTGCGACTTCGAGGAATACTCGTGGCTCTACCACGAATCCTGGTCGGATCCGGACGTGCGCTGGCTGCTGTCCACGGTCCCGAGCTGCATGATCCTCGACGACCACGACCTGCGCGACGACTGGAACTCCTCCCGCTTCTGGCGCGCGGAGATGACCGCGCAGCCCTGGTGGGAAGACCGTGTCGCCGGCGCGTTCTCCAGCTACTTCGTCTACCAGCACCTAGGCAACCTCTCCCCCGACGAGCTCGCTGACGAACCCACCTATCAGCAGTTGCGCACCCGCACCTCCCCGGAGGAACGCGAAACCCTGCTCACCGATTTCTCGGTCGAGGCCGACGCCGACCCCGCCACCTCGACGTGGAGCTACCACCGCGATTTCGGTCGCGTCCGGGTGCTCATGCTCGACGTGCGCGCCTCGCGCCACCTGCACCAGGGCGACCGCCTCGTCATGGACCACAGCGAGTGGGATTGGGTCCGCAAGATGAGCCTCGACGCCGACGTCGACCATCTCCTGTTCGGCTCCTCGCTGCCGGCGTTCATGGTGCCGGCGCTGCACCACATCGAGGGCTGGAACGAGGCGACGGTCGAGCTCCTCGACAAGCACCCGCAGCAGTCCAAGTTCGCCGAGTGGATGCGCCGCACCGTGGATCTCGAGCACTGGGCGGCGTTCCGGAAGTCCTTCGATAATTTCGTCGAGCTGCTCACCGAGCTCGCCCGAGGAGAAGGCCGCCGCACGCCGTCATCCATTCTCGTGTTGGGCGGCGACGTGCACTGCTCCTATCTGGAGGAGGTGGAGCTCACGGATCCGAGCGTCGCCGATTCGCGGACGCAGGTGCATCAGCTTGTGATGTCGCCGTACCGCAATCCGCTGCACCGGCCGATCCGCGTGGTCAACCAGATCGCGCGGCTACGGCCGATCATCGCGGTGATGCGGCTGCTCGCGCGCGGGCGCGGCGTGGTCGAGCCGCCGGTCTCGTGGCGCGTATCGGACGGGATCTGGTTCGGCAACGGGGTCATGACACTCGTGCTCGAGGGCCGCCACGCCCACGTCGAGGTCGACCATGCGCAGGTCGTGTGGCCGCTGCGAGGACTCGGCCGTTTCCTCACGCGCGTGCCGTTCGCGATGCCGCGCAGGAAGGGCCGCACCTCTGACGGCGGAGATGCGAAGACCGCCCCGCGGCAGATCCTCCGCCGGACCCTCAACAAGAAGCTCGCGGGGTAACCGACACCTTAAAGCGTGGGTGAAAGCAGCCTGTAAAGCGGACCCATAATCCTCGTTCCTCACGCGGTTTCGTACGGGACTCCAAACATTTGAAAGGCTGCCCAATCGTAGAAGTGGAAAGCCAATCCGCTGCCTACATTTTGTGACGATACCGATGCGGCGTTCTCCAAGAAAAGAGATTGCACCTCGTCCTCCGTCGCTTGGCGCATCCAATTGATTGTTTTCCGCCAACATTGCTGAACTAGATTCGCCTCCACCGAAACCGAGTCAGACTCAACCAACTCAAATAAGAGGCTAAAAAAGTGCGTGGAGAACGCGATTCCGGCATAATCTGAAATTGGCCAATAGGTGCCGATCACTGATTCGCTGCCTCGGTACCAAAGCGCGGTTTGAATGCTTAACACCTCATCTTGCATCGCCAACCCGTATGTTAGTGCAGATTGACAAGAGCCAAGGACTACCAATCTAGATTTGTGGTCGCGGTCTAAAATGTCATCCACGCTAAGGGGTGATCCGTATGTGATCAACCTGGATAGCTTCGGGTTCGGCGAAGCCATCGAGTGTCCGGTGAAATGAGTGATTCCAGGTTCACTGAGAGCAATCGTGAGTGACTCGGCCGTGGCATCGGCAATTTCGACATCCCAGCCCCTAGGCGCTGCCCGACCAATTAACTCTGGCTCAAGGCCCGCTTTAGGCAACGACAGCTGCCCCGGAACTTCCGCCGCACACTGAAGCGAGAGCTGTTCCTTCAGATCCCCAGCAAACCTGTGACCATTTAAATACGAAGCCACCTTCAAGCTCGTTGAGTGGAACACTCTCTTCTGCCCTGACAAAACAGATTTGCCCAAATTTCCCGTCGACCAAATTGGAAAAGATTGAAATAGACCGCCGGCCATAATGACGAGGGACTCCGAACATCGTGCATCTATCCAGTCGCCGACATCACTGAGTTGTTCGTGCAGCTCTCTTGCGGCCGACATTGCACGGGATCGATTTCTATTTAGTTGCGCGATCAATAGCCCGGCGGGAGACAATCCCGAGAAACCCGCTGCAAGCACCTTTCCATTCAAATTTAAAAATGCCGAACCTACGAAAGCGTCGGCTTGCTTCATCACTACATAGGTTGCAGTAGGACTATGTGTTACGTGAACAAAATCCGTCCCTATCGGCACATTTGCTTCTCCAATCTGAACGATTTGGTTATACAAACCACTCGCCACCACACCCCGAGTGAGCTCCAACAGACGAAATGCATTGTCCCATTCGCCGAACTCCATAAGCTCACACGCCGCAAAACGAAATGCAGCAGGATTCCTTTTCATCAACCCCTCGATATCGAAATCATTCCATGTCTCAATAATCTTCGCTATGCATTGAGGCAATCGGTTAAGTAGAAGCAAATACTCCTTTCGTTCAAATTGATCTGAGTTTTCCCATTGGAGCAACGACGTTGCCTTGATCAAGAACAATTCATAATCCTGGTCGGCCCAAAGGCGATTAATCGCCGTGAACGGATCCGTGAACGATCTTCTCACTGGGTAAACTACGGACTCCAGCTCGAAGAGCTTCAGGTCGAGATCACAATCGTTAGCGCCTAACTCCTTCTTGTATTGGGCGATATCGTCCAAAACGCAACTTAGCTCAGGCACAGAAAAAAGCGCTTCGGAAAGATTTGATTCTTCGGACGGGAGCCAATCGGGCGTTCGGTCCAGGCCGAGCGACTCTGGATTCGTTGTCAACAGACGTGCAAGCGGCTTGTGCTCGTTCAACCCAATGGAATTAGCTAGATCAATAAAATCGGGGATCGCAGCCAACCGCGATTCCAATATTCGATCATGTTCGGCCAATAGCCAGTCTGTAAGTAGTTCGAGACGAGCGCGAAGATAGACCGAGTAATGGTCGTAGTCACCAAACTTGACAAATACTTTGTGCGCCCTTTCAAGTTTAGTAAATATTGGACTAAACAACTCTCGCGGGACCCCGCCCGTCTGCCTCTTAGCTAAAAGCCTCTCTGAAATGGCTAAATTGAATTCGCTGTATGCAAAGTCAATAGTATTTTTCTTACGCATCTGTAGGGTCCTACGTAAGATAGAGCGAGAATTTTCCAACTCTTTGAGCGTGGGATTATGCATCTCATTAACGACCATAGCGGCGTTAGTGAGTTCTATCGCTGCCTCTCTATATTTGCGACGGGAAAAGTACTGGTTTCCAATTTGTTCAAGAATTTCAGAAGCGGCCCGTTTCGCTTGGTCTCGATTCGTAATGACTAGCTTGGATAAGAGCTGACCCAATCTGCCCCGGGAAATCAATACTTGATCTTCATCACCTAAATATTCAGCAATCCTCTCCGTTCGACCGTAGATCTCTGCAATGCTCACTGCATCCGAGACTGATATCCTCTCGTGGTTCATGCATAATTTGTCCGCCCTTCGCATTAGGCCACGGCCGATCGAAACCCCTGACTCGACACTTTCTGGTTCCGCTTGACCCCCATACGCCTCGGTGTATGAGTCCTTGACGATTGACAACATCGATCTAGAATCCCGAGAATTTTTCATACTTCGGATTAGAACACGGATTTACGCTGTATATCTGGCACCGTGAGTTCGATTAGTTGAATGGAACTCTACGTTTTGAAGCGATCATGCTTCCGTTAAGTCACAAGCGAAGACGTCGAACCAAATTAGGCGAGTAGCTTTCAGATTGAGCAATTTAGCAGCCTGGAGCTATTTCGCAAGGACAGCTCGAAGCCCCTCGCGAAGGTCCTTGACGAAATACTCGGGCCGTTCCAGAGACGGAAAGTGCCCCCCGGCATCAGGCGTATTCCACCGCACGATGTTGCGGTACCGCTTCTGGGCCCAAACGCGCGGGCAGTGAGAACTGATGTCGGCCGGGTACATCGTGATGGCGGACGGAACGTCGACGAGTAGCTCTGGATCCAGTGAATCGTGGCTCTCGAAGTAAATTCGCGCCGCCGACGCCCCGGTTCCGGTCAGCCAATACAGGGTCACGTTGTCGAGGATGCGGTCCAGGCTGATCGTCTCCAACGGAGAGTCGACGGTGTCAGACCATTCGGCGAACTTGTCGAGGATCCACGCAAGCAAGCCGACTGGGGAATCTACGAGCGAGTAGCCGATGGTCTGCGGGCGGGTGGCCTGTTGCTTCGCATACGCAGCGTGGGTTTTCCAGAAGTCTGCGGTCGCATCAATCCATTCGATTTCATCCGCAGAAAGCCCGTCCTTCGAGAGCCCAGGCAGCGCGGCGGCATACGTCGAATGGATCCCTAGGACCTGCCCGGGAAAGCGGGCACCGAGAATCGTCGTGATCGGCCCACCCCAGTCACCGCCGTGCGCGAGGAAATCGGAGTAGCCAATTCTTCCCATGAGTTCCACCCATACTGCGGCGATCCGTTCAGTACCCCACCCCGTAGCGACTGGCTTCCCGCTAAACCCAAAACCGGGCAATGACGGCGCGACTACGTGGAATGCCGGCGCGGACTCGTCCTCTGGATCGGCTAACTCGTCGATGATGTCGACAAACTCGGCGACGCTGCCCGGCCATCCGTTGGTGAGTATCAAGGCAGGTGCATCCGGTCGAGGCGATCTCCGGTGCAGGAAATGGATACCCAGGCCTTCGATCTTCGTGAAGTATTGGCCGATTTCGTTGAGCCGTCGTTCGAAGCGACGCCAGTCGTATTCGTTCCGCCAATAGTCGACAAACTCGACAAGGTCCTCCAGCGGGACGCCTTGATCCCAACGGCTGCGGCCCAGCGAGGGTCGGTGGACCGTCTCCGCTTCCGGCAACCGCGCCCTGTCCAGTCGTTCACGGAGGTCCTCGAGTTCGGCGTCGGGGACGTCGAGGACGAACTCGCGGAGTAAATCATCTCGTTGCTCATTCATGCAGACATCCCGCTTTCTTGTGGTCTATATGTATCGACAGCCCGGTTTGGCCGGGAAGGACGTGATCTGCCAGCGCCCACTGCTCTGTGTACTCGCCCGCGAATTGTGGCCGGTACGGAATGGGCGTGCTGGTGAAGATCTGCCACAGCCTCGACTCCACCTCGTCGCGCACTTCGCGGAACCCATCGTCAGTGAGACGGTCCGCCGAGGGAATGGCCAAAGGATCGAGCACGTCGAAGCCCGTGTACGCGAGGGTTCCGTGGAGGAGCCCGAAGAGTAGCTCGTGGAGTTCGCCGCTCTTCCCTCTCGGGCCTATCGCCTGCGGTCGGTCGCCCAATGTCGTGATAACGAGCGCGCGCTTTCCTCGGAACGGGCCATTTTCGAAACGGAGCCGGGTTCCGGTGTCCGGGTCGGTTCCGAAGGCGAATCCTGAGTGGAGGACGCGGTCGAACCACCCCTTGAGGATCGCCGGCACCCCGTACCACCACAACGGGAATTGAAGGACCACCGCGTCAGAGGCCCGAATCTTGCCTTGCTCCGCCCGGACATCCGCGGGCAACCGATTTTCCACGTAGGCACGACGAACGCTGTTCGTAGGGTGAAAGTCCTCAACCGTCTCGCCGTAGCTTTCGCCGTCGAGCACCGGATTCCATCCCATCCGGTACAGGTCCGAGGAAAGGACCTCAATACCGTTGGACCTCAACGCTGCGATTCCCTCGCTCGTGAGCGCATGGTTGAGCGAGCGCGTCGACGGATGAGCGCTGATCCACAGAACTTTCCGATGAGTCATGTCTCCATCATCAGCTGCCCGGCAGCACGCCGTACAGTACGTACACTTGTGCCGCGTACGGACATATATGACCGCGAGGGGATAATCGATGCGCAATTCAGTGGAGAAAGCACTGGAAGTGTGCCCGGTCGAAGTAGCAGTCGCGATCCTCGGTGGGAGCTGGAAGCTCAGCATCGTCAAGGAACTTCTCGAGCGCGGGACATTACGCACCGCGGAGCTCCATCGCTCGATCCCGTTGGTCAGCGAACGGACCTTGACGCGACAGCTGCGGGAGCTTGAGCAGGACGGAATCATCGATCGGACCGTTTATCCGCAGGTTCCTCCACGCGTCGAATATTCGCTAACCAATTTGGGTGAGACCTTGCGTCCGATCGTCGAGTCGATGAACGAGTGGGGCAAGACCTTTACTGCGCAGCTCCCCTCGACCGAATAAATGAAGCGAAGGCAGGACACTCCGTTTGGAGTGTCCTGCCTTCGTGCCGCCGAAGATTGGGAATGGACAGGTTCTGAACGGGCCGCGCCCTGAAAGACGGCCCGCGAGATCAGCGTCCGTACTTAGGCGCCGCTCGCCGCGATTGCTGCGGCGACCGCGAAGCCGACGGCGATGACGCCGGCGAAGAGAATTCCGGTGTTGCTGAGGCTGCCGGAGGTCTCGCCTTCTTCTTCGTCGCCATTGGAGCCGGGGTTGAGGCTGGACGAATCGAGCCCGCCTGCGCCGATGATGTCGCTTCCGGTGGCGACGCTTCCCGACTTATCGCCTTCGAGGTTGCTGCCGAACCCGTTGGCGGTGCTTCCGCCGAGACCGGTTTCGACGGCGCTACCGAAGGGATTGTCGCCATCAAAGAGGTTGGAGGACTGGGCCGTTGCTGCGGGAGCAGAGGCGAGGACAAGGGATGCCGTGAACGCGACGGCGGCAAGTGTTTTCTTCATGAAACTACCTTAACAACAAATTAGCGTTTTGACGCTCCCAAGATATCCCCGCAGCTATGGAGATAAGTCACCATTCATCCAGGCGCCGACCGACCGGTGGTGAACCACTGGTCAACCTCCGGCACTACCCACCACTGAACCGCAAAAGGCGAAGACGGGGGCGGACCCAAACAGGAACACTTTCTAATATTCCCGCTGTCGACATATAGTTAAGTTGATGTTTATCAGCCAGTGGCAACTCGAAACATCACTCACCACCAGCTATCGGCTAGGAAACTATCGACCTGCCGCAAAACCATAAGGGGAAACCTATGAGTTCGAAACTCGCCAAGTCGGCCGCCGTTGTGGCCGCCGCCGCGATCGCCTTCTCCGGCGCACAGGGTGTCGCTTCGGCCGAAGAAGGCTCTCTTTCCTCCGGCTCGCTCGGTTCGACGTCAACGAACCCGGAGACCCACGGCTCGATCAACACCACCGACTCCCTCATTGGAGAGCCGACCCTTGGCTCGCTTGCTCCGGCCGTCGCCTCGATCGATTCCGGCTCGACCGCCACCACCTTGAAGATCGACAACGTCAATGGCGCGCTGCTCATCGGTGGCGGTCTCGCCGCCGGCGCAGCTGCCGCCATCGCGGTCGGCGTAGCCAACGGCACGATCCAGCTCCCCGAGGGCTTCGAACTCCCCGCTGGCATCCAGATCCCGGGCCTCTAACCCCCGAGATCGACAAGGCACTCCACGAACGCCGGGCCTTCGCACACGCGAAAGCCCGGCGTTCTTTGCATTTATGCCCGCCGCTCGCCGCAGCTACTTCCCCCCGGCGCCCTTCGCCTCCCCGAGCACGTAATCAGCAGCGAGCCGTAGAGTATCCAGCTCGGCCTGTGCGCGCGGCACCTCCGTCGGCATTACCTGCGCGATGGACAGGCCGTTGACAACGTTGAGCAGGAGCGCCACCCGCGCCGAATTGTCTCCGGCAGGAACCGCCCCTTCGCCCTGGAGCACGCGCAGGCAGTAGTCGAGCCGCCGACGAATCTCGCGGTCGATCGCCAGGAACTCGTCTCGAGCGGCCTGGGTAGGTTCACCCGCAACGTAGCTCTCAAATGCCCGTCGCCACGCATCGCGCGAATCCACCTTGTCCCCCGCCGGCGCAAGCAACCGCTGCAGGCACGCCACGAGACGCTCGTGCGCCGACAGCGAGCGATCGTGAATGCTGTCTTCCGGCAGCAGCACGTCGTACACGACCCCGAGCGCCGCGTCCATCAGCTCCCGCTGCGTCGGGAAGTGATGCCGCAGCGAACCCGTGCTCACCTCCGCACGCGCGGCGACCGCCCGCACGCTCAAGATCGCCCCCGGCCCCTCGCCGAGCATCGTCGTCGCGGCCCACAGAATCCTGTCGCGACTCCCCAACCCCTCAGGTGGACGCTGTCCCATGATCTTCTCCATCACGCTGTGCTAGTACACCGTGATAGTATCACGAACCAACGCACTAACACGCTGTACTGGTTCGCCCCGTGGCGCGCCTCGAAGGGTCCGAAATGCTGGAAGAATGGAAGAACAAGCGCGCCGCCAAACGAATCGTCCCCGGAGACGGCACCCCACTCAAGCGATTCCGCTGGTGGCACCACATCACCGGCCGCAAGCTCGGCTATGTCCACGCCCACGGCGCCGCGGGCCGCGAGCTTACCTACGCGGTCGACGTGCGCACCGGCGGCGAGCACCCACTCGCCCACCTCTACGTCGGCGGCTTCCAGGAGGCCACGTCCCGCCTCCCCGCCCTCTTCACGGTCGATGGCGGCTCGATTCACGTGGCGCTCAGCTCCTCCGGCCTCAAGCGCTTCCACTTCGTCGATGACGCCGGACAGTCCCATCACCTCGAGCCGGACGCGCGCTCGGCTGCCGGCAGACGGATTGCCCTCGCACGCCGGCATCCGCGCGCGGACGCCGTCATCGCGTGGATTTCGGTGATCTTGCTGATCGTGGGCGTCGGACTCAATGCCGTGCAGATCATCGAGCCCATCGCCAACATCCCGCCGCTGGTCGAGCGGTTTGGCCATTTCGAGTCGCCGATCCACCTGCCGCTGTGGCTCAACGTCGTGCTCGCGCTGGGCGCGGCTGCGGCCACGACCGAGCGAAGCCTGCGGCTGCGGCACCATTGGCTCCTCGACAGCTTCGGCGCGTAGGACAATCGGAATATACTTGGAACCCAATACGCCCACCGACCCGAAACTGGAGAATCGCGATGGCTGAGAAGACCGCAACGAAGAAGAATTCCGCGCCTGCGACCTCGATCGACTTTTCCGCGGAGGTCGACAGGCTCGGTGAACGGCTCATCGTTCGGCTACCGGAGGCGGCGAGCAAGGAACTTCCCTCGCGTGGGCAGGTCGCCGTCAACGCGAAGATGAACGACCACGCCTTCGACACCGTCCTCGAGCCGGATGGGAAGAAGGGACATTGGATCTCCGTGGGCGCAGCGCTGGAGAAGGCGCTGGGGCTCGACGGCGGCACCGAGGTGGCGGTGGAGGTGACGCCGACGAAAGAGTGGCCCGAGCCGGAGGTGCCGGACGATCTGCGGGCGGCGCTCGATGCGGCGCCGGAGCTCATCGGGACGTGGGAGGACATCACCCCGATGGCACGGTGGGAGTGGGTGCGCTGGATCGGCGCGACGAAGAGCGCGGCCACCCGCGACAAGCGCGTGCACGTAACTATCGACAAGATCGATAACGGTAAGCGTCGGCCGTGCTGCTTCGACCTGTCCTCGTGCACGGACCCGGAGCTGGCGAAGAGTGGGAAGCTCGTCGACTCGCTGTAGCGGACACAAAAACGCGCGGCGCGCCCCGAAGGACGCGCCGCGCGTGAATCTGCGGGCCAAGCAGTTACGCGACGACGGGTGCGGTGCGCTTGCGGCCGGCGACGAGCCAGTCGACGCTGAAGCGTCCTGCGCCGACGATCGCGAGGAGAAGCGCGCCGAAGCCGAGGACGGCGATCAGTTCCCAGCCTCCTGCGTCAACAAAGATTTCTGTTCCTGCGTGGACGTAGATGAAGGCGCCCACCATGTCGACGAACAGCAGCACGCCGACCACGGGCATCAGCACGCCGGCGAGGAGCGCGATGCCGCCGCCGAACTCGATGATGATCGCGAACGCCGCCGCCACCGCGGGTGCCGGGATGCCCATCGCCTCGAAGGCGTCGGCCTGGCCGCCGAAGCCGTTCTCGGAGATCTTCTGCCAGCCGTGGGCGATGAAGACGATGCCGAGGATTACGCGGAATGCCAGAAGTGCGAGGTCGCTGAGCGCCGCGCGGGTGCCGGGGCCAGAGGTCAGGATGCGTGCCATGAGTGTCACCTAAAGGTCGTGGGGTAGGTACGGGCCCATCATTGTTGTCGTATCAACTACAAAGGTGCAAGCTCACACCCAAAAGCCCGCCGCAACTACCTTTTAGTAGCTGGGGCGGGCTCAGCGCATTCTCTTACGCGGACGCCGTATTCGGCGGCGCTGTCGCGTGGCTCCACGAATGTTCGACATTCGGGAAGCGCAGGAAAGATATTCCGATCGCGGCGAATCCGAGCGCCACGACGATCGCTCCGGGCACGACCATCCGTGGGATCAGCGCGTCGCCGACGAACAGGGAGCTGCCGATCAAAATCATCGCGAGTCCCACGACGATGATGTGCATTTGGTTGACCGGGTCTAGCTTTTGGGCAGACATTCGTTCGAACCTCCTTGCCGATCCTTATCTGAATCGGCGATTACTCCAGTCGTATCAGAGATATAGACACGACACGAGTTTTGTGAGATTTCGACAAGCCCGAACTTTGCACCGCCTGCCCCCGAACTTGATGTGGCCCGTCTCAGCAACGGAAGGTCCGCGAGATCTGTTGTCGGACCGAACAAATGGATGTGTGTCGCACGTCCGCGAGCGCAGTGAAGCCCCCACTGTCGGCCTCTGACTTGCCAGATCGATTACTCGTACAATGAGCGATGAGCGCCACATTTTCTATGAGTTGGGAGCTCGATCATGGCGAAGAAGAACGCACCCAAAGGTGGCGGGCCGTCCGTCAAGGACGACGATATGTACGAACGCCTCCGCGAAGAAGGCAACAGCAAGGAAAAATCCGCCCGAATAGCCAACGCCGCCGCAAATTCCTCGCGCAAGCAGGTCGGCAAGAAGGGCGGCAAGGCTGGCACCTACGAGGATTGGACCGTCGCCCAGTTACGCGATAAAGCCCGCGAGGTCGGCATCTCTGGACGGTCGACGATGAACAAGGGCGAACTCATCGAAGCGCTCCGAAATTCCTAGCGCTTTAGGTGCGCCGACCGAGTTCGGACAGTCCGTACACTGGCCGTTAAGTCGGTCTCACTTTTCTTTCGCCCTGGAGGTATCTCATGGGTTTCACTCTTACCGCCACGATCATCGCCGTTTTGGCGGGCATTGCCGCGTTCTTCGCGTGGCGCGAGAACCGCATGATCTCGATCGTGTGCGGATTCATTTGCGCCATCGCCTCGGCACTTGCAATCCTCGCGGCATTCATCAAGACCGTTGCCCTCGTATTCAAGCTCCTGCCGATCATCCTGCTCGTCCTCGCGATCTGGTTGATCTATCGCGCGGTCACCAAGGACCGCGACGACAAGAGCACCACCGTCCAGTCGCGCTACAACGGATAGTCTTATTCGAAGTGCCGAACCCGAAAAGCGAACCACAGGACTTCTCGGCGGTGGCCACTTCGCCGATCACTCCCTTCAGAAGACTTCTCCAGTGGCACGCCCTTGGAATTCTTCTGGATTAGCATTTCGATCTGACGCAAAATCTCAACACAACCATTGAGCGCTTGAGCTGCAGGCAAGTTCCGCCGCCGAGCGAAGAGCTACAAGTGCGCTGGCTACATGTTGGTCCCAGAGTTTGCTGTCTCAACTAAGTCGACCTATTCCTCAACAACTATTCTTAGTGGTTTCGGTCGAAAAGTTTGCGATTAAGGATCAGGAACATTGAGCGACTTCATCAGATATGAGGATGCCAGTGAATACACGTTTGGGAATCTCGGAGGATACGCCCAAAAGCCAACAGGCAACCATTTGAATTGGCTTGAGTTAGCCTCTTCGAGGATGGAAAGGGACTACGAAGAAGCATTCGAACGTGCTTCCAAGCGCACCGGCCGAAGTCAAGAATCGGGGATGCAGACTGAAGCTGCTTGGGCTTCGTTTCTGGAAAATTGGTTGCCGCCTCAATACGAAGTGGTGCAGAACAAGCATATTTACGGAGAAGTGGAAACAGGTGAAGATCCCGACGAGACGGACATTGTCGTCCTCCGCCCGAGCTACCCCACGTCGCTTCGTAAAGAATCACACATTCTAGTGAGTGGCGTCGCCGCAGCTTTTTCGGTGAAATCGACGCTGAACTCTAGCGGCATACAGGAAGCAGCGGATTCGTGTGCCCGCCTTCACCGAACTCTCGCGCCCCGGGAGGGGACAGCACGGAAAGAGCTGACGCGTCCATTCGTATTCGGACTACTTGCAAGCTCTCACACCTGGAAGAAAGAAAGCTCCAGCCCTAGATTCAATATGTCAAAACAGCTTTTCGAAGCTGACCAGAACTTTGCTTCAACTCCCGCGGCATCCTTAGACATGGCATGCGTACTGGATTTGGGAACGTGGAATCATATTACGAGCGTCAGTCCACCCACACCCATACCTACGCAACTAGTCGAAGATCTATCTGCCGAAGACCGAGAGGCGGCTATCGAATCCTTCAGCACGATGCAAGTTCGCTCAACGTTCGCGCTAAATCCCGCAAATCGAGAAGGCGACGTCTTGGCGTCATTCCTTACGTCGTTGTACTCCAGGTTGGCATTGGAAGATCGTGAACTGAAATCCCTTGCCGATTCGTTCTCGCTTATGGGCGCAGACTCTGGAGGTCGCGACAGGAGCCGCGATTGGGAAGTAGATCAAATTCTTTCACCAGCGGTTAGCGAAACGAATTGGCAGCTTTGGGACCATTTCACCTTCGGAGCTCCGTTTTCAACAACATACGGCTGGCATGTGCCATGGTGACCCACCCGAATAGACTCATCTGGACTCAGCGCAAAAGAGTCGCGGCTCGGCTCGACCACTTTCACGCTCTTGCGACACGTCAAGTCGTCAACCTCAGTCGCGAACCCCGAGAAACCCAGGGACCAAAGATCGGGGTCTTCCCCGAAGATTTCGCACGTACCGCTGAATAACGTTGAGGGCGTAGTTATCGCTCTATTCAGCACCGGAGGTGCGTCATGGGTTTCATGTTCACCACAATCGTCATCGCCGCCCTCGCCGGCTACGGCGCCTACTCGTTCTGGGACAAGAATCGCTTCATCGGGCTCTGCCTCGCATCCGTGAGCGGCGTAGCGGCGGTTGTCGCTTTCTTCATCCTTCTCTTCCAGGCCGTGGCGCTCACGTTCAAGCTTCTCCCGCTCATCGTTGTCGGGGTCGTCGTGTGGCTCATCTACCTCGGGATTCAGTCCCGCAACGACACCGGCCCCTCGAGCGCGAGCCCCGAGTACACGGAATAGTTCGCCCAAGAATTCTCCCAATACCGTTGTGAATCTTGCCGTTTGCCGGATAGTTGCGGGCGCGTCGGGTGTAATGGCGACAAGGCACACGCCGATGTTCGGTGTGACACAGCGACGCGCGCGGAGTGGCAGTGCGGGGAGATGAGGAAGGCTCAATGATGGTCGCAAGAGCCATGAAACCCAGTACACGAATCGCCGTCGGCATTGTCGCGGCGACCGGACTCGCTGCGTCCTCCCCATTTGGGGCGACCGCAAACGCACAAACCGATACAGTCGACGCCGCCCTGGGCTCGGTGACCTCCGGTTCGGTCGGGATCGGCGGCGCAATCGGATCCGGCGAGGCAACCGGATCGCTGCCGGGCCAATGCACGGCCGTCGACCCGACGTTCGGATCGCTGGGAATCGGCCAGCGCAATTACACGACCGCCGTATCGGGTGAGCAGCCCGGCCACACCGCTTTCCTCGTTGACCAGAACCTGCCCTCGGAGGGATCCACGAAAACCGAGGATCCGGTAATCAACTGGAAGAACGAGGACACCGGCGAGACGGGCACCGTTACCCAGTACCCGCTTCCCGGGCACATCCATTGGTTCGAGTTCCAGGGCGAAGATGTGTGGGGGGCCGATATCGAAACCGGCCCCGGGCGAATCACATGGACGTTCGACGCTCACGAGACCGGAATCTTCATACCGGGATTGTCAGTCGAGATGATCACGGGTGGCCTGGTTCCGCCGCCCGTGCTCCCCTACACCGGTTGTGGCGGCGAAGTCGTCGTCCCCTAGTTCCATAACTATCCCCGGCACCGATCGCCGCTGCGTCCTGCCACCCCAGGGGGAAGGTGAAACTCTCACCGGTGTAAACCGCATGTTTGGAACTTGCATCGAACCAATTGGATAGTGCCCCTTGGAGTGGTGTGATTCGGATCGGTGTTTGGCCACGTGCGTCCTTCTAGGCACGCTAGGCCTTCGAATTTTCACCGAGAGCACCAGCCACTCCTGAACTCGGCGACTCGGGCGAAGGCCTCCCACCGAATGATTACTCCACCTTATAGGGCACTACTTTAACCCGACTTTTTCGATCATCTTGAATTCCCACTGTGGCTTGTTGCGGTATCCGAAGGTCCGTTACGAGAAGAGGAATGAGCAGCGTACACAGCAGCGCCGGCGTCCAAGGCAAAGATAAAGCTCCTGGAATTGTGGCCAAAGATGTGAGAATGACCAGCACAGCAAATTCTTGGTGCCACTTGGCCTTTTCGGTCGCTTCATCAGCGAGTCCGCTCTTATCCGTTCTGGAGCGCCGCCAAGCAGCGGCAAATAGAGCAAATGAAATGCCTACCGTGAGCAAGAGTACCGAGAGCAAAACTTGGTCGGGCTTGATCCAATGCCCCCATCGAAAACTAGCCGGAAATTCTGGATTGATGATGTAAGCGATAGTCAAGGGAGCGCCTAGAGCCACCGTCGGTAGGTACCCCGCGAGCCTCCAACATACGGGCACTCCGCACGCCTCGCCGCGCTTCCACATTCCGTTCTCGGACAAAAAGCGTGCACAAATCAGGAGACCGGCAATAGAGATCGATACCGCGCATAGCCCCACGATATTCTCTGAACGGGTCGCCGGATCAGCCCCTAGCCCCGACGCCCCGGAAACTAGCATGAATAGCATGATTGCTCCGCGTCGGCGCCATAGCTTCGCAGCTGTGCTCCAGATGCGGTTAGTCTCTGGACTCAATTCGGATGCCCATCGGTCGATTCGCCGCTCGTGAGTGCCTGCAAGCCAGCCGATGGCAAGTAGGGCCAATATGATTGCGAACTCAACGACGAATCGAATATCACGAGGTGGAAACAGCGACGTCCACACCATTAGTACCAGCAACGAAAACCACATAGCCAGACAAAGAATTCGCAGACTAGGTCTGACCCTTGAAGGCTTATCGATTGACCCAAGCCCGTACCCAAAGATCGTAAATAAGCTGATTGCCAGCGCAAGGATCGCCGTCCAATCTGTCTCAGTGACGTCCACCGAATTTCACCTCGAATCGATTCATGGCGCAGGTACCAGAAGGAATCATGCTCCACCCCTCTGACAAACCGACTCACCCTCGAGAGATAGCAGGAGGTATGCGACCGTGACCGGTCCAATTCCTTGCAGTCCCCGTTGCGCCGGATGTAGATCGTGCGCTCTGCCGAGTTTCCAGTGACACCTATGTATGCAAAGACTTTTCGAGGAGTCCACAGATCTAGACGGTTCTCCTCGGCTCTACAGTCTGAGTGTTTCCGTTGAGCTCAGGGATCTTCGCCTTGAGGCGATCCGCGCTGACATCTTCCGTTAGAGGAGAAGAATGGCCGCGCGCCTATGGAGACGGTCCGCTGCAAGTTCAGGAGAGGTTCTGAGCTTCAGTCTGAATTCGGAACCGGGAATTCAGCTGGCGCTGGCTACACGGATAAACGGGCATTGAAGCGACGACCGAGCAATCGGTATTCGCAGGGAATCGCAATTCCGCGAAATTTAATAGATGCGCACGGTGTTAAAAAGCCGTTAGTCGTGCGCGGATAATTTCAACATTTCAACTTTCGTCTCGAGATTTCCAACCGTTTCCTTGGGCGGCACTTCCCATGGCGGGCGGGGGCGCTTCGCAAGTGTACGGCGGACATCCTGAGAGCGGCGGAGATCTGACAGCGCGATAGGGCGCCAAGTGTCCTGGGTAAACCCGGCAACCCGGAGACGAAACTTAGTTCGGCTACTAGACTCTGCGGTGTTTGCCTGTGCGCTGTGCATGCGCGTGTGGATCGCGCGGTTCGATGCCGTGCACGCTGGAAGTCCGCCGAACCGGAAGGCCCGAATGAGAAGTAGGTCCGACGTCATGCCCGATGGAGCGCGGGCGGTCCGCGCCACGGACCTCCGTAAGAGCTATCGGAGCGGCGGAGGGAAGGGGCACGCGCTCGATGGGCTGACGGTCGACTTCGCGCGCGGGCAGTGGACGGCGATCATGGGCGCGTCGGTGTCGGGCAAGTAGACACTGATGTATTGACTCGCCGGGCTGGACACTCCAAATCCAGGAAGGATGCGTTCGAAATGGAGCGCATTCAAGGCAAAAACGGCCTCGACTGTCTAGACCGGGCGTTTTCGACTAGGAACGTATGCCCTCGGGCTCGGACTCATCCACTTCCTCTTGCTTTCGATCTTCTTCGAAGATCGCTTGTTCCAGGCGGTTCAATATGCCGCTTGCTTCAACAAGCGTTCTCAACTCGGCGACGTCGAGATGCTCGTTGGCGATTTGCGCCAGTTTGTCGTCACGGAGCTTTCGGTCATGCTCCAGAACTGCTCGGCCCGTGTCCGTAAGGGAATAATGCCTACGCCGGCGATCTTCTCCGAAGATGCAGGTGAGCAAGCCGTCGCGCTCCAGCCTGTTCGTATAAGTCGCAACATTCGACCGTTGCATTCGTAGCCCATCGGCTATTGCCCCGGATGTTTGAACGCCCCCGGACTTCTCAATCGCATAAAGGACCAAGAGTTCGCTCAAGTGGCGAACATCGAACTGATGAAGTTTCAGGGCCCGATGCAATTGCAGCACGCCCCGTCTTAATTCGAATGCTTCCCTACCGTCCACCTGGCAGACATTAGCGCAGCCGCCCCACTCTTGACACTCCCCAGGTAGAAGTTTTCATCGACTTGAGCGAACTCTTGGTACTCCATGCGCTCTCGCGTCGATACGCCTCTACCCGAGCCCTGCGTAGGAATGGAGGCCGGAGACGACCATGTTGATGAAGAACAGGTTGAAAATGTTGACTGCGAGGCCGAGGATGTTGATCCAAGCGGCGCGGTTGGCGCCCCAGCCGGTGGTCGCACGCGCGTGCAGGTACGCGGCGTAGACGATCCAGTTGATAAAGGCGACGGTCTCCTTGGGGTCCCAGCCCCAAAACCGCCCCCACGCAGATTCGGCCCAGATGGCGCCGAAGATGACGCCGATGCCGAAGATCGGGAAACCGAGCAGCGTGGTGTAGTACGCCATCCGATCGATAGATTCCTTCGACGGCAAAGGCCGCGCGATGGAACCGAAGAAGCCCGACTCCTCCCCCTTCGACTGGTACGAGCGCAGGAGGAAGGTAATAGAGAAGAGGCCCGACAGCAACAGAATGCCCGAGCCGAGCGTGATGGTGGTGACGTGAATCGGCACCCAGTACGTTTGCAGCGCCGGCATGACGGGGGCTGCATCGGTGTAAAGGACGCGGACCGCGACCGTCATCATCACCAACACCGGGAGCAGGACCCACGGCCACAGCTGGCGGTAGCCGGGCTTGCGCAGGAACCACAGCGAGGCGATCATCACGAAGCCGAGCGTGAACATGACGTACTCGTACATGTTGCCGAGCGGCATGCGGTGAGTGGCGAAGCCACGGAGCACGACCGAGGCCACCATGAAGACGGTGCCGAGAGCGGAGAACAGGTACGCCAAGCGGGCCCACGGCCCTTCGGAGGCGGCGCCCGCCTCGGCGTCCGAGTGCTCCGTCGACGAGGTCGATTCCTCGATGGAGGTGCCGCCGCCGACCGTGGCGAGCTCGCGCTGCGGAGTAATGCGGCGGACGCGGTAGCGCGCGTAACCGACCGTTGCGATGACGAGGCCCACGAGAAGCAGGGCAAACGAAGTGTTGAACGCCAAATCCGAGTAGCGGGCGAGGTCGGTGTTCACGTCACTCATCAGACGCCTTCTTTCGTTGTCTTACCCAGCGAATCCAGGATCGATTGTCTCATGCGGTCGAACTCCTTACCCCATCCAGCTCGGTCGGTGCGAGCGAGGCCGCCCAGGGTGAGCACGGTACGTCCATCGTCATCCGTGGTAATGCGCGCCCAGAAGCGGCGGCGGCGCACGGAGATCGAGAGGATCAGGCCGCCCATCATGACCACGGCGGAGATGCCGACGTAGATCTGCGCGGGATCGTGCGAGACCTGAAGGTTCGCGAACTCCTGCGCACCGTCGAATCGGACCTCCACGCCGTTCGGGAGGGTCGTCGATTCGCCGGGCGCGAGGTTGACGCGGGCCTCGCGGTTGAGCAGTCCGTCGTCAATAAGCGTTTGGTCCAGTGAGAATACGCCGGGCATGCGGCCGGTCTCGAGGCCCGTGTCGCCGACGTAGACGTCGACTGCGACGGCCGGGTCGTTCATGGCGGGGAACGAGGAGGACAGCAGCTCGCCCTCGAAGGCGGCGGTCGGGGCGAACAGGCCCTGGATGGCGATGCCGTTCTCGACACGCTCGCCGAAGTCCGGGTACATGCCGGCAGGCGGGTCGAAGCGCATGACGCCGGAGGACAAGAAAGTCATCTGATCCGTCGGCGCCCATTGGTAGGTGTCCGTGCGGGTCTCGCCGTTCGGCCACGTGACCGTGAACGTCGGGGCGTAACCGTGGCCCTGCAGGTAGACGCGGTCACCGTTGATGCGCAGCGGATCGTTGACCTTGAGGTGGTGGGTGGCCCACGTGTTCGGATCCGAGGCCTCGACCTCGTCATTGTGGCGGATATCCGCGGAGAACATCTTGGCCTGGCCGTTGGGCAGGTAGTCCGCGGAGAAGTTGTCGACGCGGACGCAGAACGGGCTGAGCTCCGTGCCGTCGACGCGCAGGCCGGCGCGGAACGAGTCGAACGCGGCGGGCGTGGTGTTGCAGAACGCCGGGGCGTCGCGGCCCGGAATCTGGATGACCATGCCCTCGTAGTAGAAGAATTTGCCGAGCGCCATGGCGATGAGGAGCGCGAGCATGCCGAAGTGGAAGACGATATTGCCGATCTCGCGCAAGTAGCCACGCTCCGCGGAGAATTCCTTCGCGCCCTTGACGCGGCCGTCGCCGTCGCTGTAGCGGACGCGCCAGCCTTTGAGGTTGTCGCGGATTACGTCCTCGACCTCGTCGGGGGCGAGATCGGTGGTGACCTTGGCGTTGTGCGGGAGGCGGGTGAAGCGGCTCGGCGCCTTCGGCGGCTCCGTCTTGAGCTGGCGGACCAGCTCGAACGAGCGCGGGGTGAGGCAGCCGATGAGCGAGATGAACAGCAGCGCGTAGATCGCGGTGAACCACCACGAGGAGAACACGTCGAACAGCTGCACCGCGTCGAAGACCTTGCCGAGCGTCGGCCGCTCCGCGAGGTACTGGTCGACGTTCTGCTGGCTGAGGTTGCGCTGCGGGAGGAGCGCGCCCGGGATCGCGGCGATCGCGAGCATCATGAGCAGGATGAGCGCCGTGCGCATCTGCGTGAGGATGCGCCAGGCGTTACGGAACGGGGCGATTATGCGATTGGCGAGGCTCGGACCCGTGCGGGCCTTCTTCTCGGGCGCGGGAGACGGGCTCTCGCCCGGCTTCTCGTTCGACGTTGCGGTGGGGGCCATGAACTCTGCTTGAACTACTTTCGGAAGAAATCCACTGTGCGGGCGACGCCGGTGGCGATGTCGACACCGGGTGCCCACCCGAGGACGTCGCGGGCGCGGGCGGCATCGAGGGCGCTACGTGCGACATCACCAAGTCGTGGCGGGGCGAAGTCCGGGTTATCGGCGACCCCGATGGTCTCGGCGACGAGGGTGTGCAGCCGGCGGTCCGAGGTCTCCACGCCCGTGCCGATGTTGAAGCGGAGGCCGGCGGCCTGCTCGGTGGTGGCGGCGCGGAAGAAGGCGTCGACGACGTCGTCGACGAAGACGTAGTCGCGGGTGTTGCCGCCGTCGCCGAACACGCGGGTCGGGGTGCCGGCGAGGAGGCGCTCGGAGAAGATCGCCACGACTCCTGCCTCGCCGTGCGGGTTCTGGCGCGGGCCGTAGACGTTCGCCGGGGCGACCGCCGCCCACGAGATGCCGTAGAGCTGGGCGAACATCTCGAGGTAGATCTCGCCGGCGACCTTGCCCGCCGCGTAGGGGCTCAGCGGGTTGACCGGGCGGGAATCGGAGACCGGGATGTCGTCGGTCGGGCCGTAGATCGAGCCGCCTGAGGAGGTGAACACGATGCGCTGGGTGCCGGCACGGCGTGCCGCTTCGGCGATGCGGACGGTGCCGACGACGTTGACCTCCGAGTCGAAGATCGGGTCCTCCACGGACTTGCGGACGTCGATCTGCGCGGCGAGGTGGAAGATCGTGTGCGGGGCTTCGTTCTCGACGATCTGGGCGAGCGCCGGGTCGGTGATATCGACCTGGTGGAAGGAGAGTTTGCCGGTCTCCTGCGCCTTGGCGAGGTTCTCGCGGCGCCCGGAGACGAGGTTGTCGACAACCGCGACCTCGTAGCCCTCGGCGATGAGCCGGTCGACGAGGGTGGAACCGATGAACCCGGCGCCGCCGGTGACGAGAACCTTCTTGGGGTTGACCTCGGGGCTCATGGTTGTGGTCCTTTCCTGGGCGATCTCTAGATGGGGAGCGTCGTGTCCGAGATGGCGAAGTCGCGCAGCCACGCGACGAACTCCATCCACAGGCCGGTGGCGAGGAGCGCGCCCACGATGATGAGCATGACCCCGCCGATTACCTGAATCGTACGACTGTGGCGCTGGGCCCACCGCGTTGCACCCGCCGCCCACGTCGAACCGAACGCGAGAAGGACGAACGGTAGGCCGAGGCCGAGGCAGTAGACGACGATCATCGACACCCCGCGGACGGCGTCCGCGCCGGTGCCCGCGCTGAGGGCGAGCGCCGCGGCGAGCGTCGGGCCGAGGCACGGGGTCCAGCCGAGCGCGAACACGCCGCCGAGCAGCGGGGCGCCGAGCCAGGTGGAGACGGCCTTTGGCTGCATGCGGGTGTCTTTTTGGAGCGCGGGGACGAGGCCGATGAACACCAGGCCCATGAGAATGGTGATGACGCCGCCGACGCGCTGGAGTAGCTCCTGCTGTGGGGCGAGGTACTGGATGGCGCCGAGGACGACCGCGCTGAGCAGGACGAAGACGACGGTGAAGCCGGCGACGAAGAGCAGGGCGGCTCCGGTGACGCGCCAGCGCAGGGACTTCGTTTCGGTGGCCGTTGCAGTGGCTTGCTGGGTGTCCGTTTCCGTGACGGTTGCGGAGGTGGCGGCGCCGGCGGGGGCCTTCTCGGGCGCGCCGATGGACGTGAGGTAGGCGAGGTAGCCAGGGACGAGCGGCACCACGCACGGCGAGGCGAAGGAGATGAGCCCCGCGAGCAGCGCCGCACCGATCGCGAGGAGCAGCGGGCCCGAGGCGACCGCGTTCTGGAACGACTCCCCCACCGAAGCGAGAACCACCGTGTTAGCGGCGGCCGCAGTGTCGGCCGCCTCCGCGCCCATCATCTACGCCGCCTGCTCCCCTGCCGGCTCCGCGAGAAGCTCGTCGATGACCGGCTGCAGCTGCACATCGCTGACCTCCGCGAGGTACACCGCCGCGACCTTGTGGTCCTTATCGAGGATGATCGTCGACGGGACGACCGAGGTGGGGAAACCGTGCAGCGCGGCGACCGCGGCCTGCGAGGGATCCCAGATCGACGGATAGGTGACGCCGTTGTCTTTGATGAAGTCCTGCGGCTTCTGGATGTTCGGGTCGCGCAGATTGATGCCGAGGACGCTGAAGCCCTTGTCCTCGTTCTCCTCCTGCAGGCGCTGCAGATCGTCGACCTCGCTGCGGCACGGCGCGCACCACTGGCCCCAGAGGTTGATGAGCACGACCTCGCCGTCGAAGTCATCGAGACCGATCTGGGTGGATTTATCCATGACGTCGGGCCCGCTGAGTTCGGCCAGGGGTTTGCGCTCTCCGACGTCATAGGAGATTTCGGTCTGTCCGCCCGGGGAGACGAAATCGAAGGTCTCGCCGGAGGACACGGCATCGCCGCGGCCCGTGGAGCACCCGGCGGCAAGGACGGTGACCGCTGCGAGCGCTGCGACCGCGCTGCGGGCCACCTTCGCGGTGCGCGCGCGGAGGGCTTGGTGGGGCTTGCTTGGCCACGGCACGACGGGTCTAACGCTCCTGTCTTCGGCGGGGCCTGGGCGCCGCCGGCTTGCTGAAGACGATCGCGTTCCAGCGTAGTGGGATCGGGGTGCCGGGCGGTAACCGGCGAGGGGGTGGGGTGGGAGGGGTCTTGAGGGGTTGGACAAGGTCGATTTTATTTCGCTCTGGGCAACTGTGACCGAAAGTACTTCTTGAGTCGCTGCCCCGGCGTGGACTTTGTCGGGACACGGCTATCGGATTTTCCATTCCGCGGGGCACGATTAGTAGTGCTTCCATCGTCGTTCCTTCGGATCCCAGGTTCCCACGCGCCTCGTGGTATCCAGAACTTCGTTCACGCAATCCCCTACCCAGCTGAGTGCAGCTTCAAGGTTTCGCAATTCGACTGGATAGTCCGCAAATTCTGCGGACTGTTTGCCGAACTCGTTTTCCCAAAGTCCGCCGGGGCTCACCATCGCAGTCGGCCGATCGATTCGCCGCCGCCGACACTCGGAATGAATTGCAGCGTCCAGCAGACTTGCATCTAGCGCTTCGTATCTCACGATTCTGGCGAGATCTGCCAAATCGTGAAACCGCGTTGAAACTGAAGCATTCGGGCCGTGAAATTCGTACATTGCGCAGATTTTGTCGGCGGCCTGTCCCTCAATCGCAACGACGGGGACGAATGTCGTCTCCACTTCGCGCCCTTCATGAGCGAAGGGGCCGAGGGGTTTGACCTCTACGCTCTTGCGCGGCTCTTGAGATTGCCGCTGCAGGGTAACATCGACGGAGAAGTTGTTGAAGATAGTCGCGCCAATGTAGCTCCGAATCGAGACTTTCACTTTCTCGCCCCAGTAGCCGGCAGGATCAGCTTCAGATTGATTCCTTGCTCCACGAATCTCAAAGCGCAGAGGATCGGTGACTCGGTGCTGACTTGCGCGTCGTTTCAAATCATCGACCAGTTCGCTCGGTGATGCCCACTGACGCGCTCGAGCCATGTCTATGTCTTCGGTAAACCGGCCTCCACCGGTCCGTAGCACGAGGGAGGTTGACCCCTTGAGGATCCACTCACCAGCGCCGTCCCGAAATATCACCAATAGAAACTCATTGAATGCGAGCCGGGATCTGGCGATTTGAGGGCCAACACCATTTTCCATGGCATAGGTCTTAATCTCGAGGTTCACTTGCAATCGCCGATCTCGTTCCGACCGAGAGTCCCCGCCCTTACTCACTGTGGCGCCTCAGCTCGTCTTCGTTCTCGACGGCGCGATCGGTGCCGTCGTTGGCAGTCGCTGAGTCGCCATCTTGCGGGATCACAGGCGACGAGATCTGTCTAGTGGTTGCCTCCATCGACTTCGCAATGGCCAGGTTTGTCGAGTTGGATTCCCAAACTTTTCCCAGGGCCTCCGACAGACCTTTCGGCAACACTGGGGGTGTAGCGACGCCAGCTGGGATAGTTAATCCGGCGGACGCAACTTGCAATGCATCTCGGACGAGCTTCTGCTGGTGCCTAGTCGTGTTCTCGAGCGCCGATTGCACAGAGAGTTGAGGCGTTCGGCCCGC
Source organism: Dietzia timorensis (assembly GCF_001659785.1). Taxonomy (NCBI): domain Bacteria; kingdom Bacillati; phylum Actinomycetota; class Actinomycetes; order Mycobacteriales; family Dietziaceae; genus Dietzia; species Dietzia timorensis. The sequence continues at coordinate 2,847,567 of NZ_CP015961.1, forward strand.
CAATTGTGCATCGAGGATCTTTTGGACCTGCAGCTGCACAGTTGGGGCTATTGCTGCCGAAATCTGCTTGCTCAACTGTTCACGGGCTGAAGGAGATAGCCGTGCGAGCTGTTCGGCCTGGTCATGAACTTCACCAGCATGAGCTCGACAGGCCTCAAGCATGGCCCCGCCCGAACTAAATTCGTAACGCTCTGCCCATCGGTCAAGAACTCGCACGACATCGGTGACTCGTATTTCGGGCCGAGACAGGGCATCAGAGACAACGTCAGCGAGATAGCCGAACTCGATGCGGGAGCGAGCAAGGTCCGACACGGTGCGCGTAATCGAGGTGACCAACATACCCTCCACGATCGCCGTGTCGTCATCTCCGAACGCTCCGCGACGGATTTGGATGTCGTCCTGCGTGCTCTGCTTTCGATAATTCGTTGTGAACTCGTGGCGATTCGGAATCATCACCCCGAGGCCATGCACATTTGCAGCCGAAGTGTGCGAGATGACGATCTTTTGATCATCGAAGAGGCGTTCTTCTGCGAATCGCGTCGGATCAAGATGTAACCAGGCGGCCCGAACCTCTAGCAAGGCTGATGGCTCCGCAGACGGGAGCGCGTATACGCCACGCCGGACTCGCGCGATGACGGCTGCGCCCTCCAAACGCTTAAGTTGGACCCGTTCAACACCTTCTCGTTGGGCCTGCGTTGTAGTAATCAGTCCTCTCTGACCAACAGCGGCGGACTCAAGGCGTCCAAGAATCGTTGCGGATTTCATCATTCACCTCCACTAATACTGGTTACGTTACACTTCATTGTTACTTAACCGGTAGTTCGTTAATTGCGTGCGCAACTTATTCAGTACTTTTCACTTCAGCTGTTTTCGCGCTACTTGTTGACCCCGCGGCCCTTCAATGTCGCTGTCTTGGGCACGCGCGGAGTAAAGGGAATACCTTCATTACCTGGTAGATCCGCAGATACGGGCGGCTTGCTGCTGACGACCTTGCGCGGCATACAGACACGAAGACGAAGAACCGGGCCAATTCCGACGAGAATGAGCCGACGTACAGGACGTGCCTGGTCATTGATCCCTGCGGAAGCGGCGCGGGGGCGCGTGGCCGAGCAAGGACCTCGGCACACGTCTTGGACTTGCTCTGTCCTCGACAACCTCGGCCGAATGGGCGTCCCGAGAGCCAAATCCAATGAGTTCTTCGTCGGCATATACGGACAGTCCCACTTTTGATGAACAATCGCGCCGACCTATCCCCCAGGTAGTAGAAGCTCAATTGATTGAGGTATTGCGACCTAACCAGCGTTCGTCAAAAGACTTGTGGGCTTCTAGTGAGTCACGATCAGGATTCGTACGAGGAAAACAGGAGCGACGATGGATACAATCCAAGGCATGTCAAGGACGAGGGCGATAGTTCAGGGAGCAGGTCGAATCAATCTCTCCGGCGGGGGCCGTCTGGCCAAGGCGACCGAGCTTGCTCACGAGAGGAACCGCACTCGGATGGCCCGGTCCTTGTCCCGAATCGGGAACTCTATCTCGACGGCGGCCAAGGCGAACTCTTCGCGCGAGAATAGTTAGTCGAAGACGAATTCCGGGGGTCAAATTCCACCATCGGAGTTGATTGAGAAATACGATCAGCTTGCGCTTGGCGGCTTTTCGCCGCGCGCTACGCCCCGGTCTGGGAGGGATCCGAGGCGCCTGCGGGCTCACTGTAGACGATCTCGCGGAGCGTCGTGCCCTCGAAGACGAGCGAGGTGACCGAGGCGAGCGAGCACTGGCGCGAGCGCGGGTCGTGCCACAGGCGGCGGCCCTCGAGGAAGCGTCGCGTGGTGTACACCGGCAGCTGGTGGCTGACGAGCACTGCCTCGTGCCCGCGCGCGCCATCGAGCGCGGTGTATACGGCGCCGACCATGCGGTGCGCGATGGCGAGGTACGGCTCGCCCCAGCTCGGCTTGAACGGGTTGACCAGCGACTTCCACCGCTTCGGATCGGCCAGCGCTCCCCCGCGGCCTGCGACGACCGAGCCCTCGAACGAGTTGGCGGCCTCGATGATTTCTTCGTTGATGGAAATCGGCAGTCCGAGCGTCTCGGAAAGCGGAGTCGCCGTCTCGATCGCCCGCTGCAGCGGGGACGCGGTCACGGTCTTGATGTCGTGGCCATGTCCGAGCGTGCGGCCGATGGTCTCGGCCTGGCTCTGGCCGAGCTCCGACAAGCGGAAGCCGGGCAGTCGCCCGTAGAGCACGCCGTCGGGGTTGTGCACCTCCCCGTGCCGGCACAGGTGCACGATGGTCTGGCGCTCCTCGGCGGGCCCGTTGTTCGCGGCCGGGTCGAGCGCCGGCGGCGCCTCGGCGGGCTCGGGGTGGGCGCCGCGCACGGCGCGGGAGAGTCCGGAGATCTGAGACATCGAGGGTCCTTTGCGGTTAATCCGGCAGGCGGTCAGTTCGGCGTGGGTCAGTTCGGCGTGGCCGCGGCGGCGGCCTTCGCGGCCGGCACGAGCGCGTCGGCGATCTTCTGGAAATCGTCGTCCGTGAGCGCGGTGGACACGAACCACGTCTCGAACGCGCTCGGCGGCGCGAACACGCCGCCCGCGAGGAGCGCATGGAAGAACGGGGCGAAGCGGAAGGACTCGGCCGCCTTCGCCTCGTCGAAATTGGTCACCGGGTTATCGGTGAAGAAGGGCGAGAGCATCGTGCCCGCCCGCTGGATGCGGTGCGCGACGCCCTCGCGGGTGAGCGCATCGGAGATGAGCCGCTCGAGCCGATCGGCGTTCGACTGCAGCTGCGTGTACGCGCCCGTATCCGCGAGCTGCAGGCTCTTGAGCCCGGCCGCGACGGCCACGGGATTCCCGGACAGCGTGCCCGCCTGGTACACCGGCCCGGCGGGCGCGAGTTTCGCCATGATGTCGCTGCGCCCGCCGAACGCTGCCGCAGGCAGGCCGCCGGACATGACCTTCCCGAAGGTGGCGAGGTCCGGCGTCACACCTTCGATCCCCCACCAGCCGGCGCGGGAGGCGCGAAAGCCGGTCATGACCTCGTCGTGGATGAGCAACGCGCCGTGCCCGGCGGTGAGCTCGCGCAGCGCCTGGTTGAAGCCGGGCAGCGGCGGTACCGTGCCCATGTTGCCGGCGGCGGCCTCGAGAATCACGCACGCGATCTCGCCGCCGGACTCCGCGAACGCGCCGCGCACGGCCTCGATGTCGTTATAGGGCACGACGATCGTGTCGTGCGCGCTCGCTCCGGTCACCCCGGGCGAGCCGGGCAGACCGAACGTCGCGACTCCCGAGCCCGCCTCGGCGAGCAGCGCGTCGACGTGGCCGTGGTAGTTTCCGGCGAACTTGACGACCTTCGTGCGCCCGGTGAACCCGCGCGCGAGCCGCACCGCCGACATCGTCGCCTCGGTGCCCGAATTGACCAGCCGCACCTGCTCGACCGGCGCGCGCGCCACGATCTCCTGCGCAAGCTCGACCTCGCCGGCGGTGGGCGTGCCGAAGCTGAGCCCCTTCGCCGCGGCCTGCTGCACCGCGTCGACGATCTCCGGGTGCGCGTGCCCGTGGATCATCGGCCCCCAGCTCGAGACGAGGTCGACGTACGTATTGCCGTCGACGTCGGTGAGCTGCGAGCCGGCCGCCTCGCCAACGAACCGCGGCGTTCCCCCCACCGAGGCGAACGCGCGCACCGGCGAGTTCACCCCACCGGGGATGACGTCGGACGCCGCCTTGAACCAGGCGGCCGATTTCTCCGTGGGCTGCGGCGGGTTTTCGGCGGAAGCGGGCTGTGCATCTTGTGGCGTACTCACGGCTTCCAGTGTCCCAGAAACCTCGGCGCGTGCCAGGCGCGGCCTGTGCCATTCAGTCGGATTCGATCGACCAGCACAGCCTGAAATGCACAAAAGCGGGCCCGACCTTTCGGACCCGCTTCGAACGTGCGCCGCTCGTATCCCTGGGAAAGCCCCCTCGCGTTCGCTCTCCCAGCACTCGACAACACCTGCACGCCAAGCGTTGCGCCTACGTGGCGACCGGACTCGAACGGCGCGCGCCGGGACGGGGTGCAGCCTCTTATGGCTGCGCGATCCCGTGAGGGTTTCGGCGGCGCCTGGCGTCCAGAGCAGATCGTGTTTGTCGGCGGCTAACACTGTATTGCCGGCGCCTGCGAAAACGTCACACCTTGCCCGAACAAATATTTAGCGAAACTTTTTCGCGCCGCGACCCATCCCCCTCCCGCGGCGCTCCGAACCACGCACCGGCGGGCATCCCGTTGCTCCGTGCAAATATCGCGCGGCCCGATCGGCCGCGGCGGTAACCGCGCACGTCGCGGCGACCGCTCGCCGCCAACTGGATATCCCCGCCGGACATGTTCCGGAACACCGACGGTGCAGAAAGGTTGCCATGGATCAATCACGCGCACATCGAATAATTTCCGACTACAGCCAGCCTCTCGCGGATTTTCTCCGCGATACCGAGCGCGCAGAGCTCGAACGCGCCGGATCAGAAGCCATCGACCGGTGGAAGGATTCCGCGCTCCCCGGAGCGGTGGCGCCGACCGAGTTCGGCGGCGAGGGGGCAAGCCTCGACGACATGATCACGCTGCAAAGCGCCCTGGGATATTTCTCCCCGTCCCTCGCCGCAGCTACGACGATGCACCACCTGTCGATGCTCTCGCTCGTCGACTTCGGCCAATCCACGACCGATGAGGACGACCGGGAGACGGTCATCGCGCTCATTTCCAGCCACGCGGTGCTCGCCTCCGCGTTCTCCGAATCGATTCCCGGCGGATCGGTGTTCGCCCCGAGCATGACCGGACGACCGGGCGACGACGACGGGGACGGCGCCGAGGCCACGGTCGTGCTCGACGGACGTAAGGCTCCGTGCAGCCTGAGCCACTCGATGGATTTCCTCATGGCGAGCTACCTCGACTCCCACGAGCGCCGGGCCGTGGCGCTCGTCCCCGCGGACACCGAAGGGGTGTCGGTCACCGATATCTGGAACGCGCCCGTGCTCAAGGGCTCCCAGTCGGAGATGGTCGTGTTCGACCACGCGCAGGTCCCCGCGAGCCTCACGTTCCAGAACGACGATTTCGACCCCGACGGCTCGCTGGAGAAGGCCGCCTACCAGGTCTTCGGTCTCCTCATCAGCGCCGCATACCTCGGCGCAGCCCAGCGCGCCATCAACGAGCTCGACGACGGAGGACCCCTCGACGAGCACCTGCTCGTCGAGGCGCAGGCGCGAATCGCCGCGCACACTGGTGCGCTGCGCTATGCGGCGCTGCGCCAGCCGGGCGCCCGCGTCGGCGACGCGGACATCGCCGACCTTCTGCTCACGAGAACCTCGCTCAAGTCGGCGCTCGCCGACGTTGTCGCGTTGCTCTCGCGGCTACGCGGCGGGCGCCGCTATTCCTCCAACGCGGACCTCAACTACTTCATCGAGGTGCTCCACGCCTACGAGTACCACCCGCCGTCCAGGGTCGAGACGGTCAGCGCGGTCCGCACGCAGGAGTCGACCGGCCAGTTCTCCTATACCGACACGCAGCAGAGGTGAACCCCATGCATCCCATCATCGCCAGCACCCAGCAACACCCCGTCTACCAGCTCAAACAACAGCTCGCCGAGACAGACCTGTCGTCGATGTACCACCGCGTGTTCTCCCGCGACGAGATCCGCGGCAGCGATCGCCTGTCGATGTTCGGCTCGAACAATTACCTCGGACTCGCCCACCACCCCGACGTCATCGCCGCATCGCGCGCCGCCACCGAGGCGCTCGGCAGCGCGACGACCGGCAGCCGCCTCCTCAACGGCACCTACGACCTCCACGCCGACCTCGACACCGCGATCGCGGGCCTCGTCGGCGCCGAATCGGCGCTCAGCTTCCCCAGCGGATACCAGGCGAACGTCGGCACGATCGCCGCGCTGTTGCGGCGCGGCAACACCGCCGTCGTCGACGAGTACGTCCACGCGTCCGTGCTCGACGGAGTCAAGATGTCCGGGGCGCAGCTGAAGAAATTCCGGCACAACGACGTCGACGACCTGCGCGAGACACTACGAACCACAGATGACGGCGCAGGCACGTTGATCATCGTGGACAGCGTCTACTCGATGGAGGGTTCGCTGGCGCCGCTCGCCGACATCTGCCAGACCGCGCGGGATTTCGGCGCCGCAGTGATGGTCGACGAGGCCCACGGTATCGGCGTCTTCGGCCCCGGGGGTTCGGGCTGGGTCGCCGAATGCGGGGTGGCCGACGAGGTCGACGTGCTCATGGGCTCGCTGTCCAAGGCCGTCGCCTCGACCGGCGGTTTCATCGCCGGCTCCGAAGAGCTCATCGACGTCCTGCGCTACACCGCCCGCGCGCTGATGTTCTCGACCTCCTCCACACCCGCGACAGCCGCCGCGGCGCGCGCGTCGATCGGGGTCATCGGCTCGGCCGAGGGCGAGGACCTGCGCGCCGATGTGCTTCACCAATCCACCTACCTGCGCACGTCGCTGTCGAAGGCGTTCGGCACCGAGCACGCCGATTACTCCGGGCGCGAGGTCACCCCGATCACGCCGTTCAAGATCGGCGACTCGTTGCGCGCGGCGTCGATCTCCCGTTCCCTCATCGGCTCGGGCACCTATGTCGGCGCCGCGCTCTATCCGGCGGTCCCCGAGGACGGCGCGATCCTGCGGCTGTGCGTCACCGCCGGCACCACGTCCGACGAGATCGACAAGCTCGTCGACGACCTCGGCGAATTGGTGGGCGCGTCGTGATCGTCGCGCTCACCGGCGCCACCGGGGCCGTCGGCTCCGCCCTGCTGCAGCACCTCGGCGGGCAGGACTGGGTCGAGGGGCTCGTGGTGCTCGGCAGGTGCCGGCCGGACCGGCTCCCGGGCCGCGCCCATTTCGTGCCGTGGGAGCTCGGTGACCTGTGGCCCGGCGAGGCCGTCGCGGCCGCCGTGGGCCGCGGGGTCGATGCGCTCGTGCACGCCGCGTTCATCATCGAGGACACCCCGCGCCAGGCCGAGGCGTTCGCCGCCAACGTCGAGGGTTCGCTGCGCCTGCTCTCCACGGCCTCCGGCGCGGGCGTTCGCCACATCACGTTCGTGTCCAGCGCCAACGCCTACGGCCTGCGTTCGGGGCCCGTTCCCCTGGCCGAGTCCGATCCCATCTCCGACGCGCCGCACCACTTCTACCTGCACCACAAATTCCTGTGCGAGATCGCGATCCGATCCTTCGCGCAGCTCGGGGGCGACGCAACCTTCGCCATCGCGCGCCCCTGCATGGTGGTCGGGCCCGGCGTGGCCAATTCGGCCCTGTCAACCATGACGTCGGACCCGCTTTTCTACCCGGCGCCGGAACATTCGAGTTACCAGTTCATCGGCGTCGACGACGTCGCCGATGCCCTGGCCCGCATCGTGGGTTCAATGGCCGGCGGCACCTTCAACCTCGCCCCGGACGATTCGCTGACGGTCCGCGACATCGCCCGCGCTCAGGGCCACCGGGCGATCGGGGTCCCGCTGTGGCTTGCGCGGAAGGCCAGCGATCTCGGGTTCGCCACCGGGCTCACGACGTTCTCCTCGCGCTGGGTCACCTACGGCGATCCCGTGATGCGGCCGTCCCGTTCCCGCGAGGTGCTCGGCTGGCAGGCATCCCGCTCGAGCCGGGAGGCACTTCGCTTGATCTCGGATACCGCTCAGGGCTGAGCGGGTGGGCGGCAGTGTTCACGTCGCGCCGCCGGCGGCGCGCGGCAGCTACGCGGAGGTCCCCGCCGCGTACGCCGCCGCCGCGTCGCGCACGTCGGCCACGTACTCCTGCGAGGCGTTGTAGGCGAGCACCGCCCGCTGCCAGTTCTGGGCCTGGCTCAGGTCTCCCCCGGCCTCGCAGAGAAGCCGCGCGGTGGCGACGGCGGCATCGTCGATCTGATGGGGATCGGCGTGCCCGTTGCCATCGGCGTCGCGGCCGTACTTGTTCCACGATTCGGGGATGAACTGCATCGGCCCGACCGCGCGGTCGTGTTCGGGATCCCCGTCCAAGGCGCCGCCATCGGTGTCGGGGATATCGGCGAAGCCGGGCGAACCATCGAGTTTGACGCCGATGATCGGCGGGTTCACGACGCCGTCGTCACCGATCGACGCGCCCTGGTGTCTGCCGTGCCGCGTTTCGACGTGGCCGATCCCGGCGAGCGTCGTCCACCCGAGGTTGCACTCGGGCAGCGTCTGCCGCATGGTCTCGGCCGCGTTGGCGTAGGCGGCCAGTGCGGCCTGCGGGATGTCCATCTGCTCGTTGATGCCCTGCGCCCACGGGCGCAGCTGGTCGGACGTTCGGCCGGGCGCACCGATATCGATTTCGGGCACAGGCTCTCCGGCGTCAGGCGGAATCCCGGGCAGTACCGGCGCGGACGGTTCGCCGGAGGGGCCGAAGGAGCAGGAGGCCGCGGCCATGGCGACGGCGGCGAGAGGCGCCCCGAGCGCCGCGTGGCGCATGGAAAAGGATGTCATCGCTTCCCATCCTTCCCGGGCGCGACCGTGTCGACATCGGGGACCTCCCGGATTTCGCCCCTTATCGTCTGGGCGACGCCGCCTTCGAAAGTGGCTCTCAATCAGACGCGTCGATTCGCGCTTGCCGTTCTGTTCTTTCGATACCTCAATACCGCTACTACCAAGATCACAACGACGGCCAGGGCGATAAAGAACACCCAGTCGCTGAAGACTCCCTGGAGCACGTACAGCGCGAGAACAATTACCGCTGCGGCCACAAGAACCCACATCGACATTCCGCCTGTCAGGGCGCGAAATTTGTGGTTCACCTTTCGCTCACTCCTTTCCGTTACACACAGTAGGTTCTCCGCGAAGACGCCGCTGTAATATGAGAATGCTGCGGGAGGCCCTGGCGCGGGCGGGATGTCCTGCAGGGCGGGTGGGCGAATACGACACGTTCGGCCGGAAACACTGCGGCCAGCGTGTGTGTTTCCAGCCACGCGCGGTGTTTTGGCTCCTGCGGGAGTCGGCGAACGAAAGCGGCCTGCGGTGGGATTTCTCCCGCCGCAGGCCGCTGGTCGTCTATAGCCGGGAAGGCTACCGAAGGCTACTGGCCGTAGTACTGATCCACCGTGTACTGCGCACCATTCTGCTGCGTACCCGTGAGCGCGCCGACCGCCTGGTCGATGCCCGCCGCTGCGTCGCGAGCAGCCTTCTCCGCGGGATCTTCCGCAGCTCCGCCGTCATTGGCGGTGGTGTTCTGAGCCTGCTGGCCGGTGGCCGCTGGGTCCTGCTCGGTGCCGGACTGCTCGGCGCCGGCCTGCTGCTCGGTGGGCTGAGCCTGCTGCTCGGTGGGCTGAGCCTGCTGGCCCGCCGGCTCGACAGCATCCTGCGCCGCCTGGGCGCCCGCATCCACGGCCTGAGAGATGCCGCGCTGCGCCTGGGCGAACGGGTTCTCGCCCTCGCCGTAGCCGACGGTGTTGCTCGGGTACTCGCCCTCAAGGGTGGTCGGCAGCGGCTTCGGGGTCGGGCGTCCCGGGAGAGTGTCCGGCGGGACGGTGCCGTTGGTGAAGAAGTCCGCGACCGCATCGTCGATGAACTTGTTGCCCGTGCGGAACGCGCCGTGGCCGCCGTTGTCGACCGTGACGAGCTTGCCGCCCATGCGCTCGAGCATGTTCTCGGCGCCGCCCATCGGCGTGACCGCGTCGTGCACGTTCTGCAGGATGATCGGCTTCTGCTCGAGGCCCTCACCCGAGACCTTGATCGGCTCGGTGACCGGCTGGTAGCCGAAGCAGTCCGAGCCGGCGCGCTGCCCGGCGGCCTGGGCGAGCAGGCGGTCGCCGCCCGTCTTCGCGTCGAGCTCCGCCGAACCGATCGCCAGCGGGTTCTGGACCGTCTGGTCTTCGTTGCAGGTGACGATGCGGAACATGTCGTGCTGCGTGTTGAACTGCGTGTTGTCCGAGGCCTTCGCGTTGCGGATGCGCTGCGCCGCGACCGGGCTGACGCGCGGGATCTCGCCCTGGTTCTTGTCGTAGTACGACAGGATGTTCGCGACCATCGGCCACGAGGTCTCATTGAACGAGGCGCCGACGGCCGTGTCGTACATGCCCGAGGCCGCGTTGTTGGTGAGCTCGCGCAGCGTGACGGCGTTCCACAGGCCCTCGAGGCGCGCGCGCCCCGGGGCGGTGGTGTTGATGACGTCGAGCGCCGGCTGCTGCACGGGCGTGCCGCGCAGCTCGTTCGGCAGATCGCCTTCCTGGGCGGCCGGCGGAATCATGTTCGACGGGCCGCCGACCTCCTGGTCGGAGATCGCCTTCCAGCGGTTGAACACCTTGAGCGGGGTATCGCCGAGGCCGTAGGTCTCGTCGTTGGACGCGATCCACTCGAACATGTCGTACATTCGGGCGTGCTGCGCCTCGGTGGTCTGCGCGGACTGCTCCGACCACGCCCAGTCCGGGCCGACGTTGGAGTCGAGCATCATCTTGCCCGTGTGCTCCGGGTACAGGGTCGCGTAATCGGCGCCGAGCTTGGTGCCGTAGGAGACGCCGTAGTAGTCGATGGTCTCCAGGCCCATGGACTGGCGGACAAAATCCATATCGCGGGCGGCGTTCTCCGTCGTCATCGACTCGATGTAGGCGCCATTGGTGCCGTAGCACGCATCGTGCAGCGGGTTGAGCGCGAACGGCGAGGCCAGCGACGGGTCGCACTGAATGGGGTTCGAGCCCCACAGGCCGCGCGGCTGCACGGCGATGAGGTCGTGGTCGTTGTACAGGTCCGTCGGGGCGATGCCTGTGTCGCGGTTCGCCCAGAACATGAGCGCATCGTCGCCGGGGCCGCCGGGGTTGCCGAAGATCGCGGACTTCGACTGGCCGGACTTCGGCGAGACCTTCGACACGGCGATCGGCGTGGTCGGGCCGTCCGGGTTGTCGTAATCGAGCGGGGCGTCGACGATCGCGCACTCGAGGCGCTGCTCCTCGGGGACCGAGCCGGGCTCGAGATTGAACAGCGTCTCACAGGATTGCCACTGGATCGGCTGCACCGCCGTGGCCGTTCCCGCCGAGATTACCGCGGTGGCCCCCGCCATTGCCGCCACACTTACGATCTTGCCTTTGACCTGCACTATTCCCCGATCCACAATGCGCCGGGCCTCCCCGCTTCGTCGCGAGCGGGGCACCGACGGTTAGTCGTGCTATTCATCTCACACGGTTGTAATTCCCGCGTTCGATCCGCCATCACATTAGTCGGTCCAAACAGGCGGTGAAAGGTACATAAGCAACGATCTGGAAACGAAATTCAACTGTTACCTGTGTTAAGTAAGGGGATGCTGAAAGTCGCTGCACATTGCTGGGTCGAATCGCTCAGTTTTCGTCTCGCGCTTCCTGAACGGGGGCATCCTCGGGCGCGCCGGCGGTCTCCTCTGGCGCGTCCTGAGGCGCGCCGGTCTCGCCACTGGGCGGAACGAGCGCCGCGAACAGCGCGACGAGCGCAACGTTGAACAGCACCACCGCCGCCCCGAGCAGCCGCGTGTCCCACGACCGGTCGAGCACCTGCCCTTCCGCGTCCACCGGGGAGCCCGCAAGCGCCATCTCCGACGCCGAGTACCACAGCACAACGGCCAACAATCCGGCCATGACGGCGGAGGCGAGCAGAATCGCCCGGGTCCTCGCTCGCGGCGCGAGGCGGCGGGGGCTAGTCATGCGTGCCTCCGCCGTCATCCAGCGATGTTCCGTCCGTGCCCCCGGCGGGCGTATCGCTCGGCGGCTCGGCGGTTCCGACCTGCGAGATGAGGGCGGCTTCGAGGGCCTCGGGGTCGCGCGCGAAGGCGCGGACGAGGGAGCCGTCGACGAGTTTGATCCCGACCTCGCCGCGCTTGCGGGGGACGGTGCGCAGCTCGCCGAGCAGGCGGGTGCCGTCGACGGGTTCGGGCAGCACACCGTCGACCTCGGTGTACGGGAGTTCCTCGGTGCCCTGCCACAGCGATTCGTCGGTGACGCGCAGGCGGCCGTGGACGCGGGTCGCGGCGATCATGATCCCGTGGGTGAGCATCGTGCCCAGCGCGCAGACGGCCAGCATGAGCCAATGCACCGGCGCGCCCGTGGCGATCTCGAACAGGCCGGCGGCGGCGCAGAAGATCGGCGCGGCGAGGATCCACGCCCACGACCAGCCGTCCTCGGCGTAGAGGACGGTCTGGTCGCGCAGGCGCGGGTCCGGATCGCGCGGCATCCGGGCTTCTGCGCCGGCGCCGGGGTCGGCGGCCGGGTCGTCGGGGAACTCAGGGCTTGCCGACACCGGAATGCTCCTGGAAAAACGTGGTCGCATCCTTGGTGTACAGCTGCCACAGCGCCGTACCCGCGAACAGCCCGGCGCACACCGAGGCGGCGAGCTCGATGAAGTTCGGGATCGGGTCGGCCTCGGCGGGCGCGCCCTGCGGCGAACCGCCCGCGAACAGCACGAGCAGCGCCGCGAGCCCCTGCGCAATGAGCACTATCGACCCGACCGTGAGCAGCGCCCGCGCCCACTGCTTGCCCTTCAACAGCTGGCGCGCCGCGAGCAGGAACAGCGCGGATAAGACAACTACGAGTATGACGCCGATGATGCCCGACAGCGTGGCGGCCGCCTGCAGCTGCTCGTCGGAGTACTCGCTCATGCCGCCGGGCACGGCATCGCGGACCTGCTCTACCGACACCGAGCGGCCGCCTGGCAGCAGCGCGGTCGCCGACGCGAGGGTCGCCGCGAGCGCGGCCATGATGTACAGGATCCACGCGGTCCGCACCTGTTCGGGCGCGTCGGAGTTCTTGCGGCTGACGTCGCCGGAATCGCCTGGGTCGCCGGGGTAGTTGCCGCCTTGGTTATCCGGGCGCTGCGGCTCGCGCGGCTGCGGCGGCCACTGGCCTCCCCCGCCTCCGCCGTAGCCGGCGTCGCCGCCGCGGCGGTCGCCCTCGGGCGGGACCTCGCCCTCGCGGGGAAGCTCGCCGGAGCGCTCGCCCTCGGGAAAGCCGCCGCCGTAGCCGCCGGGCGCGGCACCTCCGCCGCCGGGAATCCCCGGCTCCCCCGCGCCGCCGGGCTGCCGGCCCGGCGTGTGCGGTTCCGGATCCCCGCCCGGCCGGCCATCGCCGGGCACCGGCGAACCCCAGTCGGGCTCCGGCAGGCGCGGCTCACCACCGGGCTGCGGCAGCCCGGGACCTTCCGGACGCCCCGGAAAGTTCGGTTCCGGCTGCGGCTGCGGGAACGGCGGCTGCGCCACAGGAGACCCCTTTCTTCGCCCCGGCCGGGCGGAATGGACGATTACGTGCGATTCTGCCAGCCGACCGGCGCGCCGTGGGCTCCGCCGTCATTAATAAGCCGTGCCGCCTCCAGCGCGAAGTACGTGAGGATCATGTCTGCGCCGGCGCGGCGAAGGCTGTACAGCGACTCCACGATTGCCGGTTCGCGGTCGAGCCAACCGCGCTCGAACGCGGCGACGAGCATCGCGTATTCGCCGGAGACCTGGTACGTCGCGACTGGCACGTCGACGCTCGCGGCGGTCTGCGCGATGATGTCAGAAAACGACATCGCCGGCTTGACCATGACGATGTCCGCGCCCTCGTCGATGTCGAGCTCAACCTCGCGCAACGACTCGCGCGCATTGCCCGGATCCTGCTGGTAGGTGCGCCGATCTCCCTTGAGCGACGACCCGACCGCCTCCCGGAACGGCCCGTAGAACGCGCTCGCATACTTGGCGGCGTAGGCCAGCACGACGGTTTCCTCGAACCCGGCCGCATCGAGGGCCTCGCGAATGACGGCGACCTGTCCGTCCATCATGCCGCTGGGGGCCACGATGTGCGCCCCGGCCTTCGCCTGGGCGACCGCCATTTTGGCGTACTGCTCGAGCGTGGCGTCGTTCTCGACGACCTGGGCGCCGCGCGCGTCGGTGCCGAGCACCCCGCAGTGGCCGTGGTCGGTGAACTCGTCGAGGCACAGGTCGCTCATGACGAGCGTGTCGTCGCCGACATCTTCGCGGATCGCGGCGAGTGCGCGGTTGAGGATGCCGTCGGGGCTGACGCCCGCCTCTCCGGTCGCGTCCTTGTCTTCGTCTTTGGGGACGCCGAAGACCATGATCCCGCCGAGGCCTGTGGCGGCGACGTCATGGGCGACCTGCTTTATCGACTCGATGGTGTGCTGGTAGACGCCGGGGAGGGAGGAGATTTCCTTTGGTTCGGTGAGGCCGTCCGCGACGAACACGGGGAGAATGAGGTGGCGCGGCTCGAGGGAGGTTTCCGACACGAGCCGGCGCATGGCCGGGGACTGCCGCAGGCGGCGGGGGCGGTGGAACGGCTGCTGAATACCCATGGGGCCGAGTTTACTTGCGAGGGCGTTGGGTCCTCCGGCGGTTCCTGACTTGCCGGCCGGCTATGCCGGTGACATAGTTCGCCGGGCTTCTCTCGGGCCTGCGCGCTTCGATTACGACTGGACGCCAGTTTGTATCGATAGACACCGATTTTCCGCGTCCCTGAGAGCGTTCATCGGCACAAAGTGGCGTCCAGACGGGAGCGCCGGCGGGAGCGGAGCCCCGCCGAAGGCACGAAAAAGCCGGCGCGCACCGAAGCGGGCGCCGGCTTTTCGAACCTAGCGAGAGATCGCGCCTATCCGCGGCGGCGGGACTTCTTGCGCGGCGGCGGAAGCTCGCCGGCCTCGCGCAGCACCTGCGCGTGCTCGGCGAGGGCCTCGACCAGCTCGACCGCATTCGCGTTCGTCGGCTGCACGTCCACGCGCAGCCCGAACTCCGCGGCGGTCTCGGCAGTCCGCGGCCCGATGCACGCAATCAACGTGCGCGCATGCGGCTTGCCGGCGATGCCGACGAGGTTCCGGACGGTGGACGACGAGGTGAAGCACACCGCGTCGAACCCGCCGGACTTGATCATGTCGCGGATCTCCGCAGCAGGCGGCGCCGCGCGGACGGTACGGTACGCCGTCACATCCTCGGTCTCCCAACCGAGCTCGGCGAGGCCCGCGGCCAACGTCTCGGTCGCGATGTCCGCGCGCGGCAGAAGCACGCGCGAGGCCGGGTCGACGTCCGGCTCGTACGCCGGGAACACCTCGAGCAGGCCCTGCGAGGACTGCTCGCCGCGCGGCAGCAGCTCGGGCGTGATCCCCAGTTCGCGAACGCGCTCGGCGGTCTTCTCGCCCACCGCTGCGACGCGGACACCGGAGAACGCGCGCGAGTCCAGGCCGAACTCGCAGAACTTCTCCCACACGGCCTTCACGGCGTTCGCGGAGGTGAACACGACCCACTCGTAGCGGCCGTCGACCAGGCCCTTGACGGCGCGCTCCATCTGCGCCGGCGAGCGCGGCGGCTCGACCGAGATGGTCGGCACCTCGATCGGCACGGCGCCGAAGTCGCGGATCCGGGCGCTCATGTCGCCGGACTGCTCCTTCGTGCGCGGCACGAGCACGTTCCAGCCGAACAGCGCGCGTGACTCCCACCACTGCTGCTTGTGCCTGGCCGCGGCCTGCTTGCCCAAGGTCACCACCAACTCGCCGTCGAAGGTCTTCCCCAAGCTTGCCAGCTCCGACAGCGCTCCGTCCGCGGACTTCTGCGAGACCATCGAACCGGCGGCGGTCACGGTCACGGCCGTCGACGGGGCGAGCCCCTGCTCGCACAGCGCCTTCTGCGTCTCGGCGAGATGCGAGGCCGAGGTCGTGATGACGATCGGCAGCGGCCCCTGCGCGACCACGGACCAGTCGACGTCGCGGCGCGCGTCGACGGCAACGTGGCCCGAGCCGAGCACGATGCCGGCGAACGCGGGCACGGACGTCGCCGGGGCCAGTCCCGGAATCACCTCGAACGGGACGACCGTGCGGCCCACGGCAGTGATCTCCGCCGAAGCGATGTCGCAGGTCATGGGGTCACCGGAAACGAGTCGTACGACGTCATGACCCTTTTTTGCCTCCGCGACCAGCGTCTTCGCGATCGACTTGGGCTCGCCGATCGCGGTGCGCACATCGGCGGCGGTCGGCGCGGGCGCGTTCTTCAGGCGCTTGATCTCGGCCTTGTCCTCCGAGGCCACAGCCTCGTCCATCGCGGCCTGGCGCTCGTCGAGCAGCTCCTGCGGAACCAGCACGTCCCCGGCGACGAGGCGGAGCACGTCCTCGGGCACATCGGCGTCGACGTACACGACCGCCGTGCCGGCGAGCACGTCGCGCGCGCGACAGGTGAGCATGCCGGCGTTGCCCGGCCCCCCGCCGACGAATCGAACGGTGCCGGGGCGGGTGGTGCTGCTTCGAGTCATGGTTTTCTTTCTCTCCAACGCTTCTTTGTTCGCCACTGGATGTGGCGCAAGTTGCATGTCAAACGTGTGCGGCGGCTGCCCGGGTCTGTGGCAGGGCTGTTTCTCGCCTAGCCCGGTTTCTCGCCGCCGGGCTCCGCGCCTGGCTGCCCGCCTTGCTCGGGCGGTATCTCCGGCGCGAGCGGCACGCGCTCGTCGGCCGTGCCGTTCGCGACCGCGACGACCTCCGCCGCCCCGCCCGCGAGCAGCGCGTTCGCGACCGTCTCGCCTAGTTCCCTGGCGGCGCCGAGCGCCCCATCCGCCGCTGCGTCGTCACCTATGACGGCGGAGGCGCTCTCCCGCAAGACCTTCGTGCCCGCGACGGACGCGACCACGGCCTCGAGGTGGAGCTCGCCTCCATCGAGCTGCGCGATCGCGCCGACCGGCGCCGTGCAGCCCGCCTCGAGAACCGCGAGCACCCGGCGTTCCGCGGTGACCGCGAGGGTCGACTCCGCATGGTCAAGCGCCGCGACGGCGGCCGCGGCGTACGCATCGTCCGCGCGCGCCTCGACGGCCAGCGCGCCCTGCGCGGGCGCCGGCAGCATCTGCTCGGCCGTGAACTTCTGCGATGCCTTGGCCAGGCGGCCCGTCCGCGCGAGGCCAGCGCCGGCGAGGACGACCGCGTCGAGCTCGCCGCTGGTCACGAAGCCCATGCGTGTCTCGATGTTCCCGCGCAGCGGGACGAGGTCGATGTCGGGGCGCAGGGCCGCGAGCTGCGCCCGGCGGCGCGGGGCCGAGGTGCCGACGCGGGCGCCCGCGCCGAGCTCGGCGAACGGGGTGTCCCCGGAGGAGACGAGCACGTCGAACGGGTACTCGCGCTCCGGGGTCGCGATCGGCGCGAAACGCTCGTCCTGCGCCGTCGGCAAGTCCTTGTAGGAGTGCACGGCGACGTCGCAGCGGTCGTTCGCGAGCGCATCGCGCAGGGCGTGGGTGAACACGCCGACGCCGATCCGCTCGACCGGCGCCATGTTCACGTCGCCCTCGGTGCGGATGATGGTGAGTTCGGCCGGGTACCCGGCGGCGATGAGCGCGTCGCGCACGTGGCCCGCCTGAGTCGTCGCGAGCTCGCTGCCGCGGGTTCCGATGCGCAGCACTCGATCGGCGGTGGCGCCGTTCTGGGGCGCGCCACCGTTGGGGGCATCACTCATGGACGCTGCCTTTCTTGACCTCGTTACCGAGGTCGAACAGTTCGCGCATGATGTCCGCGTAGGTATCGCCGCCCGGCTGCGCGGCCAGTTCCTTGAACTTGACCGTCGGCGGGTGCAGCAACTTATCGACCACGCGGCGCACGGTGCGCTCAACCTCGTCGCGCGTCGCGGCGTCGAGATCGGCGTTGCGCGAATCGAACCGGCGCAGCTCGGCGGTGACCACCTGGGCCCCGCGGCCGCGCAGCTGGGAGATCAACGGACCGACCTCGGCCACGCGCTCCCCGGAGACGTAGTCCGCGAGCTCCGTCGCGACGATCTCCCGCGCAATCGCCTTGTCGCGGGTCGCCGCGCGGGCGCCCGGGTCCTCGGCGAGCTGCGAGATATCGACGATCGCGACGTCGGGAAGACCGGCGACGGCCGGGTCGACATCGCGCGGAAGGCCGAGGTCGCAGAGCACCAGCGGACGCGGATCCTCGCCGCGCGCCTCGCGCTTCGCCAGGCCCGAATGCACATCGGCGAGGGTGACGACGGTGTTCGCCGCACCCGTGCACACGAACACGACATCGGCGGCCGCAATCGCCTCGTCCAGCTGCTCCATGGGAAGCGCGGTCGCCTCGGTGCCGGAATCCCGCGCGATCTCGGCCAGCCGCGCCGCGCGCTCGGAGGTCCTGTTCAGTACGTGGATATGGGACACCCCGCCGCGCCCCAGGTGGGCCACGGCGAGCCCGCCCATCGCGCCGGCACCGATGACGGCGGCGTTCAGGCCCTCGAGCGGGCGGTGATCTCCGCCGTCATCCACCGAACCGACCTGGCCGACGATGTCGGCAGCCTTCCCGAGAGCAACGGTGACCATCGACGCGCCCGCGGAGTCGATGTTGGTCTCGGTGTGCACGCGCTTGCCGACGTGCAGCGCGCGCTGGGCGAGGCGGTGCAGCGTCGTTCCCGCGGCGCCCGAGGCGGCCGCGTCGTGGTAGGCGCTGCGGATCTGGCCGATGATCTGCTGCTCGCCGACGACGAGCGAATCGAGGCCCGAGGAGACGCTGAAGATGTGCTCGGCGGCGGCCTGCGAGTAGCGGACGTAGACCGACTCCGCGATCTCCTCGACCGTGAGCTCGGCGTTCGCCGCGAGGGTCGCGGTGATGAGTTCGAGGGCCGGGTGGAAGGCGTCGACCTCGGCATAAACCTCGACGCGGTTGCACGTGGAAACGAGCATCGCCTCGCGGATGGCCGACGACTCGAGGAGCCGCGCGGTGAAGGCATCGCGCTCGGACTCGACAACCGCGACGCGCTCGAGCAGCGACACCGAGGCGGAGCTGTACGACATGCCTACGACGAGCACGCTCACGCTGCCACCCCCCTGGACGCGGGGCGGGAAATGAGGCATGCGACACTAGAAATGTCCGCGCGGGAGGTAACGGATTTCGCACCGAACGCGGTATTGAGGGCGGCGGAGGGGACGCGCCTCGTGGCGGGACCCCGTAGGTTGCCGCCGGGCGAGTGCTGCCTGGGCTTCACGTGCGACCGTCTCCTTTATTCGGTGCAAACGATTTTGGAGTGCGCCCAGTAGGTCGCGCCGGACGCGCCAAAACAAAGGCATAAATACTTCGCTGTGCACGCCTGGTCATCTCGCGATTTCCGGGCGGGGGCGAAGCGTGCCCTTATCGTCTTGCTCGCCGTCCACGTTAACCCCCGCAGCACCCCGAAACAAAACTCACGAAGCGCGCTTGCTATACGTGCCAGATTCTGCTGCACATTTTGCAGCCCCGTACCTACTCGCGAGTTAGGTTTACCTCAAAAATGCGCGCCAACTGGTTTGATGCGTGTGATTTCGGCGGTGGCGCCCGGGGGTAGGCCTCGCCCGGTCGTGCTGAGATAAATGTAAGTTAGGCGCCCGATCGCCTTAGGATTCGAAGCCATGAGCCTCCTCCAAGACGTCCTGCTGTTCTTCCACCTCATTTTTCTCGCCGCGCTTCTCGGCGGCTACTTCGTGTCGCTTACCGCCAAGGGCCTGTCGAACCCGGTGATGCTGTGGGGCGGGCGGCTGCAGCTGCTCGTGGGAGTCGCGTTGTACGGCGTTTTGATCGCGCGGTCGGCGGATCTCGGGTTCGAGGTGAACCACATGATCTATGGGATGAAGATCGTGATCGCCTTGGTGCTCGTCGCGCTTATCGAGGTGGCGAGCGCCGGGCAGCGGCGCGCGGGACAGCTGGTTTCGGCCGGATCGGCGAGCGCGGTTGCGGCCGGTTCGGCTTCCGCCGGCGCCGGTGCCGAAGCGACCAGCGCGACTCCCGTGCGCGCTCCCCTGATCTACGTTGCGGGCGTGCTGGCCATTATCAACGTGATCCTTGGTATGACGGCGTAGCTGCGCAATTTCAGAGCCTTTTCGGCGACTCCGATCGAACCGCTTTGAAACAGCTCGAAAGGGCCTCCCTTCGATTGGTTTCGGCAGTCTAGATCTGTTTCGTCGTTCGTGCGAGCGCTTAGCGGTACGGCCGCCTCCTTCGCCGGCCCCGCGCTACCTCCGGCGGTAGACGCGCGCGAAGCGCACGCCGAGCCAGACGAGGAACGCGGCGAGGCCGACGCCGCAGACCAGCCAAACCCAGGTGCCAAGTGGCCCATCGAGCAGAGTGGCCACAACGGGGAACACCGCGGCGAGCGCGGCGGCGCCGAGAGAAGGACGCCACGCGCTTCGGCCGCCGGTGTGGCTGGGCGACTTCGACGTCATACGGTAAACCAATACGCCCACGAAGAGCGCGAGGACCAGGGCAAAGACGAGGGCGAGCAGCGAGTCGAGGCCGGTGCGCTCGCCGAACGCGTTGCGCCCGAACAGCACGAGCACGACGACCGCGAGGAACAAGAGGTACCAGACCGGCACCGGCGGCTTGCCGGTCTCGCGCCCGGAGGCCGCGGCCTCATCGGCGGCGGCCTCTTTCGCGATGAGGGCCTCGCGCGCTTCGCGGGCGCGTCGTGCTTCCTCGGACTGCGGCACGCGTGGTTCGTCGCTCATCTTGTCGACGGTACGCGACCGGGATTTCCAGCTAGGCGAAAGCCCGCGAGACCGGCCGACGTTAGAGCGCGGCCAGCCGCTCGCGCGCCTCGACGTACTCGCCCTCGAGGCGATCGACGAGCTCCGAGGCCGGTCCGACGGCCTTCACCGAGCTGATCCCCTGGCCCGAGCCCCACACGTCCTTCCACGCCTTGGCGCCGCCGACAGAGTCGCCTCCGCCGCCGAAGTTCATTGCAGAGGGGTCGGAGGAATCGAGGTTGTCGGGGTCGAGGCCGGAGCTCTCGATCGATCCGCGCAGGTAGTTGCCGTGCACGCCGGTGAACAGGTCGGAGTAGACGATGTCCGCGGCGGCGGAGTCGACAATCATGTTCTTGTACTCGTCGACCGCGTTGGCCTCGTTCGTGGCGATGAACGCCGAGCCGATGTAGCCGAGGTCCGCGCCGGAGGCGACCGCGGCGAGCAGCGAGGAGCCGTGCGCGATCGCGCCCGAGAGCACCAGCGGACCGTCGAACCACTCGCGGATCTCACGCACGAGAGCGAACGGCGACTGCGTGCCCGCGTGGCCGCCGGCACCGGCCGCCACGGCGATGAGCCCGTCCGCACCCTTCTCGATGGCCTTGCGCGCGAAGCGGTTGTTGATCACGTCGTGCAACACGATGCCGCCGTAGGCGTGGATCGCCTCGTTGACGTCCTCGCGGGCACCGAGCGAGGTAATGACGATCGGCACCTCGTGCGCGACGACGTCGGCGAGGTCCTCTTCGAGGCGTTCGTTGGACTTGTGCACGATGAGGTTCACCGCGAACGGCGCGGACGGGCGATCGGGATGTGCGGCGTCATACTTTTGTAGAGCCTCTTTGATCCCGTCGAGCCACTGCCCCAATTGCTCCTGCGGCCGAGCGTTGAGCGAGGGGAACGAGCCGACGATTCCGGACGTGCACTGTGCGATGACCAGCTCCGGATTCGACACGATGAACATCGGCGATGCCACCGCCGGGATGCGGAGTTTCTGGAGTGCTGTGGGGAGTGCCATAGGTTGACCCTAGCCTGACTTCTGCATGCGGAGCGAGCTTCCACCGGAAACCATTGACTGTGATTCGTATCACATATATTGTTTGGGGCACCAGCGCTCGACCGCCGAACAGGATCGGAGTTCCCCATGGAAGACATGTTCCCCGATGTCATCGCCGCCTCCGATCCGGACCGTCCCGCGTACATCATGGCAGCTAGCGGGCTTGCGGTCAGCTACGCTGAGCTCACGCGCGACTCGAAGGCGATCTCGCGGCTGCTGTGGTCGCGCGGCCTTCGCCACGGCGACACGATCGCCATCTTTATGGAGAACCACCCGGCACTGCTCAAGGTCGCGTGGGCCGCGCAGCGCACCGGCCTGCGCTACGTCGCGCTGTCCTCGCGCCTCACCGCGCCCGAGGTCGCCTACATCCTCGGCGATTCCGATACCCGCGCGCTGTTCACCACCGACGCGCTCGCCGAGACGGCCACCGCCGCGCTCGAGCTCCCCGAGGCGCCCGCCCTTGACAACCGCTTTATCGCCAGCACCGCGGCCCACGGCTTCGCGGATATGACGGCGGAGGCCGAAGCTACCCCGATAGATGTAGAGCCCGACGAACGCGAGGGAATCGACTTCCTCTACTCCTCGGGGACCACCGGCAAACCCAAGGGTGTGATGACCCCGCTGCCGCTCAACGAGCTCGGCGTTCCGCCGGGGTTCTACGCGATCTTCTACGCGCTGTGGAACATCACGGCCGAGACCGTCTACCTCTCGCCGGCGCCGCTCTTCCATGCGGCCCCGCTGCGCATCAACATGGCCGTGCACCGCGTCGGCGGCACGTGCATCATCATGGAGAAATTCGAGCCGGAGGCCGCGCTCGAGCTTGTCCAGAAACACCGCGTCACGCACACGCAGATGGTGCCGGCAATGTTCGCGCGCATGCTCAAGCTGCCCGACGAGGTCCGCACGGCCTACGACGTCTCGTCGCTCACCTGCGTCATCCACGCCGCCGCGCCCTGCCCGGTGGAGATCAAGCGCGCGATGATCGACTGGCTCGGCCCCGTCATCTACGAGTACTACTCGGCCACCGAGGCCTACCTGTTCACCGCGCTCGATTCGAACGAGTGGCTCGCGCACCCCGGCTCGGTCGGCAAGCCGCTCATCGGCACGCCGCACATCCTCGACCCGCTCGGCGAGGAGCTCCCCGCGGGCGAGACCGGCCAGATCTGGTCCGAGAGCCCGGCGACATTCGAGTACCGAAACGCCCCCGAGAAGACAGCCGAGTCCCACAACGACTCCGGCTGGAGCACCGTCGGCGACATCGGCTACCTCGACGAAGACGGCTACCTCTACATCTCCGATCGCCGCGCCGACATGATCATCCGCGGCGGCGTCAACGTCTACCCGCGCGAGTCCGAGGACGCGCTCATCGAGCACCCGAAGGTCGCGGACGCGGCCGTGTTCGGCATCCCCGACGACGATCTGGGCGAGGCCGTCCACGCAGTCGTCGTCCCTGCCCACGGCCACGCCGCCGGCCCCGACCTCGCCGACGAGCTCCTCGCCTACCTCCACGAGCGCCTCGCCAAGTACAAGTGCCCTGCGGCCATCGAGTTCGCCACCGAGCTCCCCCGCCACGCCACCGGCAAGCTCTATAAGCGCCTGCTCAAGGACGCCTACCGCCAGGAAGCATGACGCCGGACGCGCCGATCCTCCTAGGCCTGCAGGTCCTCGCGTAGCTCGTCATTGTCGACCTCCCAGGCCGCGTACTCCTCGCCGTCGAGGAGCAGCACCGGCAGCCGGTCGCCGAACTCCGCCTTGAGCTCGGAATCGGTGTCGACGTCGATAACCTGCAGCGGCACCGACAGCTCCATGAGCAGCGGGGTGATCTGCTCACGCACGCGCACGCACGAGCCGCAGCCGACTCGCGTGAGGAGGGTGACCTCGTGCCGCGCGTTCGCGTACGGTTCGGATCCTTCGACCAGGTTCATACTCCCCATCGTGCCCCATGATGGCCCAGCAGTCGCATAAGATGAGGTCGCAACGAGCATTTCCGGTGCCGGCGCCAACGCGGGTCTCGCACCGATATGAAGGAGGCCTCCCGTGTCCGACGAGTCTTTGCCCCGCAGGTGGGGGCGATTCTTGCCGTCGAAGGCGCGGGTCGTGCAACGTGCCGTGTCCGCGGCGTTCCCCTCGCGTTCCGAGCGCCACCAGGCGGAAGCCGGCCGCGCGAGCGCGGCCGAGGCCCTTCGTTCGTCGGAGGACATTGAGGCATTCGGGGGTGTGGACGAGGAGAAGGCCGAGGCCAAGCGCCGCCCCGGCAAGAAATCCAAGGCGCCCTCCTCGCGGGATGTCGAGCATTCGGGTTTCGTCGGCGCGCAGGCCGATTTGGAGCCATCGATCGGCCCGGACGGCGAGCTCTACGAGCACGAGGTCACGGTCGAGGGCGAGCCGACGCCGATCGAGGAGAAGCTCGAGACCGGCGAGGAACTCACGCCCGATCCCACCGCCGCCGCATTCTTCGATGTAGACAACACCCTCATCCAGGGCGCGTCGATCCTGCTGCTCGCCCGCGGCCTCGCCCGCCACAAGTTCTTCACCACGCGCGACGTCGCGACGATGATCTGGCAGCAGGCCAAGTTCCGCGTCTCCGGCCGCGAATCCATGTCGGATGTCGCCTCGGGCCGCGAGAAGGCGCTGAGCTTCGTCAAGGGCCGCGCGGTTCGCGAGGTCGAGGAACTATCCACGGCGATCTTCGACGAGTCCATCGCCGACCGCTTCTGGCCTGGCACCAAGGCGCTGGCACAAATGCATATTGACGCCGGGCAGCAGGTCTGGCTCGTCACCGCGACCCCGGTGGAACTAGCCAACGTCATCGCCGAGCGCCTGGGCCTGACAGGCGCGCTTGGCACCGTCGCCGAACGCGAGGACGGGGTCTACACCGGCCGGATGGTCGGCGATATCCTCCACGGCTCGGGCAAGGCCCACGCGGTCAAGGAACTGGCGCGCACGAAGGGCCTGGACCTGTCGAAGTGCTACGCCTACTCGGACTCGTCCAACGACCTGCCGATGCTCTCGCTCGTCGCGCACCCGGTGGCGGTGAATCCGGATACCGCTCTGCGCGATGCCGCGCGCGAAAACGGGTGGCAGATCAAGGACTACCGTACGATGCGCCGCGCGGCGAAGATCGGCCTCCAGGGCACGGCCGTCGCGGCGGCCGCCGGCGGAGCGGTCGCCGTGTGGAAGCGCCGCTCCTAGCGGGGCCGCACCGGCTCACCAGTCATTAGCCGAAGAAGACGCTGCCGCGGCGAGCAAGATTGCGGTAGAGCGTGTTCTGGATCGTCTCGCGCACCTGGTCGGTGATCTCGAAGACGACCATTGGGTCGTCGGCGGCATCGGGGCCGAATTCCGCCGTCTCGATCGGCTTGCCGAATTCCATGATCCACTTCGTCGGCAGCGGCATCGCGCCGAGCAGACCCATGAGCGGGAACGTCGGCGTGATCGGCATGTACGGCAGCCCGAGGAGCCGAGCGAGCGCAGGAACCTCGCCGATCTTCGGGTAGATCTCCTCCGAGCCGACTACGGACAGCGGGATGATCGGCGCGCCCGCGGCGACCGCCGTGGACACGAATCCGCCGCGTCCGAAGCGCTGGAGGCGATAGCGGTCGCCGAAAGGCTTGCCGAGGCCCTTGAAGCCCTCCGGCCACACGGCGACGATTTCGTTCGACGTCAGAAGTGATTCTGCGTCTGCGGCGTTGGCGAGCGTGGCACCCACGCGGCGCGCGATCGGCGCGACGACGGGCACGCCCATCGCGAGGTCCGCGGCGAGCATCCGCAGGTTGCGGCCGGCGTGGTCGTGCACCGCAACCATGGTCATCATCCCGTCCATCGGCAGGACGCCGGCGTGGTTCGAGACGATGAGCGCCGAACCATCGGACGGGATGTTCTCGGCGCCGATGACCTCGACGCGGAACCAGTTCTCGAAGAACGGGCGCCAGATGGGCAGCCACACCTTTTCCTGGAAGTGCGCGTCGAACCCGAACTCGTCGATATCGTAGTTTCCGCTGAGCCGAACGGCGAGCAACTCTCCGACGTTCGAAATGGCTTCGGCCAGTGTGTTCACGGCCATCGCCTCGCCCGTGGCCAGTGCCACGTCGACCTTGTCGACCGCGCGGAGAATCGGCTCCATGAGCTCGGCCGTGGCACTCGGATCGAGCTTGAGCACCTCAGCGAGGTGCAGGCCGACCGCCTGGGCGGTGGTGACGATCTGCTCGAGGCTCTGCCCGATGGCGCCGGCGGCGGCGTCGGATCGACTCGTCATCCCCGTGAATGATTCCCCGACCATGCGCCAATGCTTTTCCTCGGCGTCATTCCGTGTCCCGAGATTGAATTCCGGTCCTGCCATCTCACGCCTCCTTGGCTTCGGCGGCAGCCGCGGACGTGCGCGATGCTGCGGGTTGTGCGGCGGCGGGCTTGGCCCCCGAGGTGCGAGCGGGCGAGCTCGCCTTCTTCGGCGAGGCCTTTTTCGCGGGGGCCTTCTTTGCCGGTGCCTTCTTCGCGGGTTTCGCAGGGGCGTCGTCCGGGGACTTGCTGGCAACCGCCGCGCGCGCAGCGTCGCCCGGGGCTGCCGGCTTCGACGCCCCCGATGCCACCGGCTTGGCGCGCTGACCGGCCTGAGCGACGCGAGTGGCCGGGGTGTCGTGCCCGTGGCCGGCCTCCTCGATCTCCGTGACCGTCATCGCGCGAAGCGTCGACTGGTTCCGCGTCTTTCCGCCGGTGGCGGGCCGGTCTATCTCGGCGAGCACCGATTCGACGCTCGCGAGGATCGCAGGATGCATCGAGCGCGGTACCGCGGCGAGCATCGCCCTGACCGCTGCGCGCGCCGTGTCCGCCGAGACGACCGGCTCGATACCGGAGTCCTTGATGTAGGCGGCGAGGGCCTGGCTCGTGGAGTAGCGCGGCGAGAAACCGAACACCTCACGCATGCGACGGTTGTCGACGCCGCGGCCGAACTTGAGGTATTCGATCTGCGAGGAGCCGATCTTCTTGAGCCCCTCGCCGGTGAAAATCCCGGCGGCCACCCGGAAGAACGGTGGCAGAACGGGGATCGCGATATGTCCGGCACGGCGCACTGCCTGGGAGAGCGTGATCATCCCGTCGCCGGCGATGTTGAAGGTGCCACCTGGGCCACGCATCGTCGCGAGCACGAGCGCCTCGAGCGCGTCCTGCGGATGGAGGAGCTGGATGCGCGGGTCGAAGCCGCCGAGCACCGGGGTGATCGACGGCTGCAGCAGTTCGCCGAACACCGTCGGCTCGGGCAGGCCGAGAATCGCGGGTACCCGCAGGATCGTCACCTCGATATCGGGGCGCTTGCGGTTCATCCCGCGCGCGTAGCCCTCGACCGAGAGATAGTCGCGGGGGATCCCTCCGCCGGGGCTTCGCTTGGCGGCCATATCCTCGGAGAACATCGCCGGGTCGAGCATGCTCGACCCGTACACCGAGGTCGACGACAACAGCACGAAGCGCTTGACGCTCGTCGCGCGGCCGGCGGCCGCCATCATGTGCATTGAGCCCATGATGTTGCTTTCCTTGACGGCCGCGCGGCCACCCGGGGCGAAATCGTTGTGATGAAGGCCCGCGTGGACGATCGTGTCGACGTCCTTCTCGCGAAGCACCGCCTGCATGCGCGGCGATTGCGGGTCCAGGCGCACGAACTCGGCATCACCCATGCGACGCCGGAACTGTGCGGAAGGCTTGCTGGAGTCGATCGCGATGACGCGTTCGATGGTCGGCTCGCGAAGCAACGCGCCGACCAGGTGCGCACCGAGATAGCGGCTACCCCCGATGACGGCGACGGCCTTTACTACATGCTCGTCGCCGGAGGGATGGGTCGAAGTTGCCACGCTCACCCCGCAGAGTCTAATAAAAAGCGCGCCCCCGTTGGGCGCCTTCGTAGAACTACGTTACCCGCCGACGGTTTACGGGCCGTACATACACCGAAGCCCGCACGTTCGACCATCCCCAACGGGGTAAGCATCGAAGGTGCGGGCAACTAATCTAAAGGCGCAGAGCCGGTGGCCGCTAAGCGCGGCCGCGGCCCTTACTTGCCAAGTTTGCGACGCTGCACGCGGGTGCGACGAAGCATCTTGCGGTGCTTCTTCTTGGACATACGCTTGCGGCGCTTCTTGATAACGGAACCCATGCGTTCCTCCTCCTCGTGAAAATTCTTCAGGTGGCCATTGTGCGGCGGGCACACCAACGAAGTAAGCGTACCTACCTCGCTGCGTCGATTAGAAATCGAGGCGGCGCGGCGGCTGCGCCCATGGCCCGCGAAATGCGGTCTAACCTGCGTCGTAAACCGAGGTGTCGAGGTACTCGTGCACGGCCTTCGAGTGCACGCGGAACGAACGCCCGACGCGCACCGCGGGCAGCTCACCGGAGTGAACGAGCCGGTACACGGTCATCTTGGAAACACGCATAAGTGACGCCACTTCGGCAACAGTCAAGAACTGCGAAGCGTTGGAGGCGCCGGCGCCGTTAGCGCCCGATTCAGCTGGAGTCATCTACATCGTTCCTTTACGGCACGCATCGTGCCGCAGGCTTCCCCTCCTGCGGTACTGACACGCGCGTGCTCTAGAAAGAGCCTAGCGTGAAAGGTGTGAATAGTGCGACGTGTGTGGGAAAAAATACCGCCTGATTTCTCGCGAGATCCGCCGCGTACTTAGCTGACCTGCGCTTCACCGCCGGTAAGGAATCGCAAAGGATTTCCGCAAGTTTCCCAACATATGGACACTCGGGCCGCATTTCCACAACACTGTTACGTCCAGGTCCGCGGCGAGGCTACGTCTGATCGGCGGACAGCTCGTCGATCATCTGCTCGCGCACCTCGTCCGCGAGCGCCGCCGAGCGCTCCTTACACGCCGACACAGCCCCGTACACCGTGGCGCGAAGGCCGCCGGACTCGAACGCGCGAAGCGCGGCAGCCGTGGTCCCGCCGGGCGAGGTCACCGCGGCCCGCAAGGCCGTCGGCCCGTCGCCCCCGGCCGCAAGCATTGCGCCGGCGCCCTTCGCGGTGCCCAGCACGAGCGTCTCGGCCGTCTTGCGCGGGATCCCCTGCTCCACCCCCGCCTCGATCATCGCCTCGGCGAGAAGGAAGAAGTAGGCCGGTCCCGAGCCGGACAACGCCGTCACCGCGTCCATCTGGGATTCGGTGACCTCGACGGTGGCGCCGACCGAGCCCATCATCTTGCGGACGAGGTCGATGTGCTCGCCGCGCGCGAAGCGGCCCTTGCAGATCGCGGAGGTCCCCTCGCCCACGAGCATCGCCGTGTTCGGCATCACGCGGACGACGGGCGAGCCTGCGGACAGCCGCGACTCGATGGCTTCGGTCGGCACACCGGCCGCCAGCGAGACGACAACCGCCTCGTGCACGCTGTCGGAGATGGCCTCGTCGACCTTGTCGATCACGCCCGGCACATCGTTCGGTTTTACCGCCACGACGATGACCTGCGCCCCCTCCGCGGCAATCGCGAGGTCCGACGTCATGATCGAATAACGGTCCTTCAGTTCGGCTGCGCGCGCCTCTCCGGTTTCGACGACCACGAGGTCCTGCGGCGGCCAACCGCCGTCGCGCAGTCCTGCGATGAGCGCCTCGCCGATTTTTCCGCCACCGATGATTGCAATTCGTGTCATACCCATAGCGTGCCACGGCTATGTGCGGTGTGCCGCGCGCGGCCGGTGGCTTCGGCCAAATGCAGAATCGGCGCGGCCCCCTTGTGGGTCCGCGCCGATCCAGTGAGACGAGTGCGTCAGGTGAACAGCCGCAGCACTAGCGGCCCGAACGTTACCCCTATGCCGACCACCACCGCGAGGCCGATCGACATCCAGTCGTTGCCGCGGCGCAGCACGCGCACGATGGCGACGAGGCCGATGATCACCACGATCGCGAGCGCCAGGGCCACCCACTTGAGGTCGCGCCACAGCAGCTCGAATGCGACGAACAGCGCTGCACCGGCGATCGCCGCACCGACGACCTGCATCGCGAGGATGGCCCACTGGGCGAAGCCGCTACGCTGCGGCTGATCGTCCCACTGCTCCTCACCGTAGGGGGCGAAGACCTCTTCGTCGTGGCTGCGGTAGTCGCCGTGGCCGTAGTCGCCGTATCCACCCCGAGCAGCATCCTGGCCCTGCGGATGGCCGGCCTCCCGGCCGCCGTACTCTACGCCCGTCGAGGACACGGCGGGCTGGGTGGCGGTGTCGGTGGCGGAGTGGCTATCGCCCGCATCCCCGCGCACCTTCTGGATGACGCCGGTGTTCGCATCCGAGGACCCGCCGCCGCTCGCGCGAACAGACGGATCGTCGTCGCGGCCGGCCTTGTTCGCCGCGTAGGCGCCGAGCCCGGCGGCGCCGGCAACCCCGGCGCCCGCAGCGGCCGCGGTCTTGCCGCCGAGCGAGCCGTTGGAGTCGGTCGATCCGTCGGCCGCGTGAGCGCTGTCCTGCTTGGCACCGGCATTGGCCTTGGACTTGTCACCGCGCTTGAACAGCGAGGTCTTTTCTTTCTTGGGCGCGTCCGCCGGCTTCACCGGGGGCGCACCTGCCGGAGTGCCCGCCGTGGCCGCCGCGCCCGTGGCGGTTGCCGCGCCTGCGGCAGTCGCACCCGCCCCGGCGCCGGCGGCGCCCTTGCCGTTCGCCGGGTCCTTCGCGCCTGCGCCGGCCAGGCCGTTCTCGTAGCGACGCTGGTTCGCGACCGACTCGCGGACAACCTGCTGCGCGCGGGTCGGCGCACCGGCGGTGTTGCCGGCGGCCGCGGCGCCTGCGCCCTGCGGGGCCGAAGGCGCGCCCTGCTGCTGTGCCTGCGCCTGCTGCGCCTTGGAGTCCTGCTTCGCGGCGCCTGTCTTGTCCCCACCGCGCGTAGACGCGGCCGCGGCGCCCGCGCCCGCAGCGCCGGCTGCACCGGCCGCTGCGGCGGTGCCTGCTGCAGCCTTGCCCGTACCGGAACCTGATCCGCCGCGTCCCTTGACCGAGGTCTCCGGCACCGGGATCGGCCCCGTGGTCGAGCCGTTGCCCGACGGGCGGCCGAACAGGTCGCCCGTGTCCGGCACCTGCGAGCCGGCGGCGGGGCGCTGCTCCGGCTTCGGCGGCATCGGGGTCTTGTCGGAAGTCTTGGCGCGCTCGGACGTCGTCGTCCGGCGGGCGATGCGCGGCGCAGCGGACTGCTGAGCCTGCTTGTCCGCGGACTTGGCCGCGGGCTGCGTGGCCTGCTGCTGGGGCGCCGCAGTGCCCTGCTGGGCCTGCGGAGTGCGCTGCTGTCCCTGCGGGCCTTGCGGCGCGGCCTGCACGCCCTGCGTCGCCTGCTGGCCTTGCGACGCCTGCTGGCCGCCCTGCTGAGCGGACTCGCGCTCCTCGGCCTCCTCGCGGGCACGGCGGCGCGCCGCGCGACCCGTCAAAGGCTGGCCGTCGGCTCCGACGCGCGGGATGTCGCCCGTCAGATCGGACACGCTCACCCCGCCGCTGTCGGCGCGGCGACGGTGGTGGTGGCGCTGGGAAGCCTCACCGGTCGAGTCCCCGGAAGCCCCCGAGTCCTCGCCTTGGCTCATGCGCTTAAGCAGCTCGGCTACGGTGATCGACTCTTCCGAGCCGCCTCCGCGCCGCGACTGTTCGCTAGCTGCCACGTCAGCTCCCCTTTCCATCACGACCGGCGTGATGATCCAGTCGTTGCAGGATCAGACCCTCGCGAAGGGCCCACGGACAAATCTTTACCGACTCTAACCCTAAAGCCCTCATGGAGGCCTCCGCGACTAGTGCCCCCGCTACGACTTGATACGACCGGTCGGAACTAATCCCCTCCAGTTCAGCACGATCGGACGCCGTCATCCGGGATATAAACGCAATTACCTGACGTAAACCTGCCGCCGTGAGCACCCTTTCGGCCCTCGGGCCCGCCGAAGCGGGCGCCGCGCCGGTCAATCGGGCGAGCATACGGAAGGTTTTCGACGTCGCGCACGCGAGATCGGGCTCGCCGAGGCTGCGGATCTCCTTCGCCGGTGCCTCGAGCTCGGCGTCGATGAAATCTCGCAGCGCATTGATGCGTTTACGCTCCGGCGGATCGGAATTGAACCAGTCGTGGGTCAGCCTGCCGGCGCCGAGCGGGAGCGAGAACGCCTTGTCCGGGTTCTCGTCCGGCCCCGACGTCAACTCCAAAGAGCCGCCGCCGATATCGAGGTTGACGATCGACCCCGCCGACCAGCCGTACCAGCGGCGCGCAGCGAGGAATGTCATCCGGGCCTCGTCGACACCGGAGAGCACCTCGAGGCGCACGCCGGTGGAATCCTCCACCGCATCGAGCACGTCGTCGGAATTCTTGGCATCACGAACCGCGGAGGTGGCGAAAGCCATGACCTCCTCGCAGTGCGTCGCCTGCGCGATCTCGGAGGCCTCCTTCACCGCATCGCTGAGCTTCTTGATCCCCTCTTTGCTGATGCGATCGTGCTTGTCCAGATACTGGATAAGCCGCACAGCGGTCTTGGAATCGCTCATCGGTGTGGGGTGGCCGCCCGCATGCGCGTCGACCACGACCATGTGCACCGTATTGCTACCGACGTCTAGGACACCCAATCTCACCCCTACACCGTATAACGGGCTACCGTTGCAAGGCGTGAGCAGTAGAACCAAAGGCGCATCGAGGCGCCCGTCGGACACCTTGTATTCCCGGTCCGGCACCGCGCGCGAGCCCGAGCCGGAGGTCGCGCTGGACTTCCCTCGCGAATGGTTCACTTTCGACCATCCAGGCGAGGAGGACCACGTCATCTCCGCGGACATGACGTGGCTACTTTCGTCGTGGAGCTGCGTGTTCGGCACGCCCTCGTGCCACGGGATCACCGCGGATCAGCCGGATTCGGGCTGCTGCACGCACGGCGCTTTCCTCACTGATGACGAAGACCGCCAGCGCCTGGCCGCCAACGTAGCGCTGCTGGCTCCGGACGAGTGGCAGCACGAGAGCGATGCGCTTGCCGACGCGAAATCGCGTAGTGCGACGTCATTGGACAAGGGAATCGAGCCGTGGCTCGAGGAGGACGAACTCGACGACGAACCCGCGTTGCGGACGCGGCGTTGGAACGGCCGCTGCGTCTTTTTCAATGACGTCGGATGGCCGGCGGGCTCCGGGTGCGCGCTGCACCACATGGCCCTTCGCCTGGGGCGCACGCTGCCCGAATCCAAGCCGGAGGTGTGCTGGCAGCTGCCGATCCGGCGGACCCAGGAATGGGAGACGCGCGCCGACGACGTGGAGGTCCTACACACGCGAATCGCCGAATACGACCGGCGCGGCTGGGGGCCTGGCGGGCTCGACCTCGACTGGTACTGCACGGGCTCGCCCGAAGCGCACGTGGGCGCGGAGCCGGTGTTCGAATCGCTCGCCGACGAACTGCGCGAGCTCATCGGGCCCGAGGCCTACGAGGTGCTCGCCGAGGCCTGCCAGCGGCGCCGGCAGCTCGGGCTCATCGCGGTGCACCCGGCGACGACGCGCGCCGAGGAGCTCGCCGAGCGCGAGAAATAGGACCCGGCGCAGACGCGCCGCCGAGTGTGTGGCCGCCGGGCTAGCCCGCGGCGGCGCCGTCAAACTTGTATCCGAGTCCGCGCACGGTGATGATGTGCTGCGGGCTGCCCGGATCGGGCTCGAGCTTCGAGCGCAGGCGCTTGACGTGCACGTCGAGGGTCTTGGTGTCGCCGACGTAGTCCGAGCCCCACACGCGGTCGATGAGCTGACCGCGGGTGAGCACACGGCCGGAATTTCGCAGCAGGTACTCGAGAAGGTCGAACTCCTTGAGCGGCAGCGTGATCGTGTCGCCGTGCACCTCGACGGTGTGGCGCTCGATATCCATGCGCACGGGACCGGACTGGAGCACCGAGGAATCGTCGATGGCCTCCTCGGGCTCCTCGCCGTTGCCGCGGCGCAGGACGGCGCGAATCCGGGCGATGAGCTCGCGTGCCGAGTACGGCTTGGTCACGTAGTCGTCGGCGCCGAGCTCGAGACCGACGACCTTGTCGATCTCGCTATCGCGGGCAGTGACCATGATGACGGGGACCGACGACACCGCGCGCAGCCGCTTGCACACGTCCGTCCCGCTCATCCCGGGAAGCATGAGGTCGAGCAGGACGATGTCCGCGCCCTGCGCCTCGAAATCGCGCAAGGCGCTCGGCCCGTCGGCTGCGACTGTGGCCTCGAAGCCCTCCTTGCGCAGCAAGAACGCCAAAGGGTCGGCGAGTGATTCCTCGTCCTCGACGATGAGTACTCGTGTCACTTAGCTTTTTCCTTTCCTGGGCCGACCCCGGTGTTGTGCGTGCCTGCGGAATCGCCGGTGCGATCCGGGGTCGGAGCTTCCGCCGCGGCAACCCGCGGAAGTTCGATGGTGAAGGTCGAGCCCATTTCGGGCCTGCTCCACAGGTGGACGACGCCGTTGTGGTTCTGCACGACGTGCTTGACGATCGCCAGCCCGAGGCCCGTCCCGCCGGTCGCGCGCGAGCGCGCCTTGTCGACTCGGAAGAACCGCTCGAACACACGTCCCTGATTCTCGGGGGCGATGCCGATGCCGTGATCGGTGACGCGGATGCGGACGGTGCGATCGTCGCTGGCGCGGCTGACGACGACCGGGGTGCCGGCGGGCGAATAATTGATCGCATTGGAGATGAGGTTCGACACCGCCGTTACCAACAGGGTCCTGTCGCCCATGACCTCCAGGCCGGACCGGTCGTCCGACGTCAGAGATATGTCCGACGATTCGGCCATGGAAATCGAGCGCCGCATGGCCTCGTCGACGACCTCGTCGACCGAGACCGGCGAGAGATCGCGCAGCTTCTCCGCGCCCTGTAGGCGGGACAGCTCGATGAGCTCGGTGACCATGGAGCCGAGCCGCTGCGATTCGTCGCGCACCCGCGAGCCGAAATACTGCACCGATTCGGGGTCGTCGCTCGATTCGAGGAGGGCCTCGGCGAGGACGCTCATCGCGCCGACGGGCGTCTTGAGCTCGTGGGAGACGTTGGCCACGAAGTCGCGGCGCGCGGACTCCATGCGGCGCTGCTCCGAATCGTCGTTCGCGTACACGACGACGAACTTGTTGTCCTCCTCGCGCAGGAACACCGTGTGCCCCGACACCGACGGGATCCGGTGCCCCGCCCGCGAATGCCCCGGCAGGTGGAAGTGCGCCTCGGCGCCATTGCGGAAGGTCTCGAGCACCGTCCCCCACACCTCTTCGGTGACGCGATGTCCGGTGACGATCCCGAGCTCCTCGGCGCGATCGTTGGAGATGATGAGGTCCTCGAAGCGGTCGACCACGGCGAGCGCGAGCGGCGACTGCTGCATCGCGTTATAGAGCACATCCGCCTTGCTCAGCACGCCATCCGTGCGGGTGGACGACCGCCCGCCGCGCGTCCCGGACATGCCCTGCCCGCGCCGCACCCCGATTTCGGAGCCGACGAAGAAGGCAGCGACCGCGCCGGCGGCGATCAGGCCTATCGCAACGTATACGTCCACGGTGTCCCAATCTACAACCAGGCAATCGCAGAACAAACGCGAGCTACGTCCGTTAACCGGGCGACTTATCCCGATCCACCGAACGTTTACCGGCCGTTCATTCTTCCTTTCGCCGACGCGCTCACGCGCCTACCCTGGGGGCATGGCTGACATCTTCCGCAATGCGTCACTGACCCCGTCCAAGCCCGAGGCGGTCGCGCGCTACATCCAGCGCCGCTGGCCCGACTCCGGCGCCACCGCCGAGAACATCACGCTCGTCGCCTCCTACCGATTCGACGACCCCGCGGGCGAGGTGGGCACGGAAGTACACATCGCCCATGACGCCGGAGGCCGCACCCTCCAGGTCCCCCTCACCTACCGCGGTGCTCCGCAACCAGGGATGGAGGGCACCGGGCTCGACGGCGAGGGCGGCGCCGAGCTGCTCACCTTGGAACACTCCGAACTCGGGACGCGCTGGGTCTACGATGGCCTCACCGACCGAGTGTTCGTGTCCGCGCTGGTGGAGGCCATTTCGTCGGGCTCCGGCGGGGCGCGCTACATCGACGCCGACACGGGCGAGGAGTTCACCTCCGGCCGAGCCGAGGTCCGCGGGACCGGCACCTCCTCCGCGGTGGCGATCCCCGAGAGCCTGCCCGCGCCGATGCCCGCCGAGACCTCGGCGACCCTACACCTGGGCGAGGCGACGCTCGTGTTCAACTCGGTGCTCGACACCGATTTCCCGGCCGCGGACTCCGGGTCCTCGACCGACTCGGCGGCGAGCACTCCCGGCCTGCTGCTCGGCTCCTGGCCCGGGCAGGACGCGGAGGTGCTGCTCGCGTCTATCGCGGACTGAGTCCGGTGGCGGCCGGTGCCACAGACGACTGGACGCCACTTTGTGTCGATAAACGCCGTGTAGGGAACTCAATTCGGGCGTTTATCGATACAAAGTGGCGTCCAGACGAATTCAGCCGAGAATCAACGCGGCCGCAGTAACCTACTTGCCGCCCTGGTTCGCCACGGCAGCGGCACCGGCGGCGGCGGCCTCCGGGTCCAGGTAGGTCCCGCCGGGGTTCGCCACCTCCCCGGACTCGGAGAACTCGTACACCAGCGGAATCCCGGTCGGAATATTCAATTCCGAGATCGCCTCGTCGGAGATGCCGTCGAGATGCTTCACCAGCGCGCGCAGCGAATTGCCGTGAGCCGCGACGAGAACGGTCTTGCCCGCCGTCAGCAAGGGTAGGATCTCCGCCTCGTAGTACGGGATAAAGCGCTTGACTACATCGAGCAGGCACTCGGTGAGCGGCACCTCGTCCAGGTCGGCGTAACGCGCCTCACCGACCTGCGAGTACTTATCGTCCGCAGCGATCTCCGGCGGCGGGGTGTCGTACGAGCGGCGCCACAGCATGAACTGCTCGTCGCCGAACTCTTCCTTGATCTCCGCCTTGTTGAGCCCCTGCAGCTTGCCATAGTGGCGCTCGTTGAGGCGCCAATCGCGCACGACCGGGATCCAGTGCCGATCGGCCGCGTCGAGCGCGATGTTCGCGGTCGTGATCGCGCGGCGCAGCAGCGACGTGTACAGCACGTCCGGCAGCACGCCGGCCTCGGCGAGCAGCTGCCCACCGCGCACGGCCTCCTCGCGTCCCTGCGGGGTCAGGTCCACATCCACCCAGCCGGTGAACTGGTTCGACGCATTCCATTCACTCTGTCCGTGCCGCAACAGCACCAGTTTTCCAAAAGCCATGCGCCCATTATTACCCATTGCGCGCACGGCGCCCGGCGAACCCCGCAACAACCTTCGCCTATGACGTCGGAGCTGCCGAGCCCCCATCGCCGCCGGAGCCCTCGCCGCCGGAGCCCTCGCCGGCCTCCGCCGCCTTCGCATCCGCATCTGCGGCCGCACGATCGGCCGGCGTCTCCCCCGGCAGCAGCTTGCCGCTCGCATTCTCTTCGGGCATCCCGTCGACGCCGGGCTGTTCGAGGTCCGAGGTCAGGTGCCGGAAGGCGTAGAGGTTCACCAGCGGCTCGCCATTCTTCACCCGCCACGACCACTCGCGTCGAATCGAGGTGTGGAACCCGATCTCCAGCAACTTGTTGAAGTCGAAGTCCGCGGTCTCGAGGATCGAGCCGAGCACACGGTCGAGTTCGTCGTCGCTGACCGCGGCCGCCGGAATCCACCCGACGAGGTAGATATCACCGGTGTTGTCGATCGTGTAAGCCACCGAGTAAAGGTGCTGGTTTCGCCGCAGGAGGTAGTCGTAAATCTTGAGGAAATCCTCGTCCGGCTTGCGGCAGATAAACGACTCGATGCGCACCGTGTCCTGGCGAACATGCAGGTGGACGGCGGTCTTCAGCCGCTTTTCGCCCGGCAGGTTGACGACGAAGGTCCGCCCATCGAGCAGATGCGATTCGATCTCGCGGTCGACCAGAAACGCCTCGATCGTGCGCAGCACCTCGGCGTTCGGCGCGCCCTTGCCCTCGGCGGCTCCGGCAGCATCGGCTCCGGCAGCATCAGGTCCAGCAGAGTCGGTCATCGTCATTCCTCCTTCGCCGGCGCGACAGCACCGGATTCGTCGCCATCAACACCCGCCGAGCCGGCGCCCTCGTCCGCCCGGCGCTTCCGGTACTCGGCCATCGCCGCCGCGTACGTCGCGACGAGGTCCTCGGCGGTAGAAGTCCAGCAGAAGCCGCGGGCGCGTTCGGGGGCGCGCAGCGACATCGCGATCCGCCGCGCGTCCGCGTCGAGCAGCGCCCGAAGCTCGCGCCCCCACACCGCGACGTCATGCCCGTCGATGAGCACGCCGGTCTCTCCGTCGGCCACGGCAATCGACAGCCCGCCCACGTTCGCCGCGACCACCGGCGTCCCGCACGCCTGCGCTTCGAGCGCGACGAGCCCGAACGACTCCGAGTACGAGGGCACAGCGACGACGTCGGCCGCCCGGTACACCTCGACGAGGTCCTGGGGCGGGCGCGGCGGTAGGAACGTCACGAGGTGCGCGACGCCCAGTTCGCGGGCGAGCGAATGCAGATCCATCGCGCCGATCCCGTTGCCCGAATACCCGCCGACGATCACCAGCCGGTAGGGCGTGATGTGGCTGCGCACGAGCTGGCCCCCGCCGTCCTGGTCGGGCTCGGCATCTCCGGCGTCATCCAGCGAATCCTTGACGAGCGCGGCGAACGCGCGCAGCAGCACGTCCGGGGCCTTGAGCGGTTGGATGCGCCCGACGAAAGCGACGACCTTCGCGCCGTGCGGCAGGCCGAGGCGGCGCCGCGCATGTTCGGTGCCACGCGGGTCGCCGGGCGAATAACACGCCAGGTCGGCGCCGGGAACGATGACGTCGACGCGGCTCGGCGAGGCATCGTAGAAGCGGACGAGATCGTCGCGCTCGCGCTCGGTGTTGACCACCGTGCGGTCGGTATTATCGACGACATACTGCTCGCCGAGGCGGCGGTAGTCCGGCTCCGGCTCGTCCCCGGCGGCGAGGAACGTGTTCTTGACGGCGGCCAGCGTGTGCGCGGTGTGGATAAGCGGAATGTCCCACACCTGCGCGAGCACGGTCGCGGCCTGGCCCGAGAGCCAATAGTGCGAGTGCACCACGTCGAAACGCGTCCCATCGGCGGCGACCTGCCGCAGGACCTCGGAGATGAACGGCGCCATCTGCACCGGCAATTCCTGGCGCCCGAGCGCCTCGAGCGGCCCCGCGGTGATGTGATGCAGGCGCACCCCGTCGCCGATCTGCACGACGGGCTCCTGGGTGGCCGACGTCGCACGCGTGAACACCTCGACCTCTACACCTGTAGCGGCAAGCGAGCGCGCGGTGTTGAGGACATAGACGTTGAGCCCGCCCGCGTCGCCCACTCCTGGCTGCGACAGCGGCGAGGTGTGGAAGCTGATGACCGCGACGCGCCTCGGCAACGGGCCGGACGGGCGCGTCTGGGCGGCCGAGGCGGAGGGGCCCTGCCCGCTCTGCCCGCCCGGCTCGTCCGGTCCGCCCGTGGCGCTGCGAATATCGGTGACTACCTGCATGACACCCAAACTCTACGCCCCGCACCGGATTCGGCGAGCCCCTCTTCGCGTTCGGGCACCTTCCCACCGCTCTCGGGGGACGGCCCGGGAGGTATGACGTCGGAGATCCCAGCCGCCCCGGCGGCCCCGCGCGCCCCGCCAAGCTGAGAATATTTCTCGCCCTCGCCGCCGCAGGGCGGCCCGTCCGGCCGGCAATTCCCGCGGGCCTGAACGCCGAGACCTGCGCCATTCTCGGGCACCTGCGAAGTTGCATGGGGCGTTGTCCGAAATGCGGCAACTTTACGCGCGTTAAGAAATGGGCAAGTGTTGCCGGACCAGGGCGAAGTTTCCTCGGTCGTTGTCTTACGCTAGGGGTTCGAAGGATCCGTCGGCGGAAGAAATCTGTGCCGAGCGAGGGGGTACCCACGCTTGGCGCGGCGCCGGCGGAAGCGCCGAGGAGGAATGAATGCGTTCGACCATGCTCACCAGCCGGAGCCGCACGAGGTGCGCACGCGCGCTCGTCGCGCTGCCGGCAGCCGCCGCTCTCACGTTGGCACTCGCCGCGTGCGGTGCGGACGAAGATGAGCAGGGCGCGGGCGACGGTTCGTCCGCGGTAGCCGGAGGGGCAGGCGACGGTGGCGCGTCGGGCGCCGGCGCGAAGGGCGAGGGCGCCGAGGCGCGCGGCGCCGACAACGAGGACATCGCCAACTCCTCCCACTATGTCGATGAGGGAGAGATCGGCGACGAGAAGGCGCAGCGCGAAGGCAACGACCCGGACGCCGCCGGCTCGCCGGAGGACGCGGCGGGGCTCGATAACGCCTCGCTCATCCTCACTGAGGTCGATTTCCCGGGATGGACCTACCAGGGCGTCAACCCGTCGGACGGCGTCGCGGCAGCGCAGCAGCTCACCGAGGCGATGAAGAACCTCGACGTCGACCCGCCCGAGTGCTCCGATGTCGCTGTCGGCTCGCCAGAGATTCCGGAAGGCGCAGCGGCCGCGCAGGTCCAGGACCCGAAAACGCAGTCGGTGTACTCCATCATGGTCATGGGTACCGGCGTCGACCGCGGGGAATTCTCCGACCGCTTCCTGCGTTGCCCCGCCTTCACCCTCACCGGCAACGGCCTGACGATGGAGGCGAAGAACTCGCCCGCCGCGACTCCGCGCATCGACCGTGCGAACGTGCAGGGCTTCAACTCGACCGCAACCTCCCGCGTCGACGCCCTCGGCCAGGAACAGTCGCAGACGCAGACGTTCTACCAAGTCACCACACGAGGGATCACGTTCCGCGTCTCCGCTTTGCAGATGACCCCGCAGCCCGACGACGCCACGATCGGGGCGCTCGGCGACATCGCCGGCCGTCAGGCCGACAAGATCAAGAACGCCTAGCTGTGATGTCCGGGGAGGTTGTACCGCTGCTCGGTGGTGAGTCGGGGTGACAAGGGAAGACCTCCGGTAGTGGAGTGGAGCTGTCTAGTTCACCGCTTCAGGTCCCGGAGGTCTTCATGTCCCACGCTAACGCTGTCTTGACGCCACGCACACGATTGCGGCTGGCGAAGTTGGTCGTCGAGGACCATTGGACGTATTCAGCGGTGGCGAAAATGTTTATGGTCGCGCCGCGCACAGCGAGAAAGTGGGCTGATAGATACCGGGCCGAAGGCGCCGCGGGAATGGCCGATCGCAGCTCGCGTCCTCGCCGTAGCCCGAGCAAGACACCGCAGTCAGTCGTGCGTCGGATCGTGGCGTTGCGCTGGCGCAAGCGGCTCGGACCGGT
Source organism: Dietzia timorensis (assembly GCF_001659785.1). Taxonomy (NCBI): domain Bacteria; kingdom Bacillati; phylum Actinomycetota; class Actinomycetes; order Mycobacteriales; family Dietziaceae; genus Dietzia; species Dietzia timorensis. The sequence goes on from NZ_CP015961.1 coordinate 2,888,250, forward strand.
CCAGATCGCTGGCCGGCTCGGCGTGCCTGCCTCGACTGTGCATGCGGTGCTGGCGCGATGCCGGATCAACCGACTCACCTACATCGACCGCGTCACTGGGGAGCCGCTGCGCCGTTACGAGCACCCGTATCCAGGCTCGATGATCCACGTCGACGTCACCAAGTTCGGCAACATCCCCGACGGCGGCGGACACAAGTTCGTCGGTCGCAAGCAGGGCCAGCAGAATTCGCTAGCAACAGCGCATCGAACGGGCGAGCGTGGGAAGGATTACCGCCCGCGAATCGGCACCGCCTACGTCCACACGGTGATCGATGACCACTCCCGGGTCGCCTACGCCGAGATCTGCTCTGATGAGAAGGCCGAGACCGCGATCGGGGTCCTGCGCCGAGCGAGTGCGTGGTTTGCCGAACGAGGCGTTGTGGTCGAACGAGTTCTTTCCGACAACGGCTCGTGTTACCGCGCCCACACCTGGCGAGATGCATGTGCTGACCTGGGTATCAAGCACAAGCGAACACGTCCCTACCGGCCACAGACCAACGGCAAGATCGAGCGTTTCCACCGCACCTTGTCCGACGGCTGGGCCTACGCCCAGTTCTACGCGTCAACTGCACAGCGCAACGCAGCCCTGCCTGAGTGGATGCACTTCTACAATCATCACCGAGCACATTCCGCTATAGGAGGCCAGGCCCCAGTCACCCGACTGACCAACCTCCCTGGACATCACACCTAGCCGGGGTACCGCTCTACAGCTCCGCCGCGAAAGCCTCGAGATCCGCGACGAACCGGTCAGGCGCCTCGAGGAACGGCGCGTGCGCCACGTCCGGATAGAAGGTGCACTGGACGCCGAGTGTTTCCGCGTTCGCCTCACCCGCGCTCGGCAGCACGATCCCGTCGCGCTCGCCATGGATGACCAGCGCCGGCACGCCCGCGGCCGCGAGCGCCTCGTCGTTGTTCACGCGCCGCGAGAGCAACGCCTCGCGCACATGCGTCGCCGTGGCGAGTGAGAGCCCGAACAGCCGCTGCTGCCCCTCGCCCACGCGCTGCGCGAACATGTCGGCGCCAAAGCTGCCGAGCGCGGCGATCGCGCGTTTCGGGTTTGGATCCATCGCGCCCTTGCCTGCAGCGAGCATTGCGTCGCCGACCGCCCCGCCGGGCGCCCGCGAGATCGACGTCGTCGCCCCGCACAACACGATCCCGCCGAGTCGACTAGTCCCCTCGGCCGCCACGAAGTCGCCGACCACGATTCCGCCGTACGACCAGCCGAGCACGATCGCGCCATCGCCGTCGCCCACGCCTTCGGCGTCGAGCACGGCGGCCACGTCGTCAGCCCACTGCCGAGAGTCGTCGTACCCGTCGGCCGGCGCCCCGGAGTTTCCGTGACCGCGCAGATCCATCGCGATCACCCGAAACGTCTCGGCGAGCCGCCCGAGCAGTTCATCTCCCCACGCGCGCGACGACTGTGCCCAACCGTGCAGCAACAGCAGTGGTCGCGCCGCCGTGTCCCCGCAGGTCTGGAACGCGATCGTCGTTCCATCAGTTGAGGCCACCGAACGGCTTTCGCGCAGGTCGCCCGGTGCGCCCGGCCCGGCCGAAGACGTGTCCGCGCCCGCCGACTTCTCATTCGCATCGCTCATGTGACCAGAGTGCCACGCCTACGCCGCTGCACCGCGAGCCCGCGCCTCCCCAGGCGCGAAGAAACTCGCCTACCTGCACTTTCTCGCCGGCCTGCCGAAGCACGCCGCGAGCGCGGACGCCACGACGCCCCCGCAACCCCGAAATCGCCCCGCCTCGGCCGCCGCCGAGTCCGTCGTCCCGCAAAGCGCACCGCGAGTCACCTTTCACCGTTGTCGTGACACCGGGATTTGTGGAGTGGGATAGCGGTTTGTCGGAGGGGTCGTCGGCGCGGATGGAGGAGCGGCGAAAAGGTGCCGTCACGTGACCAAGCACGTCCGGCGTCATGGGCGAAAGATGCTGGTGAAGGCCGCGCAGGCCGGCTCCATGCTGGAGGTCGATGGATTTCGGAAGGGTTGATGTGGGGCGCTCGGTGGAGCGTGATTGGCGGAGCGTGGTCGGAGGCGATGTTCGGGGCTCAGACGATGGCCGACCGTCGTTCGGCACGCGCACACGCGCACGGCGCGAGTAATCTCGGCCACATGAGCACCTCAGCAGCGAACAACGAATACGCAGCAGCCGCCGAAGCCATCGCCGCGCTCGACGAAGGCACCAAGGTCGCCGTGGTGTCCGGAGCGTCCTCGGGCATCGGCGAGGCGACGGCGAGAACCCTAGCGGAACAGGGCTTTCACGTCGTCGTGGGCGCGCGGCGCTTCGAGAGGGTTTCCGCACTCGCGGAGGAGATCGGCGGTACGGCCGCGCCGCTCGACGTCACGAACACCGACCAGGTCGCGGCGCTCGCGGAAGCGCTCGGCCGGGTGGACGTACTGGTCAACAACGCCGGCGGCGCGAAGGGGCAGTCGTCGATCATGGACGCGGACATCGAGCAGTGGAGGTGGATGTGGGAGACCAACGTCCTCGGCACTTTACATATGTTGCGCGCGCTGATGCCGAAGCTCATCGCGTCCGGCGACGGGCTGGTCGTGACGATCACGTCGGTCGCCGCGCTCGAGGCCTACGACAACGGTTCGGGATACACCACCGCGAAGACCGCGGAATCCGTGCTGCACCGCACGCTGCGCGGTGAGTTCCTCGGCGAACCGGTCCGGTTCACCGAGATCGTGCCCGGTTTGGTGGAGACGGAGTTCTCGCTCGTCCGCTTCGAGGGCGATGCCGAGAAGGCGGCCAAGCCCTACCAGGGGCTGCAGCCGCTCGTGGCCGAGGATGTCGCGGAGGTCGTGGGCTTCGTGGCCTCACGGCCGGCGCACGTGAATCTGGATCGGATCGACATCAAGCCGCGCGCCCAGCATTCGGCGCAGCGCGCGTACCGCGAGTAACCGCGAACGGCCGGCCACCCCGCGCAAACACCACGTAAAGACGCTTAATTTCGAGTAACGTTCGCCGCAAGTCACCGTTTCGTGGTGGGTGCACGCCCAGGGAGCGCCCCGGTCCCACATCTCAACAAGGAGCACAATGGCGAACAAGTCCGCAGGCCTCGCGAAGTTCCTGCGCGCGCCGTCACTACCGCCGGTACGAAGTGGGACAGCCGTGGTCACGGGCGCGACCTCGGGCATAGGCGAGCTCGTCGCGAGGGAACTCGTCGAGCGGGGATTCAAGGTCATCGGCACGTCGCGTTCGCCACAAAAAGACCAGGTCAACGGCATCGAAATGCGACAGCTCGACCTTGGTAACCCTGCCTCAATCGAGGCTTTCGCCGATTCGATCGAAGGCCCCGTCGCCGTGCTCGTCAACAATGCCGGCGAGAGTCAGTCGGGCCCGGTCGAGGAGCTTCCGCTCGACGCCCTCCAGCGGCTCATGCAGGTCAATTTCACCGGCCACGTCGACCTCACGCAGCGGCTGCTACCGGCAATGCGCGCCGCGGGCCGCGGCCGGATCATCATGGTCGGGTCGATGCTCGGCTCATTTCCGCTCGCCTACCGTGGTTCGTACGCGGCGTCGAAGGCTGCGATCAAGGCGATCGCGATTGCGTTGCGCAGGGAAGTGCGGCGTTTCGGGATCGGGGTCTCGGTGGTTGAGCCGGGCGCAATCAACACCGGGATTTCGCTGCGCCGCACCAAGTACATCAAAAGTGACGGCCCGTACTCGGCCGAGTTCGACACGATGATCACCAATCTCGACGCCAACGAGGCGAAGGGCATCTCGACGCAGGGGCTCGTCGCCGAACTGTTCAAGGCGATCGACGACAAACGTCCCTCCGCCTTCTACGCCGCGGGTTCCTCCGCGCCGGTCGCATTCTCGGCGCAGCGGGCGCTGCCGCTGGAGATCATGCAGAACCTCGTCCACCGCAAGCACGGGCTCTAGCCGCACGACTAGTTTCCAGTCCCTGTGACACCGCGTCGTGGCAAGCTAAAGCCATGGAAAAACAAGGTCCATTCTGGGAGGTGCTTCGGGGCGAAGCACCAGCGCCTCCGGTGTCACAGCTTCTCGGTTGGAAGCCACTATCTGTCGACCCAGAGCAGAGAACATTTTCGGCCGCATTTGAGCTTGACCATCAATTCACCAACCCCATGGGGAACGTCCAGGGCGGCATTATTGCCGCGATGCTCGATGACGCAATCGGTCCCGCCATTGTTTCCACGCTGGGCCCGAATCAGTTCGCGCCCACCGCTGAACTCAGTGTTCAATTTCTTTCGCCCGCCCGTCCCGGAACCTTTCGTGCAGATGCGCGCGTAATAAAGACCGGACGAACGATTGCATTCGTCGAGGCCGATCTTTTCGACGCGGACGAAACTCACATCGCGAGAGCCCATACGACTGTCGTCCTCCAGGGACCTCACGACTAGACGCACACAACGCGGCGGACTCTAAGATGAATCTCGTCGCCCGAAATTCGGATCGCAGACAAAGGAGCTCACATGACCGCACTCACCCTCGCCCACACCGCCGTTCTCGGCGCCGCGTTCGGCGGAGCCGGTTATGCCAAGGTGTCGCAACAGGACGCCATGGTCGACGCAGCGAAGCACCTCGGGTACAGCAACGACGAGTTCACCCTCATCGGCACGGCGGAGCTCGCAGGCGTCGCCGGACTCGTCGTCGGCGCGAAATTCCCGCTCGTCGGCGCCGCAAGCTCGGCCGCCCTCGCCACCACCATGGGCCTAGCCGTCAGCGAGCACCTGCGGGCTGGAGACGAGGCCAAGGTTTACGCTGCCCCTGCCGTCCTCGGCGTGCTCTCGGCCACCGCGACGCTGTCCTTCCTGGCCGCCGCGCGCAAGAAGCGCAAGGAGAAGAAGGAAGCGAAGCAGGCCAAGAAGGCAGCCAAGAAGAGCTAGCCCTGGCGTGCGCGCGCCGAGTCCTCAACCCAGCGCGCGCACATGCTCGGCGAACGCCGCAGCGAATTCTCGCGCTCCCCCGCCCGGCAGCCGCGAATAGTTGAGTATGACGCCGGACACCGCAAACCTCGTGGCCTGCGAGCTCAGCGCGCGTACCCGCCAGCCGTCGCCGGCAAGCGCCTCCACCAGCGCGTCGTCGTCCACCCCGGGCGTGAGCACGCACAAATGCAGGCCCGCCTCGACCCCGACGATCTCCACGGCCTCCGCCACCTCGTCCGCGAGTTCCGCCCGCAGCGCCGCCACGAGCCGCGCGCGCCGGTCCGAATACACCCGCGCCGCCCTCGACAAATGTCGATTCATTGCGCCATCGGCGATAAATGCTGCCAGCGCCTCCGCCGGCAGCGCCGACGGCCCACGCCTGTGCACCGCGAGCCACCTTCGCAGCTCCCGGCGCAGGTACTCCGGCGCCACGCACCACGCCACCCGCAGGTCCGGCGCCACCGACTTCGACGACGTCCCCACGTACGCCACGTGCCCCTCGGCCCCCGGAAGCGTAGCGAGCGCGGGCAGCGGCGCAACGCCGTAGCGGTATTCGCCGTCGTAATCGTCCTCGATGATCAGCGATCCCGTCTCGCGCGCCCACCGCACGAGAGCGACCCGCCGCTCCACGCTCATCCGATGACCGAGCGGATACTGATGCGCCGGCGTCACAAATACGATCGAGCGCCGCCGCCCGAGTCGCGCCGCGTCGAGCCCCTCCGCCTCGGCGGGATGGAAGTGCACGTCCAGCCCGGCCTCGCGCGCCATGAGCAGCGCCCCCCGATACCCCGGATCCTCGTGGTGGAACGCGACCGCACCCCCGGCCCCGTCACCGGCCCCGATCGCTCCCTCCGCGCAGAACGCCGCACACAGCGCCGCCACCGCCGATCGCGAACTGTCGAACAGCAGCGGGTCGGCCGCCTGCAATCCCCGATGGCGTCGGAGGTGCCCGCGCAGCTCGCGCCAGAGATTCGCGCTCGGTTCTTCCCACGGGTTGACGCCGACGAGCGACGCCCCCGCTGCCGCCCGCACCGCGCGCCGCCACGCCTTCTCGTCGACGAGCGTGGCGTCGGGAATACCCGGCCGCAGGTCCCGCGGGCTGCGCGCTCGGCCGGGCTCCGGCGGGGCCGGTTCCGCAGGCTCCGGTCGACCCCGAGTCCGAGCGCCCGCACGCGCGGCCTGTCCCGCGCCGTCGCTCACTCGCGTCCCCGAGCCCGCGCGAGTGGCAATGAATCCCGCCGCCGCGAGCTCGTCGTACGCCCGCACGATCGTCCCGCGCGACAGGCCGGTCTGCGCCGCGAGAGCGCGCGTGGCGGGGAGCCAGTCGCCGTCGCCGAGCGCGCCGGCGGCGATCTGCCCGACCACCGCGTCCACGACCTCCGGCGCCGAGGCGACCTCGCCGAGCGCCAGGTGCACGTGCCGCGTCGTCCTACTCATCGCGCCTCAATCCCTCTCGCCACGCAAGCATAGTGGTTTACTGTTTTGCGCAGAATTGGACCTTCCAGCGGGGCCACTTTCCCGCAACACTGGAATCCATCGGCGCCCAACCGCGCCCCGAACGCCCCGAACGCCCCGCAGGAGCACCCCATGCCGCAGAAGCAGAAGCAGTTCGCCCAGTCGACGCGCCTCGCCGACGTCACTTATGACGTGCGCGGTCCGATCCTTCTCGAAGCCGCGCGACTGGAAGCAGAGGGGCACGACATCCTGCGTCTCAACCTCGGCAACATGTACCCCTTCGGACTCACCGCGCGCGAGGACATCGTCGACGCGGTCGCCGCGAGCATCGAGCCGGCCGAGGCGTACTCGGATTCCAAGGGCATCCTCCCCGCCCGACAGGCAGTGGCCGACTATTACGCCTCGTGCGGCCTCCCCGCGATCGACGTCGACCACATCTTTCTCGGCAACGGTGTTTCCGAACTCATCACGCTCGCGCTGCAGGCGATCGTCAATCCGGGCGACGAGATTCTCGTGCCCGCGCCGGATTATCCGACGTGGACGGGCGCGGTGAACCTCACCGGCGGCGTCCCCGTCCACTACCTCGCCGACGAGGCGAACGACTGGAATCCGAGCCTCGACGACATCGCCGCGAAGATCACCGATCGCACGAAGGCGCTCGTCCTGATCAATCCGAACAACCCGACCGGGGCCGTGTACAGCGAGGACACGGTCCGCGGAATGGCGGAGCTCGCCCGGCGTCATGACCTGATCCTGCTCTCGGACGAGATCTACGAGCACCTGGTGTTCGAGGGCGCGACGCATCACCACGCAGCGCGGCACGCGGGCGACGATGTCCTGTGCATGACCTTCGGCGGCCTGTCGAAATCGTTCCGCGTGTGCGGTTTTCGCGCGGGCTGGCTAGCTATCTCCGGTCCGACCGAGCGCGCCGGCGACCTTCTCGAGGGCATCGGATTGCTGTCCAACATGCGCGTGTGCCCGAACGTTCCGGGGCAGTACGCGATTCCCGCCGCGCTCGCGATCGGCGCCGACGAGCTGCCAGACGTGGTCGACCCCGGCCGCTCCATCGAACGCAGAGTGACGGCGAGCGCCGAGCTCCTCGAGGAGATCGACGGCGTCAGCTGCGTCGTACCGAAGGGCGCGCTGTACTGCTTCGCGCGGTTCGAACCGTCCGCGTTCGATTTCGCCGGTGATGACGACTTCGCTCTCGGCCTGCTGCGTGACGAGCACATTCTCGTCACCCGCGGGACCGGCTTCAACTGGCCGAACCCGGACCATTTCCGCATCGCGTGTCTGCCCCACATGGGCACCCTTGCGGGCGCTATCGCGAAGATCGGCGACTTCCTCGATCGTCACCGCGTGTAGAGCCGAGCCCGGCCGGCGCTTCCTCAGGTATGACGTCGGACGTCGCCGTCAGCCCACGCGAGCGGCGAGTTCCTCGACCCGTGCGGCAATGTCGTCGCGGACGAGCCGCATGCGCTCGAGTCCCTCGATTCCGCGCTTCGAGGGTTCGTCGGTCACCCAGCGTTCGACACCCACGGAGCCCGCATCGACCTGCGCCTCGGCGCCCAGGACGATGACGTGGTCGGCGCCGGCGAGAAGCTCGGAGGTAAGGGGCCTAGGCGTCCCGGCCGAGATGTCCACCCCGATTTCGGCGAGGGCCTCGACCGACTGGGGATTGAGAGCGGTGCCGGGTTCGGTCCCGGCGGAGTCGATGCGCACCCGGTCTCCACACTGCGCCGCCAGGAGCCCGGCCGCCATCTGCGATTTACCGCTGTTGCGCACGCAGATGAACAGCACCGATCGTTGTTCGGACATGGTCTTACCCCTTCGCTCTGTGATCGCGGCTCAGTCGTTCACGCGTGCCGGATGCTCTATCATCGTGCGCAGCCTGGACCTCAGAGCCAACGACACGTAGACGAGGCCGACGAGCACGGGCACCTCGATGAGCGGCCCGACGACGCCGGCGAGCGCCTGCCCGGACGCCGCCCCGAAGGTTCCGATGGCGACGGCGATCGCGAGCTCGAAGTTGTTCCCGGCTGCCGTGAACGCGAGGGTGGTCGTGCGCGCATAGCTCATACGAAGCGCGATGCCGACAGCGAATCCGCCTCCCCACATGAGCGCGAAGTACGCCAACAGAGGCAGCGCGATCCGCGCGACGTCGAGTGGGCGATCGATGATCTGCTCGCCCTGGAGCGAGAACAAGATGACGATCGTGAAGAGCAGGCCGTAGAGCGCCCACGGGCCGACCCGGGGTAGAAAGCGCTCCTCGTACCATTCGCGGCCGCGGGTGCGTTCACCGATGTACCTGCTGAAGAAGCCCGCGATGAGTGGAACCCCGAGGAAGATGAGCACCGATTTCGCGATCTCCCACGGCGAGACGTCAAGGCTCGACTGTTCGAGGCCCAGCCACCCTGGCAGGACCGAGAGGTAGAACCACCCGAGCACCGCGAACATGACGACCTGGAAGATCGAATTGATCGCCACGAGCACCGCCGCCGCCTCGCGGTCTCCGCAGGCCAGGTCGTTCCAGATGATAACCATGGCAATGCATCGCGCGAGCCCGACGATAATGAGGCCGGTGCGATACTCCGGGAGGTCGGGCAGCAAAAGCCATGCCAGCGCGAACATCAGCAGCGGGCCGAGCACCCAGTTGAGCACGAGAGACGCGATGAGCAGGCGCCTGTCGCGGGCGACGGTGCCGATGCGATCGAAGCGCACCTTCGCCAGCACCGGATACATCATCACGAGCAGCCCGAGCGCGATCGGCAGCGAGATTCCGTCGACCTCGACGGCGCCGAGGACGTCGTCGAACCCCGGGACCACGCTGCCGAGCGCGAGCCCGGCGACCATGGCCATGCCGATCCACACCGGTAGGTAGCGATCGACGGTGGACAGTCTCGCCGCCTCGGGCGATGTGGCCTCCGGCGAGGCTGCCTCCGAGGAGGACGTGTCCCGAGCGGTCATGAGGCCACCTCCTCGTTCACGTCGACGGTGCGCGCGAGCGCAGCGAGCAGGTCGCCGGTCACCTCCGGCTCGACGCGGTAGTGCACCCAGGTACCCCGCCGCTGCGAGGAGACCAGGCCCGACTCCCGGAGAACCTTGAGGTGGTGCGAGATGGTGGGCTGGGAAACGTCGACAAACGGAGCAAGATCGCACACGCACGCCTCCCCTCCGGCGTGGCTGGCGATCACGCTGAACAGCTTGAGCCGCACGGGTTCGGCGAGAGCCTTGAACATCCCGGCAAGACGCGTGGACTCCTCCGCCGTGAGCGGCTCGCACACCCGCGGGGTGCAGCGCACGGCCGCCTGCGCACTTCGAGGTTGATTCGACATGCATCTATATTGACACACATCGAACCACCGGGCACTTCGCTCCACCGATGACGTCGGGCGCCGGCGTTCACTCGACGGTAAACAGATCCCCCGGCTGGCAATCGAGAGCCTCACACAGCGCGGCGAGGGTCGAGAAACGGACGGCCTTGGCGCGATTGTTCTTGAGGACCGAGAGATTCACCGGCGTGACCCCGACCTGCTCGGCGAGCGCCGCCAACGTGATTCCGCGCTCGGCGACGAGCCGGTCGATGTGGCACACGACCCCTGTGGTTTCGACCCCATCAGACGAGGCCATCGACGTCCTCCTGCATCCGCACCCCGCGGCGCACGGCGACCGCCACCAGGCTCAACGTCAACAAGAACACGTAGAACACCACGAATTCCGGGGGCTTTGCGGCGAAGCCGGACCACTGGTCGAAATCGATCGAGGACGAGTACCAATTATCGGCCATGCCTTCGATAAACCAGCCGAGTCCTCCCGCCAGGAGAATGAAACACGCGGACGAGAAGTAGCGCGAGTTGGCCGGCGTAAAGAACTCGCCGCGAAGCATGTTCCTGGCGGCGAGAGTGAGCACCACGATAAGCGCGGCCAACGCAAGGGTCTTGACGCCGACCGCGATCCCGTACATCACGATTTGGCCCGTCGTGAGCTCGGCGATCGGAATGCCGCCGCCCAACGCGTCGCCGAGCGAGGTATCGAACTCCCCTTGGATAAAGATCGAGGCCACATAATGCACGAGAACGAGGCCCGATAGCGCATAGGCAAAAATGCTCGCGCCGATATCTCGCCGAACCGTTCCCTCCTTGTGCGAACCAGAACCATCGACGGCATTCATAACAAGCCCTCCATATCGAAAGTCGATGTATCGTTTTTCGATAGTATCGACTTTCGATATGGAGGGCAAGGGTTGTGCCGACCGACCCGAAACCGGAGCGTTACGCATTCTCCTTCCGGAACACGTGCGTGCCCCACGCGATGCCGGCGATAAACATCGCCACCGCCCAAAGCAATGCCCACAGGGTCGTCGTATCGAACGTCGTCCCGCCGAACGCCCCGCGCACTCCGTCGACGATGTAGCGCGTCGGCATAAAATCCGATACCCGCTGCAGCCACTGCGGGCCGATCGTCATCGGCAGCAGAATGCCCGAGAGCAGCAGGATCGGCATCATCAACATATTGGTGAGCGGCGCCATGACATCCTCGCTCTTCGCCGTCAACGCCAAAGCGTTGGACGCGCCGGCCGCAGCCGCGCCGGTCAGCAGAGTGATGAGAATGCCGAGCACCACGCCAAGCAACGGCGCGTCCATCCCGAAGGCGTAGCCGAGCCCCACGAGAATGAGCGCCTGCACGAAGATTTGCAGCACATCACGCATGAGCCGGCCGAAGAGAAGCGCCGTGCGGTTCGCCGGCGTCACCCGCTCGGCTTCGATAACTCCCTCACGCCACTCGGCAATCAGCCCGAAGCCCGCGAATAGCGCGCCGAACAGGCCCAGCTGCACGAGCAGGCCGGGCACGAAGAACGTGTAGGCGTTGACGGCGCCGAACTGCGCCGTCAGAGGCTCCAAAAGGGGCGCAAATAGCAGGAGATACAGCACCGGCTGCATGATTCCGATCATGATCCACGCGGGATTACGCAGGTTGATGCGCAGCTGCCGGCGGAAAATAATGAATGAGTCCTGGAAGAATCGCATGGTTCTATTCCTCAAATCTCGCCCTACGACTCGCGCAGGGATCGGCCGGTCAGCTCTAGGAACACGTCGTCGAGGGTGGGATGGGTGACGTCGAGCGACTCGAGCGCGATGCCCGCCGCATCGAGCGTGGACACGAGGCCAGGAAGCGCGGCGCCCGCGCTCGGCACGCGCGCCGAGACCCGCGCATCCGCGACCTCCACCTCGCCCTCGGCGCCGGCGCGCTCGAGCGCCTGTGCCGCTTGCGCGGCGTCACCCGGCCGCGCCAGCTCGAGCACCACGAGATCCCCGGCGACCTGCTCCTTCAAATTCTTCTGCGTGTCCGAGGCGACGATCTTGCCGTGGTCGATCACCACGAGCCGGTCGCTGAGCGCATCGGCCTCGTCGAGGTAATGCGTGGTGATCACGATCGTCGCGCCGTGCCGTTCGCGCAGCTCCCGGATGTGCTGCCACAGGTTCGCACGGGCCTGGGGATCCAGCCCGGTCGTCGGCTCGTCGAGGAACACGAGCTTCGGCTGGTGCACCAAGCCCATCGCGATATCGAGCCGCCGCCGCTGCCCGCCCGACATCTTCGACGGCTTGCGCTCCCACATGCCGCCGAGGTCCAGCTGCTCGAACAGCTCCTTCGCCCGAGACGTAACCTCCTTCTTGCCCAACCCGTAAAGCATCCCGTGGTCGACGATCTCCTCGCCCGCACGCACCTCGTTGCCGGTCGAACCAACCTGCGAGACGTAGCCGATATTCTGGCGCACCTCGCGCGATTGTTTGATGACGTCGTACCCCGCAACCTTCGCCTCGCCCGCAGTCGGGCGAAGCAGGGTGGTCAGCATCCGCAACGTCGTCGTCTTGCCGGCCCCATTGGGCCCCAGGAAGCCGACGATCTCGCCCTCGGCAACGTCGAAGTCGATCCCGTCGACCGCCTTGACGTCCACTTTCTCCTTGCCACGGCGGGTCTGGAACGTCTGCTCCAGCCCGCGCGCCCTGATCATCTCCATGGTGGCTAACTCTCTTTGTCGGTAAAGAACTCAAATTCGGGCACACCGCTCGGAACTCGCGCCCGCCCATTCACCGTGCAACCCTGACGCAGTGTCAGGGCAAACGCGGCGCACGCTTTCGCCCACGTGCCCACGTGCCGATAACTTCACAACCGAAACAAAGATACGCAGCGACCCCGACATTCCGCAGCGAACAGCCCCCGTGGCACACCCGGCATCGCCGCAGGTAAGCACATGTTTACCTCGTCTCGAGATCGCACACGCATCGAGTTCGATAGCGTGGTGTCGCTCGCCGCTCACAATCAGATCCCAAGGTAGACACGTGATTGCACTCGCCATCATCTGTGCCGAGATCCTGTTCTGGGTCTTTCTCCTTTCGGGCCTATTCGCCCGCTACGCACTGCGACAGAAGACGCTCGGACTCGTCTTGCTCGCGCTGACCCCGGTCGTCGACATCGTGCTCATCTCGCTCACGTACATCGACCTCCACCGGGGCGCGAACGCCTCGTTCTTCCACGGCATGGCGGCCGTGTACGTCGGGTTCACGGTGATGTTCGGACCCGCCATCGTGCGCGCGATGGACGCGAAATTCCTGCGCAGATACGGCGGTGGCGCAGGAGGCGCGGAGGACTCGGCAGCACCGACGTCATCCAGCGGGTCCGAATCGAGGAAGAACACGCGGCGCGACTGGCTCAAGGCATGTGCCGCGTGCGGGATCGCCGGTGTGCTGATCTCGATCGCGATGGTCATTGTGGGTCTGCAGGGCTCGTTTTGGCTGATCTACTGGCTGGTGGCGCTCGCGTCGATCGTGGTCGGGTGGCCGTTAGTCACGCGCTGGTTGGAACAAAGGGAAGCCCGGAAGGCGGAGCAGCGCAGCGAGGAATTCGCACCCGAAAAGTCGGAGTAGTGCCTTAGCGTGGTGTACATGCGAAAGTTATCCGCCCTCACCAGCTCGCTTATTGTGTCTGTCGCGCTACTCGCCGGTTGCAGCTCCGATTCGGATTCCGAAGCAAGCGATCGCACCCCGTCGATGACGACCGAACAACTCACTGCCACGAGCACTTCGGGCGAGGACGGCGCATTCAAGGACGTCGACCCGGCGACGTTCGCCAACCGCAACTCGCACGTGTTCTCTTTCAATACGACAGCGGGCGGCGAAGGCATGTGCATGTTCACCGAAGAGGTCGCCACGTGCACGGGCGAGGCCGCAATCGATGTACCTGACGTCGAAGTTCCGCCATTTCCCGCGTCGCGCCCTGGCGCTGCGACCGTGTCCGCCGCTGGCATCCGCTACACGATGGTCGAGGGTGTGCCTCCCGCCGAAGCTGCTCTCGGGACGCAAGAGCGCGTGAAGTTTGGCGAGGTGACCTGCGAGATGAGCGAGAAGTCGGACCTCAAGTGCAGCGTCGGCAAGAACGCGCTCCATGTTTCGGGCGCGAACCCTGACCTGACGACCAGTGGCACGGTGATCGTCACAGAGCCGACCGCTGCGCAAAGTTCCTCGCAATCGGCTTCCGCGACTACGTCCGAATCACCGTCCTCTACGGCGACGGAGACCAATCTCGACGGCGACTACTCCGAAGACGACGAGCCCGTCGCTCCCGGAACCATGTGCGGCGCGGCCTCCGGCAACACCTTGGTGAAAGTCGAATCCGGGACCGTGTCGTGCCTGGACGCCCAATCGATCATCGACGAATACAAGGCCACTCGGCAAGAATCCGGCGGAGGAAACACGTTGGCGATGCTGGTGCGGGGTTGGTCGTGCTCCACCCCGAGCGCAGGCCGTGCGAGCGAAACCGGCGCAAGCATCATCTGTGACGGCCCGGGCGGCGAACACATCACGGCGCCGTAGTCAGCAGAGAATCGCCGAGAGACGGTGGCGGCATTCCATGTCCGCGTCGCCGTCGCCGCGCGCGGCCGCGATCGCGGTGCGCATGAGGTCGTAGACGACGATATCGGCCAGCGCGTCGACATCGTCCGGGCTGCGCCCCTCGAGCTCCGGCATCCGCGAAAGCGTGATCGCGATGCGGCGGTGCGCGTCCGAGACCGCGCCCGCCACCACCGGATAAGCGGGGTGGTCGAAGTCGAGGAGCCCGCGCATGAGCGCCGGCCACTCGTGCGGATCGGACCGCCCCGCGGCGACGATCACGTCGGGCCACGTCTCGAGGATGGGGTCCTCGGCGATCATCTCCGCGACCGTGCGCGCGAGCGTCGCCGCCGTTCCCTCGGCGACGACGATCGCCAGATCCTCGATCGATTCGAAATGCCGATAGAAGCCGGTCGGCACGACGCCCGCGGCGCGCGCGGTCTCGCGGACGGCGAGGGCGTGGTAGCCCGTCGTGGCTACTTTCTCCCTCGCCGCCGCGACAATCAGTGAACGCGTGTGCCGCTTTTTCTCGGCACGCGATTTCCCATCGGCCATGCCCCCTAGATTACAACACCCGAAATTCCTGCACGAACACTGCCTAAAAGTGACCCTCAACACAAAATCGGCACGTTTTCGCCACCTAGGTATTGCAGTTTCGGAGTACAGACGTACACTCAACATTGTCCGGCGCTAAGGGAAACTGTTAAACACCGACTCCCCGCCCCGCACGGCAGCGCTCGCAGATCGACACCGACACCGACACCGAAGCAGCGCCGCGGAACGTTCCGGACCCGGAGAAAACTTTCACACCAGATCGACACTTCCACCAGCGAAGACACCGATCGCGACATCATTCCTTGGAGGAACGATGACCACCGCACACACCCGACCAACCACCAAGCGAGCGCCGCTCGACCGACTCATCGACGGCGTCACCTCGCTCCTGCTGACCCCGCACCCGTCCTCCACCTACAGCCGCTCGCTCGGGCTGGGCGGCCACGTCTCCAGGGGCGAAGCCGTCGTCGTCAGCGCGACGCGCCCGACCGAGGACTGGCTCATCCTCACTCTTCGCCCCTCGCAGGGCTACCGGCGTCCGCCGGCCGGCGGGGCCGTGTCGATCGGAGTCGTCATCGACGGCGTCGTCCACACTCGCTTCTACTCGCCGATCGACCCGGTCGCCGCATCCCCGCGCACGCCGGGAGCGCAGACCCCGAACATCGACCCGTCCGGCGCGATCGGCGGCACCAACGCAGGTCGGCCACTCACCCTCGTGATCCGCCGCCACTCCGACGGCTTCGTCTCCGATCACCTGTGGCGCACCGCCGAGCCCGGACAGTCGTTCCTGCTGGACGAGGAATCCCAGGGCGACCCGGAGGCCGCGCTGCCCGAGCGCCGCCCGCATTCGGTGCTGCTCGTTTCCGGCGGCAGCGGGATCACCCCGATGCTCGCGATCGCCTCGACCCTCGCCACCGAGAACCA
The DNA here is from genome assembly GCF_001659785.1 of Dietzia timorensis. Taxonomy (NCBI): domain Bacteria; kingdom Bacillati; phylum Actinomycetota; class Actinomycetes; order Mycobacteriales; family Dietziaceae; genus Dietzia; species Dietzia timorensis. The sequence goes on from NZ_CP015961.1 coordinate 2,904,010, forward strand.
CACCGGGCGCGTCGCATGGCTGCACTACACCCGGTCCACCTCCGATATCCCGGTGCCCGGCAAACTACGCGAGATCGCGGCGAACTCGGGCATCGATCTCCGGATCGTCACCACGGGAACCGATGCGCCCGGATCCCCCTCGGGAGACGTAACTCCGACGTCATACATGAATGGCGCCGATACCACGCGCGAGATGGGCGCGGCCGGGCCGGACCATCACGGATTGCGCGGGCACATCCTCGCAGGACACGTTGACGCCGTGGCGCCGTGGTTCGCCGAGGCGGAGGTGTTCTGCTGCGGACCCGACGCGCTGGCGGACGGGCTGGCCGAGATTCTCGGGCCCGAGCGATCGGAGTGGGTTCGGCGCGAACGGTTCAAGGCGACTGTCGCGGACATCCCGGACAGCGACGGCGGCACGGTCACGTTCGCGCGCAGTGGCCGCGATGCCGAGGTCTGCGGAACCACGATCCTCGAGGGCGCCGAAGACGCCGGCCTCTCCCCGACCTTTGGTTGCCGCATGGGCATCTGCTTTCAATGCGCCGCGACTCGCTTGAGCGGTGCCACTCGCGACCTTCGCACCGGCGAGGTCGATAACACCCCCGATCGCCAAGTCCAGGTCTGTGTCTCCGCGCCCGTCGGCGACGTAGAGATCGACCTCTAACCCACCTGCACAAAAGGAGGAATGACCCTATGTTCACTCTCTCGCTTCCCAAGTTCCCCAACCCCTTCGCGAAGAAGCCCTCCGCGCCTGATCCGGAGCCGGTGCACCTTTCCGCCGAGGCGGTCGAGGAAATCGGCCGCGAGCTCGACGAACTCCGCAACCGTATTACCGCCGACCTCGGCGATAAGGACCGGGAGTACATCCTCGGGATCATCCGGCTGCAGCGGCGCCTCGAGCTCACCGGACGTGGGCTGATGTTCGCCGGCTTCCAGCCGCCCGCGTGGATCGCAGGCGTCGCCGCGCTGAGCGCCTCGAAGATTCTCGACAACATGGAAATCGGGCACAACGTAATGCACGGCCAGTACGACTGGATGCAGGACCCGATGGTGCATTCGTCCACCTTCGAATGGGACAACACGTGCCCCGGCGACCAGTGGCGGCACTCGCACAATTTCATGCATCACACGTACACGAACATCCTCGATATGGACCGCGACATCGGCTACGGGCTGCTGCGCATGGAGCACGAGCAGGCGTGGAACCCGCTGCGGCTGGGTAATCCCGCGTACGCCTTCGTGTTGATGTGTGCGTTCCAGTGGGGTGTGATGCTGCACGACCTCGAATACGACCGCGTGCTCAAGGGCGAGCGCTCGTGGGCCGAGGTCAAGCCGCTGTTGCGCGGCTGGTGGCATAAGGCCGGCCGCCAGGTCGCCAAGGACTACCTGCTGCACCCGGCGTTCACCGGCCCCCTGTTCCCGCTCACGCTTGCCGGCAACGCCACCGCGAACTTCGTGCGCAACGTGTGGTCGTTCTCCGTGATCTTCTGCGGCCATTTCCCGGACGGCGCGCAGGTCTTCACGCCCGAGGAATGTGAGAACGAGACGCAGGGCGAGTGGTACGTGCGACAGATGCTCGGCTCGGCCAACTTCACCGGCGGGCGGGTCATGCACATCGCCGGCGGCCACCTCGGATACCAGATCGAACACCACCTGTTCCCCGACCTGCCGTCGAGCCGATACCCGGAGATCGCCGACGAGGTCCGCGCGATCTGCGAGAAGAACGGCCTTCCCTACAACTCCGGCCCGTTGTGGAAGCAGGTCGCGAACGTGTGGGGCAAGATGTTCCGGCTCGCGCTGCCGCTGCCTCCGGCGAAGTCCGACGCTCCCGCGGTGCACATCGAGCGCCGCCGCGCGAAGGCCGAGGCGGAAGCCGTGGCTGCCTAGGCCGACAAACCGGCCCGGCTCGACGCAGCCCCGCGATCCATCGGCGAGAACCTTCTGGCCGTCGCCCCTTCTGGGCGGCGGCCAGCGGCGTTTGGATAGCCCCATGAGCGACTTCGAACGGCGTAAGGACCAGGTACAAGAGGCCATCTCGTCAACGGCCGGTCTCGTCGGTCGCCTCACCGCGATCACCACAGACGCCGTCGGCTCGGCCGCGCGCGAAGTCGGCGACTGGATCTCCGACGGAGTCGAAATGCGCGAGGCGGCAAAGCTTGCCCGGGAAGACGAGGAACGCCGCACGCAGCAGGACGCAGACGGCACCGCCGGCTCAGACGACACCGAGGGCGGGCCGTAGCGCCCGGTTCAGCCGCCGAGGTTCCCGGATAACCTGCGCAGCCGGTCCGCGCTCGCGCCGTCGAGACCGATGATCTCGACGCTCGTCCCCTTCGCCGCGTACTTCTGCGTTATCGCGTCGAAAGTCGCAACGGTCGAGGCATCCCAGATATCGGTGTGCGTGAGGTCGATGACGACCCTCCCGGGGTCGTTCGCATAATCGAACTGGTACACGAGGTCGTTGCTCGAGGCCCAGAACAATTCTCCGCGCACGATGTACGTGCGGACGCCGTCGTCCGAGTCGATCGCGTCGACCGACGTCATATGTGCCACTCGGCGCGCGAAGAGAACCATGGCGGCCACGACACCGAGCACGACGCCGATCGCGAGGTTATCGGTGGCGACCGTCGCTGCCACGGTAACAAGCATGACGAGGGTTTCGCTCCACGGCATGAGCCGCAGCGTTCGCGGGTTGATCGAATGCCAATCGAAGGTGCCCACGCAGACCATGATCATCACGGCCACGAGCGCCGCCATGGGGATGAGGCCGACGACGTCCCCGAGAATGACGATAAGGATGAGCAGAAACACGCCCGCCAGGAACGTGGAGAGACGCGTGCGTGCGCCGGACTGCTTGACGTTGATCATCGTCTGGCCGATCATCGCGCAGCCGCCCATGCCGCCGAAGAACGACGTCACGATGTTCGCGGAACCCTGCCCCCACGCCTCGCGCGTCTTGTCGCTGCGCACCTCGGTGATGTCGTCGACGAGCTTCGCGGTCATGAGCGATTCCATGAGCCCGACCAGCGCCATCGCCAACGCGTACGGCGCGATCGTCGTCAGCGTCTCGAGCGAGAGCGGCACGTCGGGAATGAACAGCGACGGCAGCGAATCGGGCAGCTCACCCTGGTCGCCGACGTTCGGAACCGCGAGCCCCGCCGCGATCACCACCACCGTGAGTACGACAATCGCGACGAGCGGCGCCGGTACGACCGAAGTCCATCGCGGCAGGAAAACCAGGATCGCAAGCCCTGCCGCGACCAGCGGATACACCAGCCACGGCACCCCGACCAGGTGCGGAATCTGCGCGATGAAAATGAGAATGGCGAGCGCGTTGACGAAGCCGATCATCACGCTGCGCGGAATGAAACGCATAAGCTTCGCAACCCCGAGCACCGCCAGCAGAATCTGGATGACGCCGGCGAGCAGCACTGTCGCGACGAGGTAGTCCATCCCGTATTCCTTCGCCACGGGGGCGACGACCAGCGCGACGGCGCCGGTGGCGGCCGAGATCATGGCGGGCCGGCCGCCGGTGAACGCGATCGTCACCGCCATCGTGAACGACGCGAAAAGCCCGACCCGCGGATCCACCCCGGCGAGAATCGAGAATGAAATCGCTTCGGGTATCAGCGCGAGCGCCACCACGAGGCCGCCGAAAACCTCGGTTCGCAGGCGTGCCGGCGAGGAAAAAGCGAAACGAAACGACGGTATGACGCCGGTCGGCGCGATCGGCTCTGCCCGCCGTGCCGGGTTCGGGTCCGTGCTGGCACTCGTGGCCACAGTGCGCTCCCTTCTGCGAAAGATCACAGTTTAGCGGTGTGCGATGAACGTTAGCGGCGTGCGATGAACGTCTGAGCTGGTGGACACCACGAAACGGTACGAATCCCGGTGATTTCGGGGCTTGTTGTGGCGTTAACGTGGTGTGTGTGCACGGGGTGCGCCGGCGGAGGCGCGGGATCTGCCAACTGGATGCCGGGCGCCAACGCATCGGTGGGTAGCGCCCCCACGAGCTCCGTCCCATCGCCGATAGTCGATGTGTGCCTACACGACTGTCGATTCGAGGCGGGGAGGTCGTTGTCTTCACGCGAGGCGACGCCGAAGCCCGCGGCTATTCCCGGCGGGCGCGGGAGAACTTCCTTGCGTCCGGAAAGTGGCGGAGGCTTCGCCGAGGTGTGTACGCAACGGTTCCGCAGGGTCGGCTCTTTCGCGAAGAGGAGCATCTCGTGCACCTTGCGGGCGCGCTTCTGCTCGCAGGCAAGGGGTGGCATGCCAGTTCCTGGTCCGCGCTGGTAGCGCATGGCGTTCCCGTGTACGCACATTCTTTGGGACGGATTCATCTCACGCGCGATGCGGAGGCGTACTCGCACAGGGCAAGCACGTCGGCCGTCAGAATCGAGCGACCTTTGCACGGCGAGGAAATGTGGTCACCGACGGTGTCGCGGTGGGGAATTCCGACGGTCGGAGTATCGGGGGCGCTCTGCGACTTCGCACGAACGGCGCGATTCGTCTCCGCTGTGACAGCCGCCGACAACGCGCTTCATAAAGGATTCCTGCGGGCCGAGGAGTTTCGACAGTTCGCGAGGCTCGCGTCCGGTCGCGGTGCGGGTCGCCTTCGCAAGGTGGCCGAATTCTCGGACGGTCGCGTGGAGAGCCCGGGGGAAAGTCGGTTGCGGGTGCTCGTGCGCGAGATGGGATTTCGCGGCACCCCGCAGCTTTCGATTCGCGATGGCGATGGACCCGAGATCTATCGCGCGGACCTGTTTGTCGAGGTTCCCGGTTCGCGTGGGCTCATTCTCGAATACGACGGGCGGCAGAAGTTCTCGAATGTTCGCGGATCGTCGCAATGGACAGAGTTCGAACGCCAAGCTTCGCGGGATCGCGGACTCGCAGCGCGCGGGTATCGCGTGATGCATGTGACCGCGCAGGATCTCGCCGATCCCGCGTTGCTCAAGAGCGAAATTCGGACGCGATTGCAGTCGCCCGTCTAATAGACACCATGTAAGCGCCACATTTCATGGCATTTGGCGGCGAATTCTTACCGTTTCGTGGTGTCTAAGGCGGGAATCGGCCGGGCGCAGGCGGCGCGCGCGGAGCTAGGCGCGGATCGGGACCTCCCGCTCGATCCCGACCTGCCCGGCAAACCCAGCATCGTGCGTCACCAGCAGCAGCGCCCCCTTCCACTCGGCGAGCGCGCCCGCGAGCTGTTCCACTCCCGAAATGTCCAAGTTGTTCGTGGGCTCGTCGAGTACCAGCAGTTGCGGAAGCGGCCGCGCGAACAACGCCGCCGCCAAAAATGCTCGCAGCCGCTCTCCGCCGGAGAGCTCGCCGAGCCGCTTCGACCCCGAATCCCCCGTAAACAGGAACCGCGCGGCATGCGCATGCGGCTCGGAGGACTCCGCGTCCGGCCGCCGCGACGCGATAAGCTCCACCACGGTCACATCCCTTTCCTCGGCCGATACCGGTAGGTCCTGCGCGAGATAGGCGAAAGGCACCGCGATCGCGCCTTCCTCACCGACCGCGCTCACCAGCTGGCGCAGAAACGTCGTCTTCCCACTACCGTTCGCGCCGGTCAGGCGCACGCGCTCGGGCCCGAGCAACTGCAGCGGGCGGGGGTCGCCGGCACCAGCGCCGCCCGGCAGCCCGGCCGCCATCACCTGCCGAGGACGCGGCAGCTCGGGATCGGGCAGCGAGATCCGCAGTAGCTGGGTCCGGCGCACCGCGTCGTCCGCCTCGCGCGCGGCCTCCGAAGCACCGGACACCTTCTCCGCATGCCGATCGGTGAGCTTGCCCGCCGCCTTCTCCGCCGCATCGGCCCGCATCCCCGAAATGATCTTCGGCACCCGCTTCTCGCGCTCGGCCTTCTTCGCGATCCGCGCGCGCGTGGCGTTCATCTGTTGCGCCTGGTCACGCTGCCGCCGCGCCGCGCGCAGGTCCTCACGCGCGCTCGTCGCCGCCTGCACCGCCGCCGCCTGCTCGCACTCGATCGCCTCGCGCATCGCCGAATACGGCCCCGCGAACTGCCGCACGTCGCCATCATGGAGCTCGCATGTCATGTCCGCGCGCTCGAGCAATTCCAGGTCGTGCGAGACCATCACTGCGCACCGCCCGCCGCCGGTAAACTCCGCCAAAGCGTCGAACAGCCGCCGCCGCGCGCCGGCGTCGAGGTTGTTCGTCGGCTCGTCGAGAAGCAGCACGTCGGCGTGCGCGAGTAGCGCCCCCGCAACAGCTGCCAAGGTTCGCTCGCCGCCGCTCAGCTGCGCGGCGGGACGAAAAAGGTCGCCGGGTCCCGCCGGCAAACCCATCTTCGCGATGACGGCGGACGTCCGTTCCGCCACGTCCCACTCGTCGCCGAGCACGGTGAAATCGTCCTCGTCCGCCGATCCCGCCTCGATCCGGGCCAGCGCCGCGAGGCGAGAGCGCACGCCGAGCAGGTCCGCCATCTGCGGCCCACCGCCGCCGCTGGCAGCACCGCGCGAGGAAGCAAGCAGGTCTTGGGGGACATAGGCGAGCACGCCGTCAACAAGCACCGTCCCGGAACCGGGGGCGAGTTCGCCCGCCACGAGGCGCAGCAGGGTGGTCTTGCCGGCGCCGTTGCGCCCCACGAGAGAGGAAAGTCCGGGGCCGAGAGTCAGGCTCAGGCCATCGAAAACCGAAGTGCGGTCGGGGTGTTCGTAAGAGATGTCGATACAGGAAATAGAGGGCATGGCACGCTCCGGGGTGAAGAGAAGGGTCGCCGCGAACGGGCGAAGGACTCATCACCTAGCCATGCACTGTGTATCGAACTCCTCGGGTTAACCGAACGCCGTTGCCCCTCGGCGCGCGCAGCTAAGCGCGCCACGAAGTGCCCGGCGACTTGACGTCCGGAACGTTAGAACAGTTCGGGCTCGGCCGTCAAGGTCTCGCCGCTAACCTAGCGGCATGGCCACCTCAGTCGAACGCCTCGCGGGCAAGAAAGCGATCGTCACGGGTGCGGGGCAGGGTGTCGGCCGCGGCATAGCCCTGGCGCTCGCCGAATCCGGAGCCGATATTCTGCTCGTCGGTCGCACCGCACGAAAGCTCGACAGTGTCGCGGACCAGGTCCGCGCCGAGGGCGGCGAGGCCGCCACGCTCGAAATCGACATCACCGCAGGCGACGCCGCGCAGCGGATCGTCGAGGCCGCCACCAACCTCCTCGGCGGCGTCGACATCCTCGTCAACAATGCCAACCTGGCGATCCCGGCACCGCTCGACGCCTACTCCGACGAGGACTTTCTCTCCGCATTCAACGCGGGCCCGCGCGCGACTCTCGCGCTCATGAAGGCAGCTCGCCCGCACATGGCCGACCGCGGCGGGGGCACGATCGTCAACCTCGCGTCCTCCGCGGCCGTGCGCTGGGATGCGGCGAATTACGGCATCTACTCCGCAGTGAAGGAGGCGATCCGCGCCCTCACGAGAGCGGCCGCGCACGAGTGGGCCGCGGAGGGGATCCGGGCTCTCAACGTCGCCCCGCACGCGCACTCCCCCGGGCTCGACTGGTGGGTCGATAACCACCCGAAGGAGGCGGCGGAATTCGTCGCCTCGATCCCCGCCGGGCGGATCGGCGATCCGAGAGTCGACGTCGGCCGGCCGGTTGCGTGGCTGTGTTCAGCCGAGGCGCATTACCTCACCGGCGCCACCATCCCCTTGGACGGCGGTCAATCCCGCTGGGGATAACGTCCGCCTTTGCGGCCTACATGTACGCGCTCGGCGGCAGCCCCGCCGCGCCGCCCGTGGGCAGCAGCTTCTCCAAGCGGTTGAGTAGCAGGTGCGACTGCACCGCGGTCCACACGTTGTTGAGCAGGAAGTAGATGCCGATCGCGATCGGGAAGTTGAACATGAACGCGCCGACCAGCGGGAAGATCGGGAACACGTACATCATGATCTTCATCGACTGGCCCATCGAGTCCTGCAGGGCCTGCGCGAAGTCCGGCACCTCGGGCTCGTCCTTCTTCGCCGCTTCCTTCTTCTCGGACTCCTTCTTCGCCGAGTCGGCGGCATCGGAGTCCCCGTCGATCGCGACGACCTCGCCGTCGACCACGGGCCCGCCCGCGCGCTCGGCCTCCTCGATGAGCTTCTCTTCTTCCTTCGCCTGCGCCCGCGCGCGCTCCTGCCGCTTCATCGAGTTGCGCATATTGATCCACGTCGCGATGCCCGCGAGCAGGAACAACGTCACGCACATGATCATCACCGTCGACGTCGACGTGCCCTGCGCGAGGGATTCGAGCTGCTCGCGCGGCATCCGGATGTATGCCGCCAGCGGCACCCCGAAGAACTGCGCCGAATGGAACTGCGAGACCTGCTCGGGCCCGAACGCGCCGTTCGACTGCGCCGCGGCCTCCTGGATCGACATTCCGTGCGGCGTAAAGCCGATCAGCGTGTGGTAGAGCCCGAGGAACACGGGAATCTGCACGAGCATCGGCAAACAGCCCGACAGCGGGTTGACCTGCGCCTCGTTGTAGACGCGCTGCATCTCCTCGGCCTGTTTCGGCCGGTCGTCCTTGAACTCCTTCTGGATGCGCTTGATCTCCGGCGTCAGCGTCGCCATCTTGCGCATCGAGTACATCTGCACCCACATGGGCCGCAGCAGGATGAGCCGCACAGTGACCACGAGCAGCAGGATCGACCCGACCCACGCGATCCCCGAATCGCCCGGCACGACCAGCGACAGCAGCCAGTGCCAGAACTTCATCAACAACGAGACCGGGTAGGCCAGAGCGTCTAACATGTACCGTCCTTAACTGCCTTCGCGTGCATCACACAAGTGTGTCAGGATTCGCCGGATAGTGTGCAGCCGACCCACACCGGCTCCGGGTGCAGCGTCACGCCGAACGCGTCCTCGACACCGGAGCGCACCTCGCGAGCGAGCGCGATCAGGTCCTTCGTCCGCGCGTGTCCCCGGTTCGTCAGCGCGAGCGTGTGCTTCGTCGACAGCCGCATCGGCGCCGCCTCGCCCGGGTAGCCCTTTCTGAACCCGGCCCGCTCGATCAGCCAGCCCGCCGACAGTTTCACCCCGGCCTCGCCAGAACCCCCGCCCATGACGTCGAACGCCGGCATTTTCTCCGCCGCCTCGTCGCCGAGCGCCTTCGCGACCTTCGCGCGCACCGCATCGAACTCGGCCGCCGGCACCACGGGGTTGGTGAAGAACGAGCCGGCGCTCCACGTGTCGTGGTCACCCGCGTCGAGCACCATTCCCTTGCCGGCGCGCAGTTCGAGAACGACCTCGCGCGCCTTCGCCGCGGGCACGCGCTCGCCCTGCTCAGCGCCGAGGCGCGCAGCCAGCTCCCTGTACGCGATGGGCTCGCTGAGCCCATCGGGGTGCAGCGTGAACTCGACCTCGAGCACGAGCCCCGAGTCGTTGCCCTTGAGTTTCGACGTCCGGTATTCGAGCCCCAGCTCGGAAGGCTCCAGCCACTCGTCCTTCCCGCTCACGCGGTCGAGCACCCGCACGCGCCGCAGCACCTGCGCGACCTCGACACCGTAGGCGCCGACGTTTTGCACCGGCGTCGCACCGACGGACCCCGGGATCCCGGACAGGCACTCGAGCCCGCCCATCCCCGCTTCGACGGTCCGGGCGACGAGGTCGTCCCACGTCGCCCCGGCCTCCGCGCGCACCAGCCCGCCGGGAGAGATGTCGATCGCCTCGCACCGGACGGCAACGACGACGAAGTCGAGCTCGCCGTCATCCACCGAATCCCCCACCGAGCCGTCGGCGACCACGAGGTTCGATCCACCGCCGAGCACGAGCACGGGCACCTCGGCCGCGTCGAGCGCGCGAACGCATTCGGCGACCGCGGCAGTCGTCTCGGCGCGCAGGTATGCGCGCGGGGTGCCGCCGAGGCGAAGCGTCGTGTGCGCGCTCAGCGGTTCGCTGTCGAGCAGCCGTACGTCCGTGCGCGCGTCGAGCTCTGCAAGAATCTGGGTCTCGGAACTGGTGTTCACCCTCATAACGGTAATGCCTTCGCGCTACCGGGAGCGGAACACACCCGACTTGCCTCGCGAGCACCGTCGTCACGTTAAGGTTTTCCCATGGCTACCCCATTCGAGTTTTCCGCCTCCACTCCCGCCACCATCGACGAGCTGTGGCAGTGCTACCAGGACGCCGCGTTCTGGGAGATGCGCATGTCCGCCGCCGGCTCCGAAAACGACAAGCTCACCTCCTTCGAGGCCACCGATTCCGGCATCGAGATCGAGTTCCAGCAGGTAGTCGACAGCACCCACATCCCGTCGTTCGTGTCCAAGATCCACACCGGGGACCTGCCGATCTCGCGCAAGGCCACCTACAACGCGCCCGAGGGCGAGTCCATCAACGCGGTCTCCAGCGGCGAGGCCCTCGGCGGAATCCTGCGCGTGTCCGGCACGTTGGTGTGCACGCGCGAAGGCAACGTCACCACCGAGACGGTCAAGGGCACGGCTACCGCGTCCGTTCCGCTCATCGGCAAGAAGATCGAGAAGCTGGTCATCGACTTCCTTTCCGAGGCGCACCAGCGCGAACTCGACACCGTGCAGGACTACCTGAACAGCTAGAACCCGAAATCCTCACGGATTTACAGGGATTTTTGGGATCCGAGTACCCAACTTTCAGCTCCCATCCGGAACAATGGGTGCAATGAGCAACGCGTACCCCCAACGGCGCCGCCGCGGAGCGGGCCTCCTCATCGGCAGCCTCGTCGTCATCGTTCTCCTCGTCGTCGCGGTCGTCGCGGCCGAGTTCTTCCTGCGCGACCGCATCGAGTCGGAGATCGCCGACTCCGCGTCCTCCAGCATCGGCGCGCCGACCGACGCCAGCCTCGACGGTTTGGCGATTATGACGGCGATCAACCGCACCGCGGACGGCGTCACGCTCACTTCCGACGGGGGAACAACGGACTCGGGCGACCCTGCGCCCGCCCTCGACATCCAACTCACCGACGTCGACACCGGCGACGGCGGCTCCACCGCGAAGTCGCTCAGCGGTACCGCGACCCTCAGCTCCGATGCGATGCTCGCCGTCGCCACCGAATCCCAGGGCGACGATCTGCTCAGCCAGCTCGCCACGGTCAAGGCGATCACCCCGAACCCCGAAGCGGGCGCGCTCGATGTCGAGATCGGCGATTTCGCGACAGCGCAGCTCATCCCGGAGGTCTCGGACGGCTCGCTCTCGCTCAAGCCACAGAACGCCGAGGTCATGGGCATGGAACTGCCGGAGAACCTCCTCGGTGGCACGATCTCGCTCGTCCAGGAGACCGTCGACCGCCTCCCCGAGGGGGTCACGGTGTCCGGAGCGAAGGTCACCGACGACGGACTCGTCATCGAGCTGCAGGGCGAGAACGTCAAGTTGGGTTAGCCAGCGCAGCTCGGCCAGTTACCCCAGTTCGGCCAACATCTGCGCCGAGCGGCTCGTCCCGATGAGCGTCGCGCCCGCTTCGAGCATCTCCACGGCCCGCGCGGCCGTGGAGATGCCACCCGAGGCCTTCACCAACACCGAACCCAGCGGGTCCACCGCGCGCGCCATCACGCGCACGGCGTGCGTGCTCGCGCCGCCGGCCGGGTGGAATCCCGTCGACGTCTTCACCACGTTCGCCCCGCCCTTCGCGGCGAGCTCGCAGGCATTCGCGATCGCCGCATCGGCCTCGTCGACACGCTCGGGTCCGAACGCCGCATAGATGGCCGCAGTCTCCAGGATCACCTTGAGCACCACGGGATGCGGGGCGGCGTCGCGCACCGGGCTCAGCTCACCGAGGATCTCCTCCGGTCGGCCGGCGATGATCGCGCTGTAATCGAGCACCATGTCGAGCTCGGTGGCGCCCATGTCCACGGCAATGCGCGCCTCCATCGCCTTGATGAGCGAATGGTGCTTGCCCGAAGGGAACCCGATCACGGTCCCCACGGGCATCGAGCCCGCGCGCACGGGAAGCATCGACGGCGAAATGCACACCGTCCGCACGCCGAGTTCCGTTGCCTCGGCGACGTGCGCGGCCACATCCTCTCGGGTGGCCTCGGGACGCAGCAAAGTGTGATCGATCCTGTCGGCGAGTTCGGCTCGGGAGATCGGCATGTTCGACGTCATGGGCTCCAAATTTACTCGTGCAGGCGCGCGTCGAGCATCTCGGAGACCAGATGGACGCACATCCGGCGCAGCAGCTTCGAACCGATGACCGCGATGACCTCCATGTCCTCGCGTGTGCGAGCGTACGGCGGGGAATCGGCGCGCGCCTCGATCACGCGGTCGAGGAGCTCCCCCGATGCCACAACCGCCTCCCGTGCCATGTCCTGCGTGCGTTCCAGCAGCGAGCCCAGATCGCCGATGTCGAACCCGAGTTCTGCGAGCACCGAGAGCATCCGCACCGAGGCGACGTCGATGTCGACGACCCCTCGCGACTCATCAAAGCTGAGGAGCCCACAGCCTTGGGCGAGCCGCAGGAACTCGGGATCGAGCTCGAGGCCGAACGCGCGGCCGAGCTCGTCGATCGGAATGGCCCTGCGGGCGCCCGGAAGCCGCCGCATGTCCTCTGCCGAGCCGGCCTCGATCATTTCCGAGACCGTGAGCCCGAGGCTTTCTGCGGTGAAAAGTTCCTCCATGGTGGCGAAGGTGTACCCACGCTCGAGCAGAGCGGTGATGCGACGCAGCCGAGAGAGATGTTCCGGGCTGTACCACGCGGTGCGGCCGCGTCTGACCGGCGGCCGGATGAGCCCCTTTTCCTGATACACCCGGATATTGCGCACGCTCGTCTGCGCGAGCTCCGCGAGCTCCTCGATCCGCAGCTCGCGCGGCGCGGCGTCCCGGGGCATAGGTTTTCCAGCCGCTACCTTCCGGTGCTCGCCACCGACGGTCGCACGTCGGCGAAGAACACGCCGACGGCCACGATGCCGACAATGCCGAAGAGCGAGAACGGACCGATGACCACGAAGATGACCGCAGCCGCGGCACACACCGCGAACCAGCCCCACTTGTTCCACTTGCCCTCGGCCACGAATGCCCCGGCGCTCGCGCGCGCACACAGCACAGCGCCGACGAGAGCCCAGATCACGAAGGCGACCTGGGCGATCAACATAAAGGTGTTCATTCCGCCAGAAAGCAGCTCATTCACACGACGTAGTCTAACGGACACACGCGAGCGGCGCGTACCCCTCCTCGGAGTACGCGCCGCTCGGTGCAGTGCTGTGTTCTGGTTCTGGGCTTGGCCCCTGTTGGCCCCTTCGCCCCGGCTATTCGCCGAGACCGGAGAAAAGACTTAGTTGTTCGTCTTCGGGGCTGCCGACTTTTTTGCCGGAGCCTTCTTCGCGGCGGTGGTCGACTTGGAAGCGGTCGACTTCGTGGCCGTCGACTTCGTGGCGGTCGAGGCAGCCTTCTTCGCCGGTGCCTTCTTGGCCGGTGCCTTCTTCGCGGGCGCCTTCTTGGCCGGAGCCTTCTTCGCGGCGGTCGAGGTCTTCGACTCTGCCTTGGCGGCGACGGACTGGATGTTGTCCGAAGCCTCGAATGCGGCATCGCTGACCTCATCGGCAGCCTCGTGCGCAGCCTTCGAGACCTTGTTGGCGCCGCGGACACCGAGCGAACGGGTCTGGCGCGAGACCGTGCCGAGGGTCTCCTCGCCGGCCTCGATGCCCTCGTTGATGCGCTCGTCGGCGCTGGAGACCGCCTCGCCGGCACGGTTCAGTCCGGCGTCAAGCTGCGGGTTCTCCTTGCGCAGGCGGGTCACGACGTCCTCGCCGCGGGTGGCGAGACCGGAGTAGATCCCGGCGGCAACCTGGACGTAGGCCTCGGCAACCTTGCGGAGCTCCTCCGGGTTGTACTTGTCGAGAAGCGCCTGAACATCGGCCGGGACGGCCTGCACGCGGTCCGGAACCTCGGCCGCGCGGCCCTGGAAGTTAGCGGCCTTCTCCTGCAGCTCGGCGGCGGTCTCGGAGGCGCGGCGACGCAGGTCGCTCACGATGCCGGTAGCGGCCTCGATCGCGAGGTCGTTGGCGCCGATGTATGCGTAAACCGGCGTGCGGACGACGCCGAGCGCCTGGCCCAGCGGGCCCTCGAAAGCCTTGTCGGCCTTCTTGGACTTGGCGGTGGACGCTTTCTTCGAAGCGGTCTTCTTCGTAGCCATTATTGCTCCTTTGTGGTTGAGAACGATTCGTGGGGATATGCGGAAAAGTTTGTCGTGGTCCGAGATCTAGTTGCCGCTCGGCGGCGGCACCTTGGCGGTGCTCGCGGTCGGCTTCTTCGCGCCCTCCGGCTTCGGCTCCTCGGGCGCCGCGTTCGCACCGTTCGCGGACGTGAACGCGTCGTACACCTCGAGCAGCGCGGACCGCTGCTTCTCGGTGAGCTCCATCGCCATGACGAGCGCGTCGCGGGTCGAACCTCCCGTACGCTCCTCGAGGATTCCCGCACGCATGTACAGCACCTCCGCGGAGACCCGGAGACCATTGGCGATCTGTGCGAGCACCTCTGCCGAAGGTTTACGCAGACCACGCTCGATCTGACTCAAGTACGGATTCGATACCCCGGTGCGCTCGGCGAGCTGGCGCAGCGACACCTCCGCCGATTCGCGCTGGGCGCGGATGAACGAGCCGATGTCCTGGGCGGCGTGGCCGACCATCCGCTCGATCGCCGAGGCATCTTCATCCCCCGCGACGGCGACTTCCTTCGACGCAGTGGCGGGAGCGGAAGGCTTGCCCGACTGCTTGCTGGCGGGCTTGGCGGAAGCCTTGCGTGAAGTTACCACGGTCGACACCGCCTTTCCCTGATTCGGTTCGGGGCGAATCTGTCGATTCCCAGCCCCGGACTCTTCGGACCTGCGATTCCCAAACTAAAGGCCCTTGCTAGCAATTGCAAGCACTTTGCTAGCAATGGTGACCCATCCCACAAATAAAGCCCCCAACCGATGACGGCGGAGGCTCTATTTTTGTAGACTACGCAGCGATTCTCTCTAGAAGATCAACTCGGTAAACACGTGGATCACGATGCCGGCGAGCGCGCCCACGACCGTGCCGTTGATGCGGATGAACTGGAGATCCTTGCCCGCGAGGAGCTCGATCTTGCGACTCGCCTCGTGCGCGTCCCAACGCTCGACGGTCTCGGAGATGATCGAGGTGATCTCGCCCGCGTAATTCGATGCGACGAACGACGCGGTGCGCACGAGGTAGTCGTCCACGGACGCACGCATCTTCGAGTCAGAGACCAGGTTGTCCGCGAGCCGCTCGGCGAGCTCGTCGAGCTTGCCGCGCAGCTCGGAGCTCGAGTCCTCGGTCGCGGAGATGAATGCGTTCTTCGCCGACACCCAGGCCGAGGCGATGGCCTCACGGGTCGCGGGCCGCGACAGCAGATCGGCCTTGAACCCCTCGAGCCGAGAGATGGTGTCCGGATCGTATTGCAGATCCCGCGACAGCTGTGTGAGGAAGTTGGTGAGCGCGACCCGCACGCTGTGGTGCGGATCTTCCTTGATCGCCCGAGCCCACTGCAGCACCTCGGAATAGGCGCGTTCAGCGACGAGCTCGTTGACCAGCTGCGGTGCCCATGTCGGCGCCTTCTCGGTGACCCAATACTCGATGGTCTCCGGATTGCGCTCGACCCACTCGAGCGTGCGGTCGGCGAGCAGCTGAACGACCGGCTCCTGCCTGCCCTCGGCGACCATCTCGCCGAGCACCTTGCCCAGCGGCGGCCCCCATTCGGGCTCGGAGATCCGCGCCACGAGAGTCCGCTCGATGAGACCGACTGCGTCCTCGTCGCGGAGCACCTCGAGCGCAGCGCGAATCGCCTTCGCCGCCTGTCCGGAGGCGCGCCGCCGGTTCTCCGGCTCCAGCAGCCACTGCCCGGCGCGCTCCGGAATGTGCGCGCTCGCGACCTTCTCCCCCACGAGCTCCGGGTCGAGGAAATTGTCCCCCACGAACCCGCCGAGCGATTCGCCGAGCTGGTCCTTGCGCCGCGGGATCAGGGCGGTGTGGGGAATCGGGATACCGAGGGGGTGACGGAACAGCGCCGTCACCGCGAACCAGTCCGCCAGACCGCCGACCATTCCGGCCTCCGAGGCGGCGCGCAGGTAACCGGCCCACGCGCCGGCATCCCGGGACAACGCGATCTGCGAGAGCACATAGCAAATCGCGGCGACAAGCAGAAAGCTTGTCGCCACGATTTTCATGCGCCGGAGCGCACGCGCGTTGGTGATGTCCGCCGCGGTGGGCGCAGCGAGACCGGTTCGAGCCACCTAGGCAGACGCCACGTGGTGGTTATCGCGCAGACGATGATCGTCCTCGCGCGTGTGACGCTTGAAGCCCGCGACCACCATGAGCAACCCGACGATCTCGACGACAAGGAAGAAGACGATGGTGCCGATGACCACGCCCATCGACACATCGCCGTTCTCGTTCATGTACGCGGCGGCGGTGATGGGGAACCCAAGCGCGCCCATGCCTGCGAGCATGACGGCGCTGCCGAGGAGGACCTCCCAGCTGTACAGCGGGTACGTCTTCGGCTCTTCGTCGAAGTACTCCGGGTAGTACGCCTTCTCGATCTGCGGACCGCGGTGCTCGAGCTCTGCGGCGTGTTCCATTCTCGGACCCCTTTACGTAACCTTGTTCAGCATTATCTTAGACGGCCGACGGCCCCGAGCACACAATCACCCCTGCGCGTCCTTCGCGGCCGCCCGGCGCAGGCGGTGCGCCGCGGCGACCATGTTGCGAAGCGCCGGTTCCAGCTGCCACATGTGGCGCGTCTTGAGCCCGCCGTCAGGAACCGCCCACACCCGCTCGATTCCGAGGGTATCGACGGCCTTACGCAGTCGACGATGCAGGAGATCGATGTCCGGCACGAAGGCCGAGCGCGACTCGTACACGCCCGGCGCGACCTGGCGCGTGAGGGTGTGGTCGTCGAGCGCCTCGAGCACCCAGTCGATCGAGCGCGTCGCGACGATGCACGTGACGTCCGCGTCGAGTCCCTCGATCGCCTCGGTCATGACCTGCAGCGACGAGTACGACATGTGCGTGTGGATCTGCGTGTCTGGCTTGGCCGCCTCGGTAGCGAAACGGAACGTGTCCACGGCCCAATCGAGGTACTGCGCGCGGTCGGCGCCGCGGCGCGGCAGTAGCTCGCGGATCGATGGCTCGTCGACCTGCACGATCGCCATGCCCTCTGCTTCGAGGTCCGCGATCTCCTCGCGCACCGCGTACGCCACCTGGTAGGCGACCTCCTCCGGCGCGAGGTCCTCGCGCCAGAACGAACGGGCGAGCATCGTCACCGGACCCGTGAGCGTCGCGCGCACCGGCTTCTCGGTGAGCGTCTGCGCATACGCGTTCCACTCGAGTGTCATCGGCCGCGGGCGCTTGACGTCGCCGTGCAGAATCGGCGGGCGCACGCAGCGCGAGCCGTACGACTGGACCCAACCGTTCTGGGTGACGGCGAAGCCCTCCATCAGCTCGGCGAAGTACTGCACCATGTCGTTTCGCTCGACCTCGCCGTGCACGAGCACGTCGAGCCCGATGTCCTCCTGCAGGCGGATGACCTTCTCGATCTCCTCGCGCAGGTACTGCGAGTACTCCTCGTAGTTGACTCGCCCCTCGCCGAGATCCTTACGCGCGCGCTGGATCTGCGGGGTCTGCGGGAATGAGCCGAGCGTCGACGTCGGCAGCACCGGCAGCTGCAGGCGCTCGGCCTGCAGCACGCTGCGCTCGGCGTACGGCATGCGCTCCGAACGTGCGGCGCGCGCGGCCTCGACGACCTTGCGGACATCCTCGCGGAACGCGCCCTCGCGCTCCGGCAGCGGGCGCCACCGCTTCGTCGGCCCGTCCTCGAGCGCGTTCGCCAGCGAGACGACCTCGGCCACCTTCTGCTTCGCGAACGCGAGCGTGTCGTCGAGAGCCGGGTCCAGATCGGTCTCCGTGAGCACGTCGAGCGGCACATGCAGCAGTGTCGACGAGGTCGAGACCACGAGGTCCGGGAACTTCTCGCGCAGCTTCTTCAGGTAGTCGAGCGTGGCGAATTTATCGTTGCGCCAGATGTTCTGCCCGTCGATGACGCCGGCGTAGATGCGCTTGCGGCGCAGGCCGGGAACCGCCGCGAGCTCCTCGACATCGTGGCGCCCGTGCACGAGGTCCAGCGCGACGGCCTCCACGTTCGTCGCGGCGATCGCCTCGAGCGCGTCGCCGAAATCCCCGTACGGCCCGGTGACGAGGATGCGCGGGCGCAGCGCCGAATCGGCGAGCATCTGGTAGGCCTCGCGGAAGCGCTTGATCTCGAAGTCCGTGCGCTCCATCGTCATCGCAGGCTCGTCGAACTGCACGCACACCACGCCGCGCTTGGCGAGAGCCTCGAGCAGCTTGACGTACTCGGTGAGCAGCCGGTCGAGCAGGATGATCGGCTTGAAGTTGTTCGCGGCCGTCTCCGCCGATTTGCCCAGCAGCAGAAGCGACAGCGGCCCCGTGATCACCGGACGCACCTCGATACCGAGCGCGTGGGCGCGGTCGATCTCGTCGAGCACCGACTGCGCGTCGAGCTCGAAGTGCGAGGTGTCTTCGAACTCCGGCTGGCGGTAGTGGTACGTCGTCCCCTGCAGCTTCGCGAGTTCCAGCGGCGGGTACTCGGGCTTGCCGCGAGCGATCGCGAAGTAGAAATCGAGCGGGTCGAGTTCCTCCTGCAGCGGCTTGAACCGGTGCGGGACGGCGCCGAACAGCAGCGCGTCGTCGAGGATGTGGTCGTAGAACGAGAAGGTCTTGCCCGGAATCTGGGTCAGCCCCATCGCCTTGAGCTCGAGCCACGTGGACTCCTGGATCTGGCGTCCCGTCGCGAGCAACTCGGCGGCCGGCGAATCGCCGTGCCAGTAGCTCTCGAGCGCGCGCTTGAGCTCGCGATGTGGCCCGATCCTCGGATAACCCAGGACGCTGGAAGCACGGGTGCGATCGAGGTGCGCGATGGAATCAGAGTGCCCCGGCATATTCTTTACCCTTTACTTTTCGACGAACGTACCGCTTGTGGTTTCGATTCGATCACCTATGACGGCGGAGGCGGGGAGACTTCACCGACTCCGCCGTCATACGTGAATGTTTGTACGGGTGGCGGCAGGCGCCTTATGCGCCGGCCTTGGTGACGCGCCCGTCGGTGTCGTACCGGTAGAAGCCGTGGCCGGCCTTCTTGCCGATGCGTCCGGCCTCGACCATGCGCAGCAGCATCGGCGGCGGCGAGTACATCGGCTCCTTGAACTCGCCGTACATCGAGTCGGCGATGGCCTTGACGGTGTCGAGCCCCACGAGGTCGGTGAGGGTGAGCGGGCCCATCGGGTGGGCGCAGCCGAGCACCATCGCCTGGTCGATGTCCTCGACCGTGGCGAAGCCGGACTCGGCCATGCGGATGGCGCTGAGCAGGTATGGAACGAGCAGCGCGTTGACTACGAAGCCGGAGCGGTCGGCGGAGCGCACGACCTGCTTGCCGAGGATCTCGGCGGCGAACTTCTCGGCGCGCTCGGTGACCGCCGAGGAGGTCTCGAGCGTGGTGATGAGCTCGACGAGCGGGAGCACCGGCACCGGGTTGAAGAAGTGGAGGCCGATCACGCGCTGCGGGTTCTGGGTGACCATGCCGAGCTTCATGATCGGGATGGAGGAGGTGTTCGAGGCGAGCACGGCGTTCGGGTCGGTGACGACCTCGTCGAGCTCACGGAAGAGCTCGACCTTCACAGCCTCGTCCTCGACGACGGCCTCGGTGACGAGCTGGCGGTCGGCGAAGTCCGCGATCTCCGTGGTGAAGCGGAGGCGCAGGGCGGCCTGCTCGCGCTCGCGCTCGGTGATCTTTCCGCTGGACACGCCACGGTCGAGCGACTTGAGGATGCGCGCACGGCCTGCGGCGGTGGCCTCGCGGGTCTTCTCCCACACGAGGACGTCGACCTGGGCGCGGGCGCACACCTCGGCAATGCCGGCGCCCATCTGACCTGCGCCGATGACACCGACGCGCGTGATTTTGTTTGCCGTGTCTGCGGCACGATCTGCAGCATTGTCCGCGTTCTGCGCGGCGGTGTTCTCAGTCATGGGAAGGATTCAGCTCCTAGGACGAAAGGGATTGTGCTGGCGATTTGGGTTTGCGCGTGAGCCGGGACACATGCCGGCCCCGGTAGCACTCGGGGCCGCACTCGATACGAACGACGCAATGTCGCGAAAGTAGTGCGGCCCCGGTACCTATATCTAGCTAAGGGCTGTCCAGCCTGGGGTCGTTCCTAGTGGAACTGGCCCTCTTCGGTGGAGCCCTTGAGAGCGGTGGTGGAGCTCTCCGGGTCGACGGTGGTGGCGATGCGGTCGAAGTAGCCGGCGCCAACCTCGCGCTGGTGCTTGACGGCGGTGAAGCCACGCTCCTCGGCGGCCTTGAACTCGCGCTGCTGCAGCTCGACGAACGAGGTCATCTGGTTGCGGGCGTAGCCGTAGGCCAGGTCGAACATGCCGTAGTTGAGCGAGTGGAAGCCGGCGAGGGTGATGAACTGGAACTTGAAGCCCATCGCGCCGAGCTCCTTCTGGAACTTGGCGATGGTCTCGTCGTCGAGGTTCGCCTTCCAGTTGAAGGACGGGGAGCAGTTGTAGGCGAGCAGCTGGTCCGGGAACTCGGCCTTGACGCCCTCAGCGAACTTCTTGGCGTACTCGAGATCCGGGGTGCCGGTCTCCATCCAGATGAGGTCGGCGTACGGAGCGTAGGCCTTCGCACGGGCGATGCAGGGCTCGATGCCGTTCTTGACGTTGTAGAAGCCCTCGGCGGTGCGCTCGCCGGTGATGAACTCCTGGTCACGCTCGTCCACATCGGAGGTGATGAGGGTAGCGGCCTCGGCGTCCGTACGGGCGATGATGACCGACGGGACGTTGGCAACGTCGGAAGCGAGGCGAGCCGAGGTCAGCGTGCGGATGTGCTGCTGGGTCGGGATGAGCACCTTGCCGCCGAGGTGGCCACACTTCTTCTCGGAAGCGAGCTGGTCCTCCCAGTGGACGCCGGCGGCGCCCGCGGCGATCATGGCCTTCTGGAGCTCGTAGGCGTTGAGCGCGCCACCGAAGCCGGCCTCGGCGTCGGCAACGATCGGGGCGAGCCAGTTCTCCACGGAGGTGTCACCCTCGACGCGGGAGATCTCGTCGGCGCGGAGAAGCGCGTTGTTGATACGGCGAACGACGTTCGGCACCGAGTTGGCCGGGTACAGCGACTGGTCCGGGTAGGTGTGGCCCGAGAGGTTGGCGTCGCCGGCAACCTGCCAGCCGGAGAGGTAAACGGCCTCGAGGCCTGCACGGATCTGCTGAACGGCCTGGTTGCCGGTGAGGGCACCGAGGGAGTTCACGAAGTCCTTGTTGTTGACCTTGTCCCAGAGGATCTCCGCGCCACGGCGAGCGAGAGTGTGCTCCTCGACGACGGTGCCCTGGAGCTCGGCAACCTGCTCAGCGGTGTAGTTGCGCGTGATGCCCTTCCAGCGGGGGTTCTCGTCCCAGTCCTTCTGGATCTCCTGCGCGGTACGTGCCTGACCGACGTTAGACATTCGTAAGTCTCGCTTTCCGTTGTCCCAATTACTTGAGTAATACGATGCGCCGTTCCGGTGCATCTCCCGCAACCTCGGCAATCGTGTCGAAGCGTTGGCGTGGACCTCACCAGGCCCAGCTGCTTCGCATTTTTGCCAATGGCTTTGCGGCGTACAGCAGAGCTTGCCATATTTATCCGGAGGCGTCTACCAGCCTTTATTGTGAATGTCGCGAGGATTTGAGCCAACTTTGCAAAGTTTGCGAATTTTTGTCGTTCCCCTCAGGTGAGGTTGCGAGTGGCAGTCGGGCGTTTCCGAATCGCGTTGTGCCGCACTATCGTCGGGTTCATGCCCAAGTCCTTTGCCGGCGCGAGCCTCCGGGCGCTTCGCCAAGATCAAGGTCTCACCCAAGCGGCGTTTGCCGCGCAATTGGGCATCTCCTCGAGTTATCTGAACCAACTCGAGAACAACGTGCGGTCGCTGTCGTCGCGCGTGCTTACGTTGATCGCCGAGAAGTACGGGGTCGACCTGGCGACGATGTCGTCGGATGCGGACACCCGTCTGATCGCACAGCTCACCGACGCGCTCACCGAGACCGGCCAGAGCGAGGGCGTTCCGACCTCCGAAATCGTCGAGATGGTCCGCGAGAACCCCAACATGGCGAAGGCTTTTCTCTCGCTGTACCAACAGCTGGGCAACACGCGGCAGCTGCTGTCGATCGTGGCGGAGACACGAAACGCGCTACCCAAACCGGGGTCCGTTGCCGAATCGGACTTACGCGCTTCGCAGAATTCACGCACGAGCCAGCTCGCCTCAACCGCTATGCCCCACGAAGAGGTGCGCGATTACTTCGCCCAGCGACAGAACTACATCGGCTCGCTCGACGTCGCCGCCGAGGACCTGAGCACGCGTATCCGGATGAACCGCGGCGACACCCGCACCGTGATCGGTCGCCGAATCGAAACCGAGCACGACGTTCGCGTCGTCCGACGCGTCGACCTCCCGGACGGCGTGTGGCACGAATTCGATCCGCGGACTCGCAGACTCGAGCTTTCCGCCCAGCTCAACCGAGGACAGCAGTCGTTCCGCATCGCGACCGAACTAGCATTCCTTGAACACCGGGAGCTTCTCAATCAGCTCGTCGACGAAGCATCGTTCTCCTCCCCCGCAGCCAGAAACCTCGCCCTACGCGGCCTCGCAAACTACTTCGCCGCGGCGGTACTGATGCCCTACGGCCGCTTTCTCGAATCCGCCGAGGACTTTCGCTACGACATAGAGCGACTCGCCGCCTTCTATGGCACAGGCTACGAATCGGTGTGCCACCGCTTATCCACTCTCCAACGACCGGGCTCGCCTGGCGTTCCCTTCTCGTTCGTCCGCGTCGATCGCGCCGGGAATATGTCGAAGCGGCAATCTGCCTCGGGGTTCCATTTCGCCACGTCCGGCGGCACGTGCCCGCTGTGGAACGTATACGAGTCGTTCTCCTCCCCCGGTGAAATCAATCGACAGGTTGCGGAGATGCCGGATGGCCGGCGCTACCTCTGGATTTCTCGCACGGTCTCAACTCGCAGCGTCCGTTTCGGACAAGCGCGCAAGACCTTCGCCATCGGGCTGGGTTGCGAAGCGCGACACGCGCACCGCACGGTCTACGCACAGGGGCTCGACCTCGAGGACGAGGACGCGGCCACGCCAATCGGCATCGGCTGCCGGTTGTGCGAACGCACCAATTGCCCGCAACGCGCATTCCCTCCGGTCAGCGTCGACCTCAAGATCAACGCCCATCGCTCGTCGCTGTCGCCCTACTTCCTAGGCGATTCCCGCTAACCCTCCAGTGTGAAATCGCCCCTTCCTTTCAACTCGTCCGCGCACGGGCGTGCTCGTGACCTCCCATTCGGTGGCGTAGCGCAGGAACCACCAGATGGATTCGGCAAGCGTGTCGGCTGCACTGGAGTTATATGCAAGGCTCCAGCAAATCCGGAACCGGGTGCGCTCCGAAGACATGCCTTCACCTACGTCGTTCCGGATCACGCAAGAGCTTGCAAATCGCAACTGGGTGAGCAACACATTGGTTACGGAGACGACGCTCGACGCATTCCTTGCCGAATCGCCGCGGGCTCATCTCGAGGTCCTACCTGCCAACCATGACGTCGGGCTCGGCGATTTCTAGAGCACTTTAGGCAAATGCGGTGGAATGCCGACACGAGCGGGAAGAGCACACCGACCCTCGATCATTTGGACATCTGACGAGCCTGAATCCGCATACCGGTGGCACCGTTGTTCGAAGTCATTACGCGCCATGTCGCTCGGCCGCCGCATTGGCGAGCACGGCCACACTGACTCGAGAATCGCATCCCCACTTACGCATGATGTTCCGTAAGTGGCTCACGACAGTCCATTTGGAAATCCCAAGTTCTGAGGCAATTTCTCCGTTCGACTTCCCCTTGGCGACTAGTCGCGCGACATCGCTTTCTCTCGCCGTGAGATCTTCGCCTCCTGCCTGTGATTCTGGGGACTCCAAGCTCGCAACCGGACCAACCAATCGAACCAACATCGCATGTGCCGGGGAGCGGGCGCCCTCGCACCGCGTCAGTGGAATTCCCCGAACGGCTGTGAATGCCGCGTGTACCGCAGCCTCATCGACCGCTACTGCGGGATCCGCCGCCAATGACGAAAGGAGGTCACCCACCAGCGTCGAGTCAACCTCGCCTGGACGTCCTGAGATCGCAGTTGAAAGGCTATGGACGACGGCGACCTCACCCAGGCGCCCTGCCGTTTCCCTAGCCGCTGCGAGTCGCCTACGCGCCGATGCCTCGTCCCCATTCCTTGCGTCGGCAAGCGCGTGGGCTATCTCAAATCGCGCGATCAGGATCTCGTTTCCTGAGATGGCGATCAATCCGCCCAGTTCCCCGAGTATTTGTTCAACTGCGCGGTGGTTCCTATCGTGCAGAAGGCGGCTGGCCAAATCCAGCCCCGCATCCATGACGGTCGCGACGTCCATTCCCGCCACAATGGACACGTGTAGCTTTTCCGCCACCGAGTTTGTGTCGACGCGTTCGGACCAAATCTTCGCCGCCATCTCCGTTTTCCATTCGAGCGCCCGCCACAACGGGGATGTATCAGACGAGTCTGCACCTCGCGGAGCCCGAATTATTCGCACTGCCTTCTCGAGGTCTCCTTCGGCGTACCAAAGCTCGGCAAGCGCACACATGACAACGTCCCGTTGCGGGCTCCCCGTGAAGCCGGACGAACAATTCGACAGCGCGCGCAGCAGACTTCTGTGAAGTCCGACGGCGGCAAACGACGGTGCCGCTGCACGTGCGAGATCGGCAACCGCAATTAAATCCTTGCGCTCAAGACTCCTCCTGATCGACACGAGAACCGAGCGCCGGTGCGTCAGGATCGCCGAAGTTGGGAAATCCCTCACGAGCTGGAGGACAAAACGATCCATCACGCGCTCGAGCTCTGCAATCTCAGTCTTCCCGAAATCGTCTTCCGCCCACTTCTGCCACTCACGATAGGCATATGCGCAGCCTGACCAGGTCAAACTCAGCCAGAGCCCCCGAGGCGGGCCTACAGTATCGAACCGTGAGGGCGTGACCAACCCGGCCGCCTCGAGCTCGCTCCATGCATCGTCCGTCGCTCCACCGACGATTCGAAGCTCACGAGCGGAGGCGAACCCACAAGAAAGGAACAGCGCACGTATCTGACCGCGGGCATCGGCACTCAGCTCGGCGCCAGATCCGACCTCGACGTGCGCGGCCACCGTCGCCGCGAACGACTCCCAGAGAACCCCATTGTGCACGGCGTCGATGACTACTTGGGGACCGAGATCCGACACCACCCGCACCGCGAGGTCTGCATCGTCCAACTCGATCGGCGATCGGCACACTGCGATGGACGCGCTTTGAACCTCGGACTCCGAGAGGGCAATCGACCAGGTTCTCAATGAGTCCGCAAGGGCTTCGACGGCAGAACTTCCCACACCACGCACCACGCGCACTCCCTGAGTTACCTAATCATTTACGCACTGTTTACCACCTTGAACTGCACCTAAGCGATCACTCTAGCGCGTTCCCCTGGACACGGTCGTGTGATTCGACTCAGTGAAAAGAGCCAATACACAACGGAGCGAAGGTACTGGATCCACACCCATGCGATCACCGGCATCCCACAGACGTGCGAGTCGTGACGAATGGCACTGACATATCGCTGCGTTTCAGCACGCTTTTCGCTGTCATAGCGTCGGAATCGACGGGCACAACGAGTCCTCGTCGCTTCACTTCGACATTCCGAACAAAGGAGTAACCCTTGTCTTTTCATCGCGCCAATGAAGCAGAGATCATCACTTACGCGTCCCAGACTCTCGCGAACTACGCCGGTGGTTGGTCAGTTCCCACCGTCGTGCCCTCCGCAAACTGCAACCCATTCGATTGATCAACGAGCTACGCCGCGAGCTTCGCGGGGTAGATGAACGGGTTGACCTCGATTCGTTTGTCCGCCACGCAGAAGTCACAGCCGAAACGATCGCCGCCAATATTTCTTGCGCTGCGGTCGATTTCGGCGATTTTCCCGCCGCAACCGAAGTTCTGCACTCCGCTATGTCGTCGCCCATAGCTTGGGCCCGCGAAGCGAAATGCCGCTTTGTACGAGACAGTTCGGAGTTGCGGCGACACAGCCTCATCGGTGGCCGATTGTCGAGAATCGAGCTTTTGGGTGGAGACGACCACGGCGCAAAGGCACCTGTGGTCGCGTTCCACACTGAAGGCGGTTCGATCGTGCATAAGCCCCGGTCAATCTCGACCGACGCACTTTTCGGTAGCGCGCTCGCACTACTTAGCGACTCACCGCGAATACCAGCGGTTCTGCAGCGTCAGGGGTACAGCTGGCACGAGGGACTACCTTCGTCCGAGCTCCCTCGGGGAGAAACTTACTACCAAAGGCTTGGTGCGATCCTAGTGACGGCGAGCGCCCTCGGCTCGGTCGACCTCCATCGAGAGAACGTAATCTGCACCGGCGATTCCCCAGTGGTTGTAGACACGGAGACCGTGCTACAACCGCAGTTCGCTCGCCCCGCGTGCATTGCCGCAGATCTACTCGCTCACTCTGTAGGCGCCACAGGAATGTTGGGACATCCCACTAGAGAAACTATTCCCACTATCGATAACAGCCATCGGAACCACGCAGCCGCCATAATCGACGGAGCGACCTCCGCGCTCGCCCTCCTCCGCGAGCGAGGTAACGAGATGCGCGCTCTCATCGCTGGTTACTCCGATCCGGTTCGGTGCATCGTTCGCCCCACAGCGCTATATGCCTCGTTGCTACAACTCCGACTCGACGAGAAACACCTACGCGTTCCGGATGAGTTTCGACTCTTCTGCCTAAGCCTTCCTGGAGCGGATCTTCTCGGGGAAACCGCGCTCAACCGCGAGATCACCATGTTGAGCCGAGGGCACATACCGATTTTCCATGTAACCCCTGATGCGCGCTCCCTTTCTCCCGGGGGCCGCGAGTTCGTAGAGACCGCCCGGGAGCGGGCCTACCGCTGCCTCGCTCTAGCCGAAAACCTCACAGACGACGCACTCGCGCAGACCATCGACGCACACCTAGGCTCTACACGTTCGGTTAAGGAGCCTCCGGACGGAATCATCAGCCTCGCGCACCGCGACGAGCAGGGCGTTCCGCGCATAGCCATGCACCGCATATCCTCTGAATCCGCCGATTGGTTCGGTCCGGATCTGAGCATGTACCACGGCGGTGGGGCGCTTCTTTCCGTGGCCAAGTACCCCGCCTCGCAGGGCATGATCGACACGTTCGTCGACTACGCGCGCGATATGCTCAGCCGATCTCACGGCGAAAACGAGGAGCATGCCGGCCCCTTCACGGGAGACGTCTCCACCTGGTGGCTCTCACACGAACTATTCGCAGTAACAGGAGACATTCGACTCGCTAAAGCGCGGGACGATCTAGCCAGCGTTTTCCTCGCACGATTGCCCGACCGGAATCTGTCCAACTGGGACCTCGCTTCCGGCGGTGCTGGGATAGTAGCGATGCTGTCGTCGGCAGCACATGTTCCCCATCTCCTCCCAGGGCCGGTTATAGCCTCACTCAACGAGCTTGCCGGACGACTCTTTAGCGAAGTCGTCGCGGAGTACGAGTCAGGCCAGTGGGAACCCGAATTTGCATCGATGCCACCAGAATCGCCTGTGACCGTACCCGGCGTCGCGCACGGCTGGACAGGACGAGCATGGGCGCTCGCCCGTGTCGCCAACCTTGAATCAGTACGCGCCCGTCCGGAACTTCGGCCCCTCCTTCGCGAAGCCCTCTCTCGGATCCGTTGCGCGCAGAACGGCGATCCCACGTGGTGCTCAGGGCGTGCTGGTCTCGAAATTGCGGAGGCCGAGATCGCCCTCGCACTCGATACGCCCGCTAGAGGGCTGTCGCACCGTGCATGCGATGCGAATTTTGAGGAACTTGATGCCACAATCTGCCATGGACTGGCTGGCATCCGACTCGCACGCCTTCATCGAACCGGTCTGGGTGCAACCATCGATGACGTCGGAGCCACCACATTTCTCCAAGCAGAAGGAGTGCCACGACGTTCCTTCGAACCAGCGGCAAAGGCATGGGGAATGATGACTGGGCAACCCGGGATCTCCTTGTCCGAGAACATCATTGCCGGCTTGGAGCCAACCGGCTTCAACCCCGTTGCTCTCACCGTCTCCCGGCCGTAGCCGTCATCTCGCAAGTCAGCGTAAATCGGTCTCCCTTAATCTCAGTCAACAGCTCACCGCCAAGCGAGGCGACTCGCTCACGTAAGCCGAGGATTCCGGTCCCCTCTCCCGTAGTGCCACCCGCCTTCGCGCCGACGCCGTCGTTGCTGATCACCATTCGGTTGTCGACGAAGATTATCGAGCATTCAGTGGCTTGAGGGGCATGTCTGATGATGTTCGTCGCCCCCTCGCGAAGGGCCCAAGCCGCCATCTCTGCCGAGCGTTCGTCCAGATCAACGGTGCCCTCGTCCTCAACCTCTGCGAGGATTCCGCGCGCACGAAGAACCATCAGTGCGTCTTCGAGCTCGGCCTCAAGAGAAATATTTCGGTAGCCCTGCACAATTGCGCGGGTTTTGCGCAATGAGCTTCGGGCTTCGGTGCCAATTTCCTCGAGATAATTGCGGCGTGCGACGTCATCGGATTCAAGGGCGAGTTCAGAGCGAAGAGCGATCGACGTGAAAGAGCGGCCTACGATGTCGTGCAGATCGCGGGAAAATCGTACGCGTTCTTCGTCGACCTGGAGTTCCGCGATCTTCCGGCGGTTCTCGTCGACTTCCGTGATCAAGGATCGAATCCACATGAGCAGAGTCACCACGAGAATATCGCCGACGAACCCGTTGGCCGCCATGCCCAACGCGACACCTACGTCGGTGAACAGCGTCAAGACCAGCACCGACACCAGCGTCACCGCGATGCCATAGCGTAGCCCGGCCAACGAAGCGAGAATCACCAGCAGAAAGAAGAAATAGACCTTGCCGGTGAAGGACGACTCAAAATCGTCTTCCCACACTGCAAAGTCGATGGCGACTGCAAGAACAAAGACCCCAGCTACGAACAGCACGGCAAAAACGAGATTTCGGCGTAGCTCTGGGGTCTTCCGCGGCTCCCGCGCCATTGAGCGGAAGACGAACAACACGCCAGTGAGGAACGACGTCGTCATTACGATGGCCGAAAAAAGCGATTGCCCCAGATTCTTTCCATCGAAAGCCTGGGCGACAAAGGGAAAATAGCTGTAGATCAAAAGAACTAGGAGGACCAGGGCCAATGGAACGGCAGCCCTCCGCTGGAATCCTGCTGCTGGAAGCAAATGAGGCGAGTCGCCTAGGACATTTCTCACGCTCAACTCCTGATCTCTTGCACTAAAGAAGTACGCGCTCAGTCGGCAAAGTCGAATTCGAAGGTGAAAGAGGCAATACACCGCAACTCGAAGAGGTCTGATATCCCATGGAACATTTCTCCAAAGACGTCATGAAGTTCACTCCCGCCCCCACATTGGCACGCGAAATTCCGGTTACCATCGCAAACCTCCTGTTCAGCATCATTGGTATCGCGATTCTCATCGCAGTCAGCGGCGGCGTGGATGCTCTAGTCATCGGATTCGCCGTCGTCATGCTCGGGTACTCGCTCGGGCGAACTGCCTATGTCGCCGTTCGAGGACCTCGTTACGACAAGGCGTGATCACACAAGCTGACTAAGCCTCGATCCAGCCACGCTCGACGGCCAACTTCGCGGCCTCGTGGCGGTTCCTGGCACCCAAGGCGGACATCGCCGACGACAGATAGTTGCGCACCGTTCCCACGGCTAGGTGCAACTCGTCGGCGATGTCCGCTACTGGTGTTCCTGGAAGGACCAACCTGAGAACATCCGCTTCTCGGGGACTTAATGGGCTTTCCGGCGCTCGGACCATTTCTGCTGCTAGTTGCGGATCGACAAACGACTGCCCGTCTCGAATTTTGAAGAGAATTGCCGTGAGCTCGTCTACCGGAGTTGCCTTCGTAACGTATCCGCTTGCGCCGGCCGCCATCGCCTCGCGCATCGTCGACGCCTTTACGCTCGCGGTAAGAATGACAACTTTTGTTCCGAATTCGACTATCGATTTGCACGCAGCGATTCCATCAACTCCGGGCATCTCCACATCGAGCAACGCAATGTCCGGTTGGTGAGCGCGGACCAAATCGATCGCGGCCTTCCCGTCATCTGCTCCACCCACGATTTCGATTCCCGTACGCAACGCGAGTAGCTCTTCGAGCGCGGAACGTATCGTCGCTTCGTCGTCGGCCACGATTACCCGAATCTCGGTTCCACCTATTTCTTCCCCCACAGCACTCCCGCTTCTCTCGGCGCGAATTCATCCGCGTTTAGCCGCGTGTCAGTTTAACGGAACTTCGTCTCCTTACTGCTCGAGAAAGAATCGACGCACCTTTCATTTGCCTGCACTTTTCCTGCCGTTCGTTTTAGAGTTCGCAGCCACTAGCGCGCCGGGAAATTCCCGGAATTCTCATCCAGCGCCTCTGCTCTCCGTTTCAGACGAACCACAAATGTCCGCGCAGTCGATGACATACCTCACGCGAAAGCTATGACCGAATAATGACGGTTTCCCACTTTTCGACACTGTTTCTACGAGCAGGGATTGAGAATTATGGATATCGCAAGCAACACAGATGAATCCCATAAACGAGCCAGCGAAAGGAGCGACGAATGACAGTTAACGACCTGAATACAGAATTACTTTCGACGCTCGTATCAAAAGGTGATCTTGTCACGCCCATGAGCATTCGCGCGGCCGTTCGAACCGGCATCATTGATGCGGTCGGAAATTCAGCGTCCAGCGCTATCGAAATTGCTCGGCAAATCGATGGCAATGTTCGCGCGGTCACCACAGTTCTCGATCACCTCGTAGCGGAGGGGGTGTTCGCCAAAAGCGACGGAAACGATTACTCGCTCACCGAAATGGGAAAGTTCCTCTCAGAAAACAACGCTGAACTGGGCATACGCGCCCTGTTTGACGGACGCACCCTCGTCGGAAAGAACGAACTTGCTCTTTCCGATCTTCATCACACGCTACTCACCGGCCGACCAGCTACTGAAGCACACAGCGGCCAGACACTGTGGGAAGAAATCGATAACGCCAACCAATCTGTTAGCGAATTCGACTGGGAGACCCCTGGTTTCGCCGCGGAGATTGTCCTTGAGGATTCACTGTGGAGAAACGTGGATTCTGTCATCGATCTGGGCGGGAACACTGGGTCACTGGCCATTGCTCTTCTCAATAAATATCCGCATCTGTCCGCCTCCGTGCTTGACTTTAAGACCTTTACTGCCGAAGCCGAAAAGCGAGTCGTAAACAGCGCTATGGAGCATCGACTCAAAGGCATTGAGGGCAGTTTCTTCGATGACCTACCGCTCGGTCACGATGTCTATCTCCTATCTGCCATCTTGGCCGACTGGGAAGACGACGCGTGCGTGCAGATTCTCGAAACCGTCAGGCGCGCCGCGCACGCGTGCGGTGGTCTGCTTGTCGTCGCCGAAGTTCACCTCTCGTCAAGCGGAGAACTCGCACCTGCGACATCTACCGATGTTCGTCTCCAAGCTTCCGTGACGCGGCCGGACCGGACCGCAGCAGAAGTAATCGCCCTCATCGAATCGTCGGGCTTCGAAATCGTACGAAGCGACACGTCTCAGCCCGACCGCTCGCTTGTGATTGCGAGGACCGCAAAATGAGCAACCTAGTCGATTCAGTTCTCAATCAGTTGCGCTCCAGCACAAATGATCAGTACTTCGATTCCATTGCTTCGGACGATGTCGAGCAGCTCTTCGGCAGGAACATTAATCTTTCCGTTCGTACCGATTCCGGCAAGTACTTCGTGAAGAAATTACGCTTCTCGAACTACGCGGAGAAGCTCGAAAACTCACGGGCATACGAGGCACTCTTCCATCGCGGAGACTTCCCGGAGATTCCGCGTTGCCCAAGAACCTCAAAATTCGACTCGGACCATGGGCTGATGGTTCAAGATCTTCTCACCGATGCCGAGGACGGAATAACGCTGATGACCGAACAGCGATTCCGACCGGCCGACGCGCATACGATTGGTCGTCAGCTAAGCGCTTTACATTCTGTCCCGGTGAGCGAAGTTCCCCAGATTAACGAGGGCAGCCCGGCTCCGAATCTCACGTACCTAGATGAAATTCCCCTTGATGCTTTGGTCCACATGACCAACGGTGAGATCAATGCCTACGGGTTGATTCAACGAGACGCAGAGCTTGTGGCTGCCCTATCACAGTTGTCAGCAGAGTCCCACGAAGCGGACTGGGCTCCGATCCACGGAGACCTACGCGTCGACCAAGTGCTCATCGATCAGTCCGGACCATGGATTATCGACTGGGAGGAATTCGGTCAGGGTGACCCGGCACGCGACACCGGTTCGTTTATCGGCGAATGGATCTACCGAGCCGTCCTTGATATCCCCACGAGCCGCGGCGGCGGAACCAGTCTTGGCGACACCGAAATCAGTGCTGGCGAGATAGTTCGACGAGGTCACGAGAAAGCTGCGTCTTTGGCACATACGATCTCGGCTTTCTGGAGCGGGTACGAATCGATTCGAACTGTTGATAACGACTTCGTGAAACGAACCGGCGGATTCGCCGGCTGGCATCTACTTGATCGTCTTTTCGCGGGCGCGCAGTCCTCGGCCACTCTTTCTCCGATCCAACGAGCCGCCGCGGGAGTCGGGCGTGCAGCCTTGCTCAATCCATTGGGCGTGTTCGCCCTGGCAGGAATTGAGGTGACGAAATGACACACGCACCAATCTTGATCGAACCCGAAAGCTTTCCCATGCTCGTAGACCGCCTCACGATCGATACCGACGAGTGGCGAGCACACTTTGACGGCGAGACCGTGGTCGGCGCCGACAGGAGGGATCTCGAATCCCAGCTAGGGCGCAAGCTCTACGAGCGTTGGCACGTGCGCTGGCCCGCTGGGCGAAACTCCCTTTCCCGCATCGATCGGGATCCAGAAACAGAACAGATTATTGAGGCGGCCCTGGGCAAACACTCAATCACGATGCCGATCCAATGGTCGACCGAACGCAACAATGAGCCCACCGCTTCCCTGATGGGAGTGCGAATCACGTCGCCGAAAGTATGCGAAGGCGTCGAGAACATTCGAATGCCTGACGTGTGGCCGGCGATCTCACCAGGGTTTGTCATGGTCTTCGGGGCGAGAAGGCCTATTGGCAACGAACATGGACAGGCATTTCGGCTCTATCTAGGCGGCGACGATCTCGCCTCGACGATTCCGTGCTTCGTTCGGATCGTCCACACCTTGCGGGCATCGGATGTTGGTTGGCAGGCAAAGATCGCATCCTCAAACGTTGTCTATCCCCGATCCGACGCAATCACCATCTATCTCGATGCGCGCGATGCGGACGTCGTCCATGAGCTCGTCAGAAGTCTTCCGGTCGATCGATCCCCCCAGGTACCTACGTCGATGTTCGTCCGGAAACTCGGTCCAGGAATCGGTTGGGCACAAGAGCCCAACGACAGCTCCCGACGAGGACTCAGCTACGGGCAGCATCGCTCGTCGATCGTGGCTCGTGCCGCACTGAATTCGGCGCTGAGCGGTTCATCTCGCATCGACGAACTGCTCGCCGATGCACGAATTGATCCATTCAACCCGTGGAGAAATTCGTAATCCGGTCGCCTCACGACTCCGCCGGTGAACCCGCCGCGCACGCCAATTCCACCCCGACAAGAAAGCGATTTCCCATGTCCTACAGCATCCTCGATGGCCTGCACGAATTCGTCGAAATCGATGAGTTCGTCAGCGCAGAGTACGCCGGATTGCCGACAACCACGACCATGATGCCGCTTCCTGGAACCACGACTCTGTCGCCGAACATCTGGTTCAACTAGACCACCTGTCCGAAACACCACCACCCAACGCCCAACCGGGCAACACCGAAAGGAACACCACCATGCACAACGACATCCTCGACGGCTTCAACACCTACGCCACCCCGGCAGAGCTCGCCGACACCAACGCAGCCGACACCCCGGCCACCACCGTCCCCTGCTCCGCTCTCGCCAGCATCACCACAGCAGAGCTCGGCTGCTAACAGACCACCTGACCGAAACACCACCACCCAACGCCCAACCGGGCAACACCGAAAGGAACACCACCATGCACAACGACATCCTCGACGGCTTCAACACCTACGCCACCCCGGCAGAACTCGCCGACACCAACGCAGCCGACACCCCGGCCACCACCGTCCCCTGCTCCGCACTCGCCTCCTACGGCACCGCGAAGCTCGGCTGCTAACAGACCACCTGACCGAAACACCACCACCCAACGCCCAACCGGGCAACACCGAAAGGAACACCACCATGCACAACGACATCCTCGACGGCTTCAACACCTACGCCACCCCGGCAGAACTCGCCGACACCAACGCAGCCGACACCCCGGCCACCACCGTCCCCTGCTCCGCACTCGCCTCCTACGGCACCGCGAAGCTCGGCTGCTAACAGACCACCTGACCGAAACACCACCACCCAACGCCCAACCGGGCAACACCGAAAGGAACACCACCATGCACAACGACATCCTCGACGGCTTCAACACCTACGCCACCCCGGCAGAACTCGCCGACACCAACGCAGCCGACACCCCGGCCACCACCGTCCCCTGCTCCGCACTCGCCTCCTACGGCACCGCGAAGCTCGGCTGCTAACAGACCACCTGACCGAAACACCACCACCCAACGCCCAACCGGGCAACACCGAAAGGAACACCACCATGCACAACGACATCCTCGACGGCTTCAACACCTACGCCACCCCGGCAGAACTCGCCGACACCAACGCAGCCGACACCCCGGCCACCACCGTCCCCTGCTCCGCTCTCGCCAGCATCACCACAGCAGAACTCGGCTGCTAAGACCCCTCCTCGGGACTGCCGCGGCGTAAGTCGGCCACGCCGCTTACGCCGCGGCACCTCCGCATCCTTCCCGGAAGGCCTTCACATGAATAACCCTGCATTCTCCCTGAGCGCTTACGCCCCATATTCCACCCCGGACGTCGCTTCGATGGCGTGGTGGGTAGCCATGAGCTCCACACTAAAACTCGATCGTATTTGGTTCGGACAACAGACTTTCGCGCCAGTGGTTGCAGGGGTTGGTTATGCATCGGGCAGAGGCCATCGGGCAGCCGTCGGGACTGCGGTCACGGTAATGCCCACGACAACCCCCTTTGCCACCGCACAGGAGTTGCGGGCCACTTCACGATTGACCGGCAAGAAAACATGCGGATACTTGTCGCCCGGATATCCGGAGATCCAACGACGAATGACCGGATCACAATGGGCAAGTCCCCTCACCGCGACCCGAGAGTTCGTCGCAGCTGTTCGAAGTCTTCTGGCCGGAGCGGACACCGATATCCGCGGGGAATACTTCCACACGGCCCACCAAGCGACCGGCGTCGATGATAGCGAGTCGTGCGAAATCGGCCTTGGTGTTCTCCGGCCAGGGATGGCCCGGCTCGCGGGAGAAATCGCGGACGGCTTCATCACCTGGCTTTCCGGCGCCGAATACTTCTCCCAAGTCCTATGCGCGGAAGCCAACGCAGCGGCCGACGCAGCTGGGCGGAGTCGACCCCGCGCTGTCGCGACTTTGCACGCTGCTCCCGAAGTGCCCGACGCCGATGTCCCCGACATTGTCCGAGGCGCAATCGGTCCACACCTTTCGGCGCCTCATTATCGGGACATGCTCGAACGCTCGGGGATTCCACTCCACGAGATTCCGACGGACGTAGACCTTCGTAACGTTGCCGACCGCGGGCTCTTCTGTACCGGGGACCACCAAGAGATCATCGATCGCGCCAATGCACTGGCCTTTGCCGGCGCCGACGAAGTATCGATAGTCCTCCACCAGCGACCGGGGCAAGGGCTCACCGAGCTGTTCGACGACTGGGCTGCACTTGCTGCCGCACACGATCCGGTCTTGCAACGGAATGAGCTGGCATCATGAGGCTCGCCATAGTCGTGACCGGAGCGCTCAGCGCCTCGTTCATTCCCTATTGGGCGAACTGGCTTTCGCTGACGCGGTCCGATGTCATCCCGCATTATCTCATCAGCTCCGCGGCCGAGAAGTTCGTCTCTGCCGGTGCCGTACGCGCCATCAGTAACGCCCGAGTGGATATCGACGACTGGAACGTCCACGATGACGCCCTCCACGTCGAGCTTGGCGACTGGATGGACGCCATGCTGGCGTACCCGTGCAGCTTCGACTATTTCGCCAAAACCGCAACCGGGATCGTCGACCGCCCGTCACTACTTGCCAAAGCATGTTCGAACGTCCCTCTGGTTCTCGCTCCCGGACTTCCTCCCGGGGCTGTCGAGGGCCCCGTCTACCGACGGCATCTCGAGGCACTCCGCAAGCGCGACGACATCACCGTCGTCCCCCCTACCCCGGCACGCAGCACGTCGTCCCGCCGCTCCGCCTACAGCGCGGCACCCCTGGGCGATTGTCTCGTCGCTCTGAACGAAAGTCACGTCGCATGACCACCAGCACCAGTCTCACCCAGCAGTTCGGGACCGCGCTTCGACGCACCACTATTTATGACGTCGGAGGCGGGCATCCCGCTCGGTGGATTCGCACGGCTCCTGATCCTCGGCAAAAGTTCGCACGCATGGACATCACACCGCCCGCGCCACTCGAGTCGGGGAGCAGGTTCGTGATCGGCGGCACGGACCCGAGCGAGCGTAGCTACGTGTTGCCAGGAGCAACACCGATGGTCGAGCAGTTGCTTACCGATCCCACGACGCCATTCAACTGGGAAGACACCTACTCGCAGTGGGGCCAGCTCCTCGGGACTCTGCACGCGAGTCCCGCCCCCGTCGAACACGAGGCACCGCCAGCACGCACCCGTGTTCGACGATGGTGGAATGGTGGCGACCTGCACTCTGATCCCTGGCGAGTCGAATCGCGCGCACTTTTCTTCGATGAGCTGAACACTGAATGTGTCTCTTCCCTGACTGAACTTTTCAACGATGCCCGACGCGATGGCAACACTCTCGTCCACGGTTGGGCCGGATTCGGACAGTCGGTTTTCGACCGGAATTCGGAGAACGGGATTGCGGCGATCCTCGGCGAAGACATCGGTGTCGCTAATCCGGAATTCGATCTCGGCGCGCTCCTCGCGCAATCCGTTGAGCTCGCCGTATTCTCCCCGCCCGGCACGATGCCACAACCGAGCCAATGCCGCGCGGCGCTGCTCCACGGGTATTCCGCGACCGCGCCCCGAGAACCCGATGCGGGAGAGCTCAATGCGAGCTGCATTGAGAACATCGTCCGCCACGTCGCCGACTTCACGTGCTTTGCCGAGGTCGACCAGGCCGAAATTCCGCGTTGGTCGCATCTGGTCAATTGGCTGGAAACACGTCGAAATCTGGCCGAGTAAGAACGAAGGAAAGCCGATGGAGCGGATAAGACTGGGCACGTTCGACGTCATAGTCGAAGACTGTCCCGGAAGGCGCGCGATCGATGTGGCAACGGCAATCGGAAGGGGACATCGAGACGACCCGGTGGATCGTTCCGGTACCGCGCACCTGGCCGAGCATGTCCTCGCGCGAGTGGCCGCTGTCCACGAACTGCAGGGTTATGGGGCGAACTTCAGTGCGACGACACATGGCGGACATCTCGAATCGCGAACTGTCGCTCCTGTCGGCCTAGCCGATGAGGTTCTCCGTCGCGAGGCACGCCGACTTTTCGCTCCGGCGCGGATCTGCGAGCAGGATTTCGAACGACAGCGAGCGGCAGTTCTCGACGAGATCGCCGCGCTG
Source organism: Dietzia timorensis (assembly GCF_001659785.1). Classification (NCBI taxonomy): domain Bacteria; kingdom Bacillati; phylum Actinomycetota; class Actinomycetes; order Mycobacteriales; family Dietziaceae; genus Dietzia; species Dietzia timorensis. The sequence goes on from NZ_CP015961.1 coordinate 2,941,839, forward strand.
AACGAGTCCGATTCACCATGGCCGGAGCTCGGCCAAGCGGTGTTCGGAGAAGACTCGCTGCTGGCGAGAGACGGGATGGGAATCGAGAACGATGTACGCTCCGTCGATGCCGGCGACGTCTCGCACTTCGTCGACACGGCCCGGATGCGCGGAGGTGCCATCGTCGTTTCTGCCGATCTGACGGCGATCGGAGGAATAGCGTCCGTGATGAAGGCGCTCCACCCTGGTAGGCCCCGCTCGGATCGTGCGGTGCACACCCCTCTGCGGCCTGGCTCTCGGCCGGGAAACGGGGCATGCCGCGGTCGTGTCTCGGTTCCCTGGTTGGGCTGGCGAATCCCCGGTTTCGCCGAGGATCTTCATGAGCACATACTCGTTGCTGCGGTCGGAGAAATTCTGCGTCGACGCGGCTTGTCTGTTCGCGTCGGCCGCTCCGGGCCGCTGTACTCTGCCGATACCGATATTTTCGCCCTCGCAATCCCGCCCGGACAATCAGAGGTCTGTGCGAAAATCGCGGAACCGTGCACACGAAGTGAGCTCGAAGCGGCTAGGTCGGAGCTCGAGAGAATCTCCCGAGAATGTGAGACGGGCACTCTGCTCCGAGCGCGTTCGACGACACTCCTCCGGGACACCCAGGACCTGGCAGACACGGTGAGCACGGTCATCGACGAACTCAGTACCGACGACCTCACACGGAGGCTCACACGCTTCGCATCGGCACCCGAAGGACGGGTGGACCCCATTCGGGATTCAACGCCCGCAAGGCCGGGAAGATTTAGTTTCGCGCAGCACCCAGGCAGTGAGGATGCCGAGGGGTCTCTCCTGGTGGAGCGATCGTTTCTCACGAATTCGCTTATGCATGTGCCCACTAGGACCGATTCCATGCACGCATGCGAATGGCTGGCCGTGGCGATGTTGAACTCCATCGACCGACTTGCCCATGGACGCGCGCCGATCGTCCGCGCCGCAAGGCCTGTAGCAGCGGGCCCGTTGCTCCGACTTGATTCATCGATCAAGGAACTCACGGATGTCGTCGATTCGGCCGATGTCGACACCATCTCAGAGCTCGCCTGCTTCTGTGCCGGTCAAACCCTCGTCGAGACGGCGGATTCTCCCTGGCCCGGCCACAACCCTCACGCCGAGATGTTCGCCGCCGAGCTCCTAGACGCCGACCCGGATTTGGTTCGGGCCGCGGGCTACCGTCTGGCGCTGCACTCGGTTTCGGGCGCCTGACAAATGTCATACGAGGTCCGATCACTACACACTGTGATCGGTCCGCCGGCGACGGAATAGTGAGAACCATGACCTCCACGACTTCTCCCGAATCGCTCGTCGACGCCACCGACATCGTCTATGAATACGGCGGCACATACAAAGCCGTCGATGGAGTCTCGCTGCATGTCGGGCGCGGCGAAATCTACGCCCTCCTGGGAACGAACGGCGCGGGAAAGACCACCACGCTGGAAATTCTGCAGGGCTTCCGGAAGCCGAGCTCCGGCTCCCTTTCGGTATTCGGTGTCGCTCCCGCGAGATCCCCGCACGTCCTGCGCTCACGCACCGGCGTCGTCCTGCAGGAAGCTGGACACTTCGGCGAAATCACGGTCCGCGCGGAAATGAAGATGTGGGAGTCGATCTCGTCCCGAGTCGACGACATCGAACGCGTCCTCGGCCTCGTCGAACTCACCCACCGAATGAACACCAAGATCGACTCGCTCTCCGGTGGCGAACGCCGACGCCTCGACCTGGCAATGGCGATCTGGGGCGCCCCCGAGCTCGTCATTCTCGACGAGCCGACGACGGGTCTCGATCCCGAGTCGCGGCGCACGCTGTGGTCGCTGGTTTGGGACCTTCGGGCGGCCGGAACCACGATCATCCTCACCACCCACTACCTCGAAGAGGCCGAGGAACTTGCCGATCGCGTGGCCATCATGCACCGGGGCAGGCTGGCGATCGAGGGCACGCTGGACGAGGTTCTCGCCAGTCGGCCCTCGCGCATCCAGGTCGACGTCCCGGAATCGTTCGTCCCCGTCCTCTTCGACTCGGCGCCCGCAGAAATCGAGATCACTCGCGATTCGTGGCGGCGCCCGGCCGAGGAGGGATTCACCGCTCTGCAACTGTCCTCGACAAGGCAGCAGGCCTCGTTGGCCTGGTTGTTGGAGACTGCCCGACGTCATAACACCGACCTTGGCCCGTTGCGAGCGAGCCCCGCCTCGCTTGAGGAAGTCTTCCACCACATTCGAAATGAAGATCGGGAGCCAATCGCATGACCACTTTCACCGAACCGGAGATCTACACCGAACCCATGACGTCTTCGCCACCGACGCCCTACCGCAAGGTCAGCCCATTCAGTCGAATGCTCAAGATGATGCAATTCGAGGCCTCGATGGTGTTCCGACAGCGCAACACGCTGCTCGCCACCGTTTTGGCTCCGCTGTTCGTTCTTGCTTTCCCGATCTTGACTCGTCCCGATTCCGACTCGGCGTGGATTCAGCTTGTCGCTCCGATGACCGTGCTCGTCTTGGTCTTCTCGGTGTACATCACCGCCGCGACGGTGCTCGCCGCGCGTCGCGAAAACCAGATTCTCAAGCGGATGCGCACCAGTGAACTCACGTCCGTCGAACTCGTGGCATCGATGACGCTGCCGCTGATTCTGCTAGGAACCATCCAGGTCGCGATCGTTCAACTCGGGGTCCTCGCGATGGGCGGCCCGCTCCCGGCCAACGTCGGGCTCTTCGCGCTCGCGACGCTCGGCTCCGCGGTGCTTTCGGTGACGGCCGGAGTGGCCGTCGGCGCAATCTCGCCGAACAGCGAACGTGTCCAGTACACGGCCATGCCACTGCTTCTCATCGCCGCGATCGGCTCCAACCTCATTGTCTCCCCGGCCAGCGACACCGTTCGAAGCTACCTGCTTTTCGCCCCCTTTACGGGCATGGTCGACCTGGTAGCCAATGCCTTTGGCTTCCCCGAGGACGCCCTGGCCGAGCCGCCGCTCGCCATTGGCTCGGTGGGAATGGATCTCGCGGCCACCGGCTTCTGGGTGGTCGTGATGCTCTTTCTGGCGACCATCTACTGGCGTTGGGAACCGCGGCGCTAAGTCAACCTTTAGGCTGGGGCCATGAGTGATCCCGGATCGACCGCATCCTTTTCTCCCCGCGTCACGCCAGGCAAAGGCCTCGAGCTCAGCCCGCTGGCGCTGCTCGCCTCGAAGATCGGCTCGAAGGTCACCGGCACCGACGATGTCCGGCTCTTCTCCACCCTCGGCAGGGTCCGCCGCCTCTTTCCTGCCTGGCTGCTGTATTCGGGCATGATGATGCCTTTCGGAGTGCTTTCCCGCAGGGAGACCGAGCTTGTCATCCTGCGCGTCTCGCACCTCCGAGGCAGCGCCTACGAGCGGAACCACCACGAGCACCTCGGTGCACGCATCGGTCTGACGTCGGAGGAAATCACCCGCACCAAGGCCGACCCGCGCGAAGCAGGCTGGCCCGCCCGGACCGCCTCGATGCTGCAGGTTGCCGACGAACTCGTGGAAACGAAGGACGTCTCCGACGAGACGTGGTCCGAGATATCACGCCACCTCAATGAGCGAGAGCTCATCGGGCTGGTCATGCTCGTCGCGCAGTACGACGGTCTCGCGACGACTCTGCACACCCTTCGCGTGCAGCTCGACAACAAGAATTAGTCGGTCTTCTTCTCCGGCTTCGCGAGCGGGGCGACGAGCCTCTCACCGGGGGTGATCGTGTACTCGGCGCCCTGGACGAAAATGTCGAGTGAGCGGTCGCCGACCTCGAGATCGAATGCGATCTCGTCGGCGGTCACCTCGACGCGGACCCGCTGGCCGCGGATAGTCAGGCGGTAGGTGAGTTTGTCCCACTCCTCGGGGAGGCGGGGGTCGAAGGTGATGTCGCCGCCCGGGTCGCGCATGCCGCCGAAACCGCACACGAGCGCCGACCACACGCCGCCCGTCGAGGCTATGTGCACCCCGTCCGCGGCATTGCCGTGCACGTCGGCGAGGTCGACGACGAGAGCCTTGGAGAAGTGCTCGAAGGCTTCCTTCGCGTATCCGATCTCCGCGGCGATGATCGACTGCACGACCGCGGACAGCGTCGAGTCGCCGGTGGTGAGCGGATCGTAGTACTCGAAATCCGCCCGTTTCTCGGCGTGGGTGAAGTCCTCTCCGCGGAGGAAAAGCGCGAGCACGACGTCAGCCTGCTTGAGCACTTGGTGCCGGTAGATGACGAGCGGATGGTAGTGCAGAAGCAGCGGCCGGTGCGGGTTGTCGATGTCCTTGTCCCACACCTCTTTGTCGAGGAAATGCTCGTCCTGCGGATGCACCTCGAGCTTGTCGTCGTAGGCGATGAACATCTGCTCGGCCGCGCGCTGCCAGTCGTCGATCTCGTGCTCGCGGAGGCCCAGGCGGTGGACCATCGTCTCGTACTCGTCGGGCACCCGGCGAGCCATCTCGAGAACCACGGTCACCGCGGCGTGGAGGTTGGCGCGCGCCATGACGTTGGTGAACAGGTTGTTGTCGACGACGGTGGTGTACTCATCGGGGCCGGTCACCCCGTGGATGTGGAACTCCGAGCGCGAGTTGAAGAAGCCGAGCGACACCCACATGCGCGCGGTCTCGACGAGGACGTCGACGCCTTCGCGTGCCATGAAACGGAGGTCACCGGTGGCGAGGGTGTACTTGACGAGCGCGTGCGCGATGTCGGCGTTGATGTGGTACTGCGCCGTCCCCGCCTCGTAGTAGGCGGAGGATTCGCGTCCGTTGATCGTGCGCCACGGATACAGGGCGCCCTCGACCGAAAGCTCCTTCGCGCGGTCGCGAGCTTCCTGGAGCAGCGAATACCGGAAGCGCAGGGCATTGCGCGCCGCCTGCGGCGAGGTGTAGGTGAGGAACGGCAGCACGTAGGTTTCGGTGTCCCAGAAGTAGTGGCCGTTGTAGCCGGACCCGGTCACTCCCTTCGCCGCGATGCCGTTCTGCTCGGCGCGCGCGGAGACCTGCGCGAGCTGGAAAAGGTTCCAGCGAATCGCCTGCTGGGTTTCGGGGGCACCTTCGACTTCGACGTCAGACCTTGCCCAAAAGTCCTCGAACCAGTCGCGCTGGTACTGCTCGAGCGCCTCGACACCGGCCTCGCGGGCGCGGCGCAGTGTGCGCGAGCAGCGGTAGCCGAGTTCGCGCACCGGCGTGCCGACGGAGGTGTGATACGACGCCATCTTGACCAGGCGGATGACGCGGCCGGGCTTGGCGTGCACGTGGTAGACGGACTTGGCGGAGTCGTCGTCGATGAAGGTGCGCAGCTCGTAGTCGTTATCGGTGATGAGCTGGTGGTCGGTGGCGACGGCGATGGTCATGCCCGAATTGGCGCAGCGGTAGCCGAGGATCTGGTGCTCGCCCTCGCTGCGGCGCAGGCGCGGCTCGAGCACGCGATGACTGAACGCCTCGGCCTTGCGCGGGTCGAACTCGCCGCCGGCCTGCGAGGCGAGGTGGTACTCGTCCTCCCCGTCCTGCCGGTTGAGCAGCTGCGAGGAGATCACGACCGGGGCGGAATCCTCCGGGAGCACGACTTCGTAGGTGTAGACCACGAGGTGCTTCTCCTCCATCGACACCATTCGGGTCGAGTTGATCTGCACCATTTTTCCTGACGGCGTACGCCAGTTGACGCTGCGACGGAGGATGCCCTCGCGGAAGTCGATCGAGCGATCGTAGTCCTCGAGATCTGCGACCTGGAGTCGGAGGGGCTCGTCGTCGACATAGATACGGATGGTCTTCGAATCGGGCGCGTTGACGATGGTCTGGCCATCGCGGGCGAGGCCGAACGCGTCCTCGGCGTGCTCGATCTGCCAGGTCTCGTGGAAACCGTTGACAAAGGTGCCGTGCTGGGCGCTGTCGCGGCCCTCGTCCGGGTTGCCGCGGAGCCCGAGGAAACCGTTGCCCACCGCGAACACGGTCTCGGAGACGCCCAGCGGTCCCGCCTTCGGGCTCGTCTCGCTCCACCGCCACGGGTCGACCGGGTGCATGGAGCGGTCGATCTCCGGCACCTCGAGGTGGCTGCGGAGATTGACGCCGTGCGTCGTGCGGTTGAGTCCGGCGGAGGGAAGATAGGAATTCATCTCGGACCGACTTTCGAAGGAGGGTGTGGAGCCGGGCTAGAACTTACAACAATTCGTCGAGTTCACGCACGACGACGGTGGCTCCCGCCTCGCTCAGCGCGTCGGCGCCGGCGCCGCGGTCGACGCCGACGACGCCCGCGAAATCGCCTGCCGCGCCCGCCTGAACTCCGGAGATCGCGTCCTCGATCACCAGCGCGGTTGACGAGGGGACGCCGAGAAGTTCGGCACCGTAGAGATAGGTATCGGGGGCAGGCTTGCCGGGAAGCCCCTGGGCGGCGGACACGGCGCCGTCAACCACGTAGGTGAAGCGGTCGCGGAGCCCGGCGGACGTGAGTACCTGGGAGGCGTTTTTGGAGCTCGACACGACAGCCTTGGCGATACCTGCCTCGTCGAGCGCGTCGATGAAGCGCACGGACGCCGGGTACGGCTCGATTCCGGCGGCGAGGAGGTCGAGGAACAGCGTGTTCTTGCGTTCGCCGAGTTCTTCGACGTAGGCGTCATCGTGGTCCAGACCGCGGTCGTCGAGCAGCGAGCCGATCCCGGCGGTGCGCGGCTTGCCGTCGAGGAAGGCGAAGTAGTCGGCGTCGACGTAGTCGCTGACGCCCGCGGAGGCGAACAGCGGCTGGAACAGGCCGGCCCACGCCTGCATGTGGAGGTCCGCCGTGGGGGTGATGACCCCGTCGAGGTCGAACAGCACCGCACCGGCGCCGAAGAGCTTATCGTCGGCCAGTCCCATTTGCGCCCCCATATACGTCGATTGGATAGTTAGGTGTCACAGTATTACTAGGTGTCACAGTAGTTGTATCCACGCCAAGTCCGCGCCGATGCGCAGCAGCTTTGGCAGAATAGTTTCTTGATATTTGCTTGCACGTTAAGGGGACGTACTTTGAGAGCTCGAAAACTGCTCGCCGCACTCGCCGCATCGGCGACGGCCACGGCGCTTCTGGCGGGTTGCTCCGGCGGCGGCGAGGAAGAAGGAGTCTCCACCGCCGAGGAGGTCGTCGACGGCGCCCATCCCGCCGATGGCGAGGCCGCGGACCCCGAGCGCGATCCGCGCATCGGCACCAACACCGAGCTCGCCGAGAAGCTGATCACGGCCGAGGACCTGCAGGATTTCGACGCCAACGCGAAGACCTCGGAGCTCGATTCGGAGACGATCGTCAGCTACGTCGAGGGTCGCGAGGCGATCAAGGACGCCTCGGAGATCTTCGGCGGAACCTGCGACAGCGCGCTCGACACCGATGTCGTCGTCGACAGCCTGCTGGACGACGCCGTCATCAACCGCGTCTCCTTCCCGGAGGCCGAGGGCGAGGCGCCGAAGGACGCCGGCGCCACGACGGTCGCGCTGAAGCCGGGCAAGCTCGACGGGTTCCTCGACCGCTCCAACTACACCGGCTGCCAGGGTGCGCAGGCGCCGTCGACCGAGGTCCCCGGCGTCGAGGCCGGCAACGAGCCGTTCACGGTCACGCTCGGCATCGCGGTCGAGGACCTTACCGGTGTCGAGGGCGTCGAGGGTTTCCGCGAGGTACGCGACATCGTCAAGAGCAACGACGCGGGAGAGACCGCGCTCAGCCGCAACATCATCATCCACGCGTACGCGGGCGACACCACGATCGAGATCTCCTACAGCGCGAACAGCGACGGGCCGGACACGAACCCCATCACGGCGGTCGACAACGAGCGGCTGGGCGAGATCCTGTCCGCCCAGGCGGCGAAGCTCCAGGACGCCTAGTCGACGCCTTCTCCTTATGACGACGAAGGCGGGTATCTCCCCTGGTAGAGGAGGTACCCGCCTTTCTCGTACGTGTGGTCGCGCTAGAGGTTGATCATGTGGCCTTCGATGCCCTCGGCGGTTTCCTTGATCGCCTCGGACAGCGTCGGGTGGGTGTGCACGTTGCGCGCGATCTCGGCGGCAGTGAGGTCCCACATCTGCGCGAGCGTCAGCTCCGGAAGGAGTTCGGAGACGTTCGCACCAACGAGGTGCGCGCCGAGGAGCTCGCCGTGCGTGCCGTCGGCGACGAGCTTGACAAAGCCCGTGGGGTCGCCCTGGCCGAGCGCCTTGCCGTTCGCGGAGTACGGGAACTTCGACACCTTGACGTCGAAGCCCTCGTCCTTGGCCTGCGCCTCGGTGAGCCCGAACGACGCGACCTGCGGCTCCGAGAACGTCGCGCGAGGCATCATCCGGTAGTCGCCGAGCGTCTGGGTCTCGGCGCCGGCCATGGTTTCGGCGGCCACGACGCCCTGCGCCTCGGCGACGTGGGCGAGCTGGAGCTTGGCCGTGACATCGCCGATGGCGTAGATCCCGTCGACGTTGGTGCGCATCTGCTCGTCGATCGCGATGGCGCCGCGCTCGGTGAGCTCGACACCGGCTGCCTCGAGGCCGATGCCCTCGACGCGCGGGGCGAAGCCCACGGCGACCAGCACCTTGTCCACGACGAGAGTGTCGTTCTTCTTGCCGTCGGCGGACTCGATGTCGACCTCGACGGAGTCGCCCTTATCGCGAACCTCGGTGGTCTTGTGCGCGGTCTTGATGGTGATACCGAGCTTCTTGTACGCCTTGGTGATCTCCTTGGAGACGTCCTCGTCCTCGTTCGGCAGGACGCGGTCCAGGAACTCGACGACCGTGACGTCGACGCCGTAGTTGGCGAGCACATAGGCGAACTCCATGCCGATGGCGCCGGCGCCGATAACCACCATGGAATCGGGCAGGTCGCGGTCGACAATGAGTTCCTCGTAGGACACGACGTTGTCGGAGAGCTCGACCCCCGGGAGCGTCTTGACGACCGAGCCGGTGGCGATGATCGCGTTGTCGAAGGTGTACTTCTCGCCGTCGACCTCGATCGTGTGCGCGTCGACGAAGGTGCCTCGCCCGTCGATCTCGGTGATCTTGTTCTTCTTCATCAGGAAGTGGACGCCCTTGACGATTCCCGCGGATACCTTGCGGCTGCGATCGACAGCCTTGCCGTAGTCGAAGGTGACGTCGCCGGAGATGCCGAACTCCTCGGCCTTGTGCTTAAAGGTGTGCGCGACCTCCGCGTTCTTGATCAGGGATTTTGCGGGGATACAGCCCACGTTGAGGCACACGCCGCCCCAGTACTTCTGCTCCACAACAGCCACTTTGAGGCCGAGTTGTGCCGCGCGAATCGCGGATACGTAGCCGCCGGGTCCGGCGCCGAGGACGATGAGATCGAATTTGTTGTCAGCCATATTTCCCACAATATGCGACTTCGCTCAGATGCGCCGAGCCGAAATGGACAAACCGCCCCACCAGGCGGTGGGGCGGTTTGCGCAGTGCCGCGAATTAGCTGCCGAGGAAGCTCTTGAACGCGGTCTTGACGAGCGAAGCGACCGCGTCGCCGATGGAGTCGGCGATGTCGTCGGTCAGGTTGTCGGAGCCGGAGGAGAGGCTGCCGGTGAGGTCGAGGCTCATGTAAAAGATCCTTCCAAGGGTGCCTGCACGAAGGTGCAGGCACATAACAAAACGTACTCGCCTAGGTTATAAATAATTCTTGCTTAGCTCAAGAGCTGTGCCAGCACATTTCTCCGATATTCAGGTAAATGTCACCGGCTCACCCCCGCCGCGGGACATGCACTATGGACATATGACCGACAACGCGAACCCCAACGACACCTCCGACCCGCACCTCTGGCTCGAAGAGGTGGAAGGCGCCGACGCGCTCGACTTCGCGCGGACCCGCTCGGACGCCACCCTCGCCGCAGCGGAGGCCGACCCGGAGTACCTCGCCCTCGAGCGTGACGCCCGCTCGATCCTCGATGCCTCGGACCGCATCCCGTGGTCGCAGATCCGCGGCGACTGGGCGTACAACTTCTGGCGCGACGCCTCCCACCCCCGCGGCATCTGGCGGCGCATGCCTCTTTCGCAATTTATGACGTCGGGCGGCCCGGATCCCGCCTCGTCGCACTGGGAGCTCCTGCTTGATGTCGACGCGCTCGCGGCGGAAGAGGGCGTCAACTGGGTCTACGCGGGCACCGTGGTGCGCAGGCCCGCGGACGACCGGGCGCTCTGTTTGCTCTCGAAGGGCGGGGCGGACGCCGTCGTCGTGCGTGAGTTCGACCTGGCGACGGCCGACTTCGTCCCCGGCGGGCTCTGGTTGGACGAGGCCAAGCAGGACGTGTCGTGGGTCGACGAGGACACGGTCGCTGTGGTCTCGGCGGCCGAGGCGGCTACCTCGTCCGGTTACGGGCGGCGCGTGAAGCTGTGGCGGCGCGGCGAGGGCCTGGCGACCGAGGCGATTTGGGAGGGCGAGGTCGACGATGTCGCCGTCGGCTTCTCCAAGGATCCAGAGACCGGGCGCGAGGTCGCCACGCGCGCGCTCGATTTCCACAACGCCGCGTACGCCGTGCGTTCGGGGCCGGAGGAGGACTGGCTCCCGCTCGACCTCCCGACCGACTGCCGGCTCGTGCAGACCGCCGAGCATCTCATCTTGCTACCGCGCGGGGCGGCAGAGGTCGCCGGCACGCAGATCCCCGCGGGCGGCATCGGGGCGCTGCGTTGGTCCGACGTCATCGATGGGTCGCTGCGGGCGGACGTGCTGTGGGAGCCCTCGGAGCGCCAGGCGCTCGAGGACATCTCGGTCACACGCAGCGGGTTGCTGTGCACCGTGCTCGACGATGTCCAGTCGAGCCTGTTCTGGCTGCGTCCGGGCGATAATGGCTGGTCTCATACGCCCGTAGAGGGGCTCGGCGAGCATGCGGAGGTGACGGTCACCGCGACCGATCGTTTCACCTCCGATGTGGCCGTGTTGGCGCTGAGTAATCCGGTCACCCCGCCGTCATTGGTGACGATCGACGGGGACGTATTGGCGCAGACGCCGACGCGCTTTGACGCGAAGAACGTGGTGGTCGAGCAGTATTTCGCGGAATCGGACGACGGTACGCGTGTGCCGTATTTCGTGATGCGGCGCAGCGACGTGGACGGCCCCGCACCGACGGTCCTCTACGGCTATGGGGGATTCGAGATCGCGATGACGCCGTCGTACGCGGCGCTCCGGGGAAAGCTGTGGCTCGAGCGCGGCGGGCATTATGTCGTCGCGGGGATCCGGGGCGGCGGCGAGTACGGTCCGGGTTGGCACGCTGCGGCGCTGCGCGAGAAGCGGCCGCGCGCGTACGAGGACTTCGCCGCGGTCGCGCGGGATGTCGTGCGGCGCGGACTCACGACACCCGCGAAGCTCGGCGCCTACGGCGGGTCGAACGGCGGGCTGCTCATGGGTGTGATGCTCACGCGGTATCCGGAACTGTTCGGCGCGATCGGGTGCGCGGTGCCGCTGCTCGACATGCGCCGGTACAACAGGCTGCTCGCGGGGGCGTCGTGGATGGCCGAGTACGGCGACCCGGATGTGCCCGGCGACTGGGAGTTCATCTCGCGGTACTCGCCGTATCAGCAGGTTTCCGAGGCCGCGGAGCGTACCTATCCCCCGGTGTTCCTCACGACCTCGACGCGAGACGACCGAGTCCACCCGGGGCACGCGCGGAAGATGGTCGCCGCGCTCGAGGCTGCCGGGCACGACGTGACGTATTTCGAGAACACCGAGGGCGGGCACGCGGGCGCCGCCGACAACTCGCAGGAGGCGCGCAAGAACGCCCTTTTGTACTGGTTTCTCGCTAAGCGGCTGGGACTTTACTGATCCAGTCGAGCACGGCCTCGAGTATCGGCTCCGGGGTGCGCGCCCACTTGTTGTGGCCGAGGTCGGCGTCGATGTGCCGCATCGTGCGCGGGGCGTTCGGGAAGAAGTCGAGCCAGTAGCGCGCAGCGGACTGCGGGGCGAGTTCGTCGCCCGGGAGTGTGATCGCGAGCGCCGGCGTGCGCACCTTTTCCATCCCCTCGAGGTAGTCGACATCCGCGCCGAGCGGGTTCATGCGGCCCGTGCGCACGAGTTGCGACCAGTCGAGGATACGCCGGCCGGGCTGCAGCCCCTCGCCGCCGAAGAACGATGCAGGTACTGCGCCGAACAGCCCCGCGCCGATGGGCAGGACCATCGATCCGGCCCTCAGGCGGCGGCCGACATTCGGGGCGTATCCGCGATGGAACGGGGACTGGGTCGCCACACCTATGACGCCGGACAGTCCCCTCCCCGGGGACCGCATGATCGCCTCGCGCGCAGCGTAGTACGCGGCGAGCTGGCCTCCCTGGGAGTGTCCGAGCATGTAGAGCGGGAGTTCCGGGTCCGCCGTGTGCGCGCGGAGCGTGTCGACGGCGAGCGGGAAGTCCTTGGCGGCCGCATCGTGGTACCCAGTGGGCGTGGCCCTCCTGCCGACTCCGATGGTGCTGGTGCCCTGCCCGGGAAGTTCGGTGCTCGCGGCGGTGTATCCGGCGGCGGCGAACGCCTCGGCGATGGGGTCGTAGTACCGGGCGCCGACGGCGATCCCGGGGAGGATGAGGACGATCCCCTTGGGGCCCGCGGCGTCGAAGATGCGAAGTTCGCTCGTGTGCCCGTCGGCGTGTTCGAGCGTGGTGATCGTGTCGGGCGTGCGTGCCACGTGCGTTCCATCCCCTCTTGGTGCGGAATTGACGAGGGGCCCTCGTCCGGCGAAATCTTACGCCGGGCGAGGGCCCCTCTTTGACGCGGGCGTTTTATCAGACGCCGAGTGCGTGTGCCATACGCGGCCAGGAGTCGTGGAGGTCGTCCTGCCAGTAGCCCCAGGAGTGCGTGCCGTTCGGCTTGAAGTTGAACGTCGCGGGGATGCCCAGCTCGTTGTAGCGGCGGGCGAGGTTACCGGTGCAGTAGTTGGTGGCCGCCTCGATGATGCCGCCGACGATGGTCTGATTCGCCAGCGCCGGAATGTTGTTCCGGATGCGCCAGTTCTCGAGGTTCTCATGCGGTCCGGGCAGGCCGTTACCGGTGGTCACGTAGATCTCCGGGAGGGTGCCGTTGTCGCGCTGCTTGACGAGCTCGGGCGCCATGGCGACCGGGTCGTTGTATGCCCAGCGATCACCCGGGAACGGTCCCCACATGTTGTCGAGGTTCGGGCCACCGGTGTACTTGGTGACGATGTCGATGGCGGCGTGGCCGATCGGCGTAGCAGTCTCGGCGCAACCGGAGTACGAGCCGACGAACTGGAAGCGGCCCGGCGAGTGGTTCGCGAAGTTGAGGACCGAGGTGCCGGTCATCGAGATCGCGGCGATGCCGCGCTTGCGGTTGCCGTCGACTGCGCCGCCGTAGCGGTTCTCGAACTGGAACGGGAGCTCCCAGGTGAGGAAGCGCTCGAGCTGGATCGGCTCCTGCGTTTCCTTCGAGATGCGGGTGCCCGCGTTCGGGTCGTGGCGAAGCCAGTCGGTGTAGTAGGAGCCGCGGCCACCGATGGGGGTCACGGTCCACACGTTCTTGTCGCCCATGAGGTTCTTCACGTCGGTCTGGGCCTGCCAGGTCGCGGAGTCCTCGCCGCCGCCGGCGCCGTTGATGAGGTAGAGAACCGGAGCGTTCTGGTTGCCGTTGCGCGGCGGCTGCACGATGTTCGGGATCTCGAGCTTCATCGCGTCAGACCACACGGACACGATCTTGCGGCCGTCCGGGAGGTTCGTCTCCACTACCTTCTCACCCTGGGTGGCCTTCTTGTATTGGATCGACGAGTCCTGGGCGTTGGCTGTGCCGACTACGCCGGCAACGGGCGCGAAGCCGAGCGCCAGCACGGCCGCCATGAGCTTCTTACCGAGATGGCGGTTCTTCTTAGCGCGCATGCTCCGGTCCTTCTTTCTTTTTGCTGTTATTCGGGTAATTCACACAGTCCGGGGACCCGACCAGGTCGATGACGCCTGGTGAGGCCCCCGGGCTACGGAAGCTGTTGTTAGACGGCTCCGACCGACTCGGCGAGCATCGGCCAGGACTCGTGAAGGTCGTCCTGCCAGTAGCCCCACGAGTGCGTGCCGGCGGGCTTGAAATTGAAGTGAGCCGGGATGCCCAGCTCGTTGAACCTACGCCCGAGGTTTGCGGTGCAGTAGTTGGTCGCGGCCTCGATGACACCACCGACGATCGCCTGGTTCGCGAGCGCGGGGATGTTGTTGCGGATGCGCCAGTTGTCGAGGGACTCGTGCGGCCCGGGCAGGCCGTTGCCGGTGCTGACGTAGATGTCCGGAAGGGTGCCTTCGTCGCGCTGCTTGACGAACTTCGGAGCCTGGGCGACCGGGTCGTTGTTGACCCAGCCCTCGCCCGGGTACGGGCCCCACATGTTCTCGAGGTTGGCGCCGCCGCGCATGCCGGTGACGATCTCGATGAACGCGTGGCCCGCAGGGGTGGAGGTCTCGGCGCAGCCGGAGTACGAGCCGACGTAGTCGAAAACGCCCGGGTGGTTCTGCGCGATGGTAAGGACCGAGGTCGCGGTCATCGAGATCGCGGAGATCGCGCGACCACGCTCCATTCCTACGTCACCGAAGTGCCCCTCGAATGCCGCGGGGAGCTCCTTGGCGAGGAACGTCTCGAACTGCATCGGCTCTTGGGTGTCGGTGGCGAAGCGCGTCTGAACGTTGGGATCGTGCTTCTGCCAGTCGGTGTAGTACGAGAAGGCGCCGCCGATGGGGGTCACGGTCCAGGCGTTCTTGTCCGCCATGAACTCCTTGACGTCTGACTGGGCCTGCCAGGTCGCGGAATCCTCGCCGCCACCGGCGCCGTTGATGAGGTAGCTCACGGGAGCGTTGTCGTTCTTATCCGCCGGACGCTGAACGATGTTCGGGATCTCGACCTTCATCGAGGGAGACCACACGGAAACGATGAGGCGGCCGTCATCAAGCGGCGATTCGACGACCGGAGTTTCCGCGGTGGCCTTCTTGTACTGGACCGATTCCTTTTGTGCGTTTGCGGTGCCGGCCATGCCGATCACCGGAACCACGCCGACCGCCATGGCTGCCGCCACGACCTTCTTGACGAGATGGCGGTTCTTCGCTGCGCGCATACTCCCAGGCCTAACTTTCTCTTTGATCATTCTTCGTTGCGACTGGGACCCACAAAAGATAGGCCACCTACGTGAAGAAGCATTCCTTAAAAATGCTTACACCGCAACACTTTCCCACAAGTCACATACGTAACTTGAGTTAAATTGTGTGACTCGTGGATAAATCCGCGCTGTGCGGGGACTTTCCGTCGCCAGTTCGACGCCGGCTGGGCGACGTCAACACTTCTGTATCGTCCATCGTTGCCGAACCGTTACCACTTTAGCCGGGGAGTTTTCTTAGGTCACTACCCTTATTCGAGCGCAGGCTTTCAGCACCCCCGACGGCGCCGTTACCAGAGCAAATGAAAGATGCGCCCCTCCGGGGAAAGGAAAGGCGCATCGTCTCAACACCATCGGCCGCAAGGCCGAGGTAAGTGTTACTTCATGAAGCCCTTGGCGAGAGCTTCCTGGAAGTCCTCACCGGTGAAGTAGTCGGCAACACCGAAAAGAGTCGAGAAGTTGCCAAAGAGGTCGGAAACGAGGCCTGCTGCGCCGCCGACGAGGTCGAGCTCGGGGGTATCGAGGGAACCGAAGTCCATGATTGCTCCTTGAGAGATTGTGGTCAGCTGTCCCGACCATGAATTTTGTGGTGAACACTCGCCTAGCCCGGGCGAGCGATGGAGCGCTAGGCTCCGGAGGTTTTACTCTGCGGCTGCGCCACCGAGCGAGTCCGAAAGGAGCTCATTCTCGGCGAGGTCACCGAACGGGCTGGCGAGCGAACCAGCGAAGTCGCTGATGAGGCCGAAGGCGTCGCCGACGTTGCCGAGCAGATCAGAGATGGCACCGAAGTCAGGCATATTTCTCTCCCAGATTGATGTTGTTGTTCCCCGTCGCCGAGGCATGAACGTAGGGGCCTTGTTCAACCCCCGGGTTGCGAACTGTGATGGCGCACGGCTGTGGCAGCCGCGCCTTTCCCCTCACCGTCGACCTGAATTCTGCCACAACAGAACGCTAGGTCAACAGCAAATGCAGGGTATCGCGGGTCACACATTGCACGCCCTCACCTCCTCAAAACAGGGAAGTTACACGGCTCAGCCCACCCTAAATAGCCGTTAAACACGGTTTATGAATCAGATACTTATTTTTCTCAGAACAACGTGGACCATTAATTAACTTAGGGTTTACTTCCCCATCATGTTGTCGATGCCCGGTTCGTGAGCGAGTTCACAACTTTAAGGGGTGCGTGAGGGCACGAAAAACGCCCCGCAGGAATGCATTTCGCATCCTGCGGGGCGCTTCGGAGGCGGCCGTCCGCGTGGACGGCTTACCAATGGGCGCTTAGAAGCCCATGTCTCCCATGCCGCCGTCGGCGCCCGGCATTGCAGCACCGGCGGGCTCCGGCTTATCGGCGACAACGGCCTCCGTCGTCAGGAACAGAGCCGCAATGGACGCCGCATTCTGCAGCGCCGAGCGGGTGACCTTGACCGGGTCGTTGATGCCTGCAGCGACGAGGTCCTCGTACTCTCCGGTGGCGGCGTTGAGGCCGTTACCCACCTCGAGGCCGCGGACCTTCTCGGCCACGACGCCCGGCTCAAGGCCGGCGTTGAAGGCGATCTGCTTGAGCGGAGCGGACAGCGCGGACTTGACGATGTTCGCGCCCGTGAGCTCCTCGTCGCTGAGGCCGAGAGCGTCGATGACCTTCTCGGACTGCACGAGGGCGACGCCACCGCCGGCGACGATGCCCTCTTCGACGGCTGCCTTGGCGTTGCGCACGGCATCCTCGATGCGGTGCTTGCGCTCCTTGAGCTCGACCTCGGTGGCCGCGCCGGCGCGGATGACGGCGACGCCGCCGGCCAGCTTGGCGAGGCGCTCCTGCAGCTTCTCGCGGTCGTAGTCCGAGTCGGAGTTCTCGATCTCGGCGCGGATCTGGTTGACGCGACCCTCGATCTGGGACTCGTCGCCGGCGCCCTCGACGATCGTGGTCTCGTCCTTGGTGACGACGACCTTGCGCGCCTTACCGAGGAGCGAGAGCTCGGCGGTGTCGAGCGAGAGGCCGACCTCTTCGGAGATGACCTGGCCGCCGGTGAGGATGGCGATGTCGGCGAGCATGGCCTTGCGGCGGTCGCCGAAGCCCGGAGCCTTGACGGCGACGGACTTGAAGGTGCCCTTGAGCTTATTGACCACGAGGGTGGACAGCGCCTCGCCCTCGACGTCCTCGGCGATGATGAGGAGCGACTTGCCCTCGCCGATGACCTTCTCGAGGAGCGGGAGGAGGTCCTTGACCGTGGAGATCTTGCCCGAGACGAGCAGGAGGTACGGATCCTCGAGCACGGCCTCCTGACGCTCCGGGTCGGTCATGAAGTACTGCGAGATGTAGCCCTTGTCGAAGCGCATGCCCTCGGTGAGCTCGAGGTCCAGGCCGAAGGTGTTGGACTCCTCGACCGTGATGACGCCTTCCTTGCCGACCTTGTCCATGGCCTCGGCGATGAGCTCGCCGATGGTGGCGTCAGCGGCGGAGATGCCGGCGGTGGCAGCGATCTGCTCCTTGGTCTCGATCTCCACAGCGGTGGAGATGAGGTTCTCGGCAACAGCGGCGGTGGCCTTCTCGATGCCGCGCTTGATACCCATCGGGTTCGCGCCGGCCGCGACGTTGCGGAGGCCCTCACGAACAAGGGCCTGGGCGAGCACGGTCGCCGTGGTGGTGCCGTCGCCTGCGACGTCATCGGTCTTCTTGGCGACCTCCTTGACGAGCTCCGCGCCGATCTTCTCGTAGGAGTCCTCGAGCTCGATCTCTTTGGCGATCGACACGCCGTCGTTGGTAATGGTCGGGGCGCCCCACTTCTTCTCGAGCACCACGTTGCGGCCCTTGGGGCCGAGAGTGACCTTCACGGCATCGGCGAGCTGGTTGAGTCCGCTCTCCAGTCCGCGACGTGCCTCTTCGTCGAAAGCAATAGTCTTTGCCATCTTGGTACGTCTTCCTTCGTGTTTGTGACACGCGATGGTCGAGCGCGACGCCCGCGACGGACGAACGGCGTGTCTGGACCGATCTCGCCGCCCCGACCAGAGTTCTTTTGTTTAGCACTCTGATTAGTAGAGTGCCAAGCCCTTTTCTAGCACTCTCCGTGGGCGAGTGCAAGGTTGTGAACGCCGTTGTAAGCGCTGGCCAGCGCTTACTTCGCCCCGGCACGCCGGCGGGCGACTAGCATTGCGGGCATGACGACGCGCACCGAACGCCAGCTTCTCCACGAGGTCGACATAAACGCGCCGGTCGAGCGCGTCTGGGAGCTCATTTCCGACGTGCGCAACGCGCCGCAATGGAGCAGCCAGGCACGCAAGGTGTTCGCTTTCGGCGGAACGACGAAACTGGGCACCTTTTCGGTCAATCTCAACCACCGCGGCGTCATCGCGTGGCCGACCTGGGCCAAGGTGACCGACTTCCAACCCGGCAAGCGCTTCGCGAACGAGGTCGGCATGGCCGGCGCGACATGGGTGTTCGAACTGGAGCCGGGACCGAAGGACGGGACCACGCGCCTGCGCCAGTTCCGAGAGACCTACTACCCGCGCGGATTCATCGCGGGACGGATCGTCACGCCCGCAATGGGCGGCGAGCAGCCGTACAACGAATTCATGGGGGCCCGCGTCGGCGAATCGCTGGAGAAGATCAAGAACATCGTCGAGACCGGGTAGCGTTCCGTACTATCGACATCATGGCTAACAAGAAGGTCCGCAGCTTCGAGTCCGAGATCGAGATCAACGCGCCCGTCTCCACCGTGTGGGAGATCGTGGGCGAGGTGGAGAACGCCCCGAAGTGGGCGCCGACCACGAAGAAGGTCCGCGCGCTTGGCGGTCGCACGAAGAACGGGACGTGGTCGCTCAACCTCAACAAGCAGGGTCGCGTCTTCTGG
This sequence comes from Dietzia timorensis, assembly GCF_001659785.1. NCBI lineage: Bacteria > Bacillati > Actinomycetota > Actinomycetes > Mycobacteriales > Dietziaceae > Dietzia > Dietzia timorensis. The sequence continues at coordinate 2,960,738 of NZ_CP015961.1, forward strand.
CCGACCACATCGAAGGTCGTCGACTACGTGCCGGGTCGGCGCATCTCGAATATGGCGACAAGCGGCTCGGAGTGGGTTTTCGAACTGTCCGAGGGCGCCGGAGGCGCGGGCACGACGACCCTCAAACAGTACCGAGACGCCCCTGCCCCGGTGGTCTCCCTGTTCGAGAACGTACTCTCCAAGGCCACCGGCGGCGAGGACAAGTTCTCCAAGGGCCTCGACAAGGGCGTCGACTCTTCGCTCAAGCGCATCAAGGCGCTCGCCGAGCAGCGGTCCGTCTAACTCCTCGCCGGTGTCCACCGCACGTTTGTCTTCCGCACGTCGTAGGTTTGGCGCCGGCCTCGCAGCACTTGCCTGCACTGCGCTGTGTGGTTGCGCGCTGCTCCCCGAGTCCCCGCCCGAGCGGCCCGTGCAGGAGCAGGCGGGACCGACTCTCGGCGCGCAGGTCCCCTCGGACTGGCAGGACCTTCGGCACCGCTCGGGCCTGGTCTACTCGGTCCCGCCGGAGTGGGCCGTGGTCGCCGAGGACGCTCCCGGGGCGGCCGACGATTCGCTCGACTGGGGATTCGGGGTTCTGACGTCGGCCAACGCAGAAGCCCAGCGCGGCTACTGCTCGCTGACCGGGACCTCGTCGTTCCGGGTGCGCGTGGGGCTCACGGAACCGGCGCAGGGGGACGCGGAGTCGATCACCGCGTCGATGTCGCGGTCGATGGGCGACGCGATGGACACGATGTTCTCCGAGCACGGCTCGGAGGTCGACCTCGGCCACGCGGACAAGATCGGTGTCTCCGGCACCCTGGCCTACCACCAGACCATCCGGGGCACCCCGAAGGAACCCCGCTCGATCTGCACTCCCCCGACCATCCGCGCCGACGTCATCGGCGTGAGTATTGGTAGCCCCGAGTCCCCCGAAACCGTGGCGCTCCTGCTCATGACAGATGAGGACCAGCCGGGCGTCGAGCCCGCCGAGGTCATTGATCAGGTTCTCGGCTCGCTGCGCTTCGACAACATGGTTTAGCGCCAGCTTTGCGAGTAGCCCCATTTGCCGACGCTCGGGTGGACCATTCGACTTCGCCTGCCCGGGCCCGAACAATTGACTATAAATAGGTATGCGCATGCGCGTCGGATGAATGGAGCTTGATCGTGAGCAACGAAACACTCGGCGAGGGCGATTCCCACGACTCTGGGTATCTTCACGGTCCGCGCACGAAAAGGATGACCGTGTCCCCGAGCGCGGCGACGGAGCCCTCCGGGGGCAAGCGCGTCGCGACGCTCGCGCCCGAGACGCTAGGGCTGCTGTCGACGATGCCGCGCCAGGGCGGATTCGGTCCTCCGACGTCAGACGGTTTCTCGCAAAAGGACTACACGCATCCGGCCGCCGGCTATGGCGCCGCGATGTCGGTGGCAGGCGTCATGCTGCGTGAACGCCTGCCGCTCCAGGTCGCACATTCGGTGGTCCGAATGAACCACGACCGGGTCTCCTACGACTGCCCGGGCTGCGCATGGCCGGACGATCAGAAGATCACGATGGATGTGTGCGAAAACGGGATCAAACACGCCGCGTGGGAGATGACCCGCGAGCGCGCCAGGGGCGGGTTCTTCGCGGAGCACACGGTGAGTGAACTCGCGACATGGAGCGATTACGCGCTCGAGGAGCAAGGCCGGCTGACCGAACCGATGGTGTACGACGCCGAGTCCGACCACTATGTCCCGATCTCGTGGGACGATGCGTTCGCCCTGTACGGCGAGGAAATGCGCAAGCTCGATTCTGCCAATGAGGCTTCGTTCTACACCTCTGGTCGGCTGAGCAACGAGGCATCGTTCCTGTACGGCGTGATGTGTCGCGCCCTCGGCACGAATAACATGCCCGATTGCTCGAATATGTGCCACGAGGCGTCTGGCCGGGCGCTCACGGCTTCGATCGGTACTGGTAAGGGCACCTGCGACTTCGAGGATTGGAACGAGACGGACGCGCTGTTCATTCTCGGCTCCAACTCGGCCTCCAACGCCCCCCGCGCGCTCACCACCTTCGCCGAGGCGATCCGCCGCGGCGCCGACGTCGTGCACGTCAACCCGCTGTTCGAGGCCGGCGCGACGAGGACGATCGTCCCGCACGAAATCTCCCGAATGGCAACCTTCCAGGCCACGGACACCGCGACCGCATCGCTGCAGGTGCGGCCAGGCGGCGACATGGCGCTGATGCGCGGGATGTCGAAGGTCGTCTTCGAGGCAGCCGAGCACGATCCGGATGTCCTCGACCACGAGTTCCTTTCCGGGTACACCAATGGCCTCGAGGCCTACCGCGAACTATGCCGAACGACGTCTTGGGACGAGATCACCACGCAATCGGGACTGGACGAGGACTCGATTCGCCGCGCCGCGAAGATCTATATGCACGCCGAAAAGGTCGTGATCAGCTGGTGCCTCGGTGTGAGCCAACACGAGCACGGGGTGGATCAGGTGCGTGAGATCGTCAACCTGCTCATGCTGCGCGGCAACGTCGGACGGCCCGGCGCCGGCCCGTCCCCGATCCGCGGACACAGCAACGTCCAGGGAAACCGGACGTGCGGCGTCAACCACCACCCCTCCGAGGAACTTTTGACGGCCACGGATGCGGAATTCGGGATCGACAGTCCCCGCAAGGATGGTCTTGGCACCGTCGACACGATCGAGGCGATGCACGACGAGAAGGTCAAGATCTTCGTCGGCATGGGTGGCAACTTCGTGCGCGCAGTGCCCGACCCCGAATACACGGCAGAGGCGTTGCGCAAGTGCGCGCTCACGGTGCAGGTGTCGACGAAGCTCAATCGTTCGCACCTCGTCCACGGCCGCAAGGCGCTCATCCTCCCGTGTCTCGCGCGCACCGAAATCGACGAGCAGGCCTCGGGGCCGCAAGGCGTCACGGTCGAGGACATGATGAGCATGGTTCACATGTCCGTCGGGCGTCGCGAGCCCGCGTCAGACAACCTCATGTCGGAGCCGGCAATCCTCACGCGACTGGCACGCGCGGCGATGCCCGAAAGTTCGATCGACTGGGAAGGCTTCGCGGCGAACTACGACACGATCCGAGAGTCGATGGCACGCGTCCTCCCTGGTTTCGAGGGCATGAACGAGCTCATCCGGCAGCCTGGTGGCTTTCGCATCCCGCAGCCGCCGAGGGAGCGAGAGTTCACGACCCCGTCGAAGCTCGCGGAGTTCTCGTTGGAGCCGCTGCCCGACGTCATCCCCACCGATTCCGACACTCTCGTACTCCAGACCATGCGCTCACACGACCAGTGGAACACAACGATCTACTCGAACAATGATCGCTACCGCGGCATCAAGAATGTGCGCGAGATGATCATGCTCAACCCGGAGGACATGCGTGCCCGCGGGATTTCCGAGGGGGATCCCGTGGACATTACGTCGACGAGCCGCGACGGCACGCAGCGCACACTTCGCGGGTATCGCGCCATCGGATACAACACGCCTGTCGGTAGCGCGGCGGGCTACATGCCGGAGATGAATGCGCTGCTGAGCGTGACAGACTTTTCGACGCAATCCGATCAGCCGATCATGAAGAACATTTTCGTCAAGGTCGCGCCGTCGGCGTAGGTGAGAAGGTTCTACTCTGGGTACATGATCTCCCCGAAGGACCACTCCACCACCGATTCGAATTCTGCGTCCGAGTCTGTCGAGGCGCTACGCCCTCTCGTTGCCGCGCAGATGGAGCAGGCGAAGACCGATCTCACCGCGCTCGTGGCGCTGCCCAGCGTGCACGGCGCCGATCCGGAAGCGTGCGCCGAGGCCGCCGCGACGGTGGTTGAGCTCCTCGCGGGCCTCGCCATCCCGGGCCTCGGCCGCGAGCAGATCCAGCAGATCGAGACCTCGGACGGGTCGACGACGATCGTCGCGCACCGCGACGCCTCCGGCGATAAGCCGACCGTGTTGCTGTACTCGCACTACGACGTGCAGCCCGCCGGCGATCCGCAGGCGTGGACGGCCTCCCCGTGGGAGCTCACCGCGCGCGAGGGCCGCTGGTACGGACGCGGCGCCGCGGACTGCAAGGGCAACCTCGTGGTGCATCTCGCCTCGCTGCGCGCGCTCGCCGAGCTCGCGGGCGACGGCGCCGATCCGCTCGACGGCCTCGGGCTGACGCTCGTCGTCGAGGGCTCCGAGGAGACCGGCGGCGGAGGACTCGACGATCTCGTCGCCTCGCGCCCCGAGCTGTTCGCCGCGGACGCCATCTGCATCGTCGATTCGGGTAACGCCGCCGTGGGCGTGCCGACGCTGTCGACTTCGCTTCGAGGGACCGCGAATGTCACGGTCACGGTCGACACCATGGCCGCGGGCGTGCACTCGGGCCAGTTCGGCGGGGCGGCGCCCGATGCGCTCGCCGCGCTCATCTCGATGCTGTCCTCACTGCGCGACCCGGCCACCGGCGCGACCACGATCGACGGCGTCGATTTCTCCGGCACCTGGTCCGGCATGCCCTACGACGAGAACATCTTCCGCTCCGACGCGGGCATCCTCGACGGCGTCGAGGTCTCCAACGCCGCGCCGGTCGCCGACCTCGTGTGGGCCCGCCCCACCGCGACAGTGCTCGGCATCGACTGCCCACCGGTCGAGGGCGCGATCGGCGCGGTGCAGCCCACGGCGCGCGCTCTGATCAACCTGCGCATCCCACCGGGCATGGACCCGGCTTCCGCACAGGACGCGCTCGTCGCGCATCTCGAGGCGCGAGCCGCGTGGAATGCGCGCGTCACCTGCGAGAAGGGTGCGGTAGCACACCCATTTATGACGTCGGACGGCGCGTCCACCGGGACCGTTGAGGCCCTGCTGGGCGAGGCCCTCGCCACCGCCTACGGCGCCGGCGAGGTCGCGGAGATCGGCTCCGGCGGGTCGATCCCGCTCACCACGGTGCTGCAGGAAGCTCACCCGGCCGCGCAGATCGCGCTCTACGGTGTGGAGGATCCGGCGGCCGCGATCCACTCCCCTGACGAGTCGGTCGACCCGACCGAGATCGAGCGCATCGCGCTCGCGCAGGCGTCGTTCCTGCGTGCGTTCAGCTCCGCGGACAGGTAAACACCGCGACCATCTCGGCCTCGCGGTCGGAGTCGTCCTCTTCGACCGTCGAGGTGACGGTGTACGTATCGCCCTCGACGCCGATCTGCGCGGACTGTTTGTGGTGGTCCTCGGCCTCCCAGTCCTCCTCCCCCGGGGCGTCGAAACCGAAGTCATCGAGACGCGGCGGGTTGTGCATGTCGATCTCGACCGCGAGCTTCCCGTCGTCGTCGCGCCCGGCGTCGAATTCGAGCTGTTCGACCCCGTCGTCTTCGCCCCATTGGCAGATCGCCGGGGAGAGGTCGGCCTCGACGGGCTCGCCGTCGATGAGCACGCGGAGCTCGTCGAGCTCGGCGTCGTCGGCTCGTGCCTCACTGCTGGACTGAGCCGCGCTCGCCAAAGTAGTCTCGCTCACCGCCGACTCCTGCACCGTCGTGTCGGGGCCGGCTGCGCTCAAGTTCGTCGCGTCGCCTCCGACCCCTTCCTCGGCGGCATCACTTCCGCACGCCGTCATCGCGAAAACGAGGGCAAGGGCGGCGGGAATCGTGAGTGATTTACGTGTGGTGTGTTGCATGGTTCGAAGCCTATAACGCAAACATGAAGCGCCAATGAAAATCGGTCCTGACCCAGCCACGCCGCCTTTCGTGCCCCACGCACCCCCAGTGTTAATACCGCACCACAGGGAGTAAATAAATGATAATCTCCGAGTTCAGTTTCTTTTTGCGCTCGGTAGATGACCTAAGCACTTGGTAAGTTCGGGCCTCTCCGGTGTCAGCGCAACGCATGAGGGGGAGTTCAGGTGCGCAAAAGCATCAGCGGTCTGGTGGCACTGTCGATGTCGGCGCTGGTGATCGCTGCGTCGACTGTCGGAGCACAAGCGCAGGTCGATATCGGTAGCGCCGGGTCCGGGGAGATCGCCGCGGGGTCGGTTGATCCCGATTCGGGTTCCGCACAGGCGGGCATCGCTTCGTCCGGTTCGGCCGGATCGCTGGGCTCCAGCGGTTCGGCGGGCTCGTCCGGCTCGTCGACCGAAAGCGCGGGCTCGGCCGGAGTCGCGGCAGGACATTCAAGCGTCGTCGCCTTCGGCGATTCGTTCACGTCGAACTCCAACCATTTCGCCAATCTCGGCTACGGCAGCCCATTGGTCCAGGCGATCTACCCTTCGAACGCGGGATGCTTGTACTCCCCGAACTCATGGCCGATGTTGCTGGCAAGGGACACCGGCCGCCCGGTCCAGAACTGGGCCTGCAATGGGCATACCACCGAAGATATGCTCCGCCGTATCGAGCACGCAGGATCGACCGGGGCGCTGGACAATGCGACAACCGTGATTCTCGCCGCGGGAATGAACGACACCTGGCGCACTATCCCGGACGCCGAGATCGTCGACAACCTCGTCGCCGCCGTCGACAAGGTGAGGGGCGTCGCCCCCGAGGCGAAGATACTGTTGCTGGGTCGACTGTCTTCGACGGATGACCGCGAGATGTTCTGCTCGCTCAACGTCATCCCGAATGTACCGATGGGCATCCACAGCCCGGGATTCGCGGCCAACGAGAGGCGTAATCAAGCGAATCAACGAGACGCCGCCGTCCGAGCCGACGTCGAGTATCTCGATATCCGGGACCTGACTCGTTCCAATTCAACCTGCGCTCCCGACGCGCAGCGCTTTATCTCGGGAAACGTAGATTTCACAACGCACCAATACAACATGACGGGCCATCCGTCGCTGGCAGGCAGTACCTTCCTCGCGCAACAGGTGGGGGCGCACCTATAGTTGCAACGTGAGGATGGTTGGTCGCGCTCGGCAGTTCGGATTCTGATGAAGCATGATGGCTCTTATGGGAAATGAAGCTCACAACCCCCGCGCAGACCAAGGCCTCATTACGCCGGACGAGTACCTGCGCATTCTCGATGCCCAGCTCGCCCCGCTGCCCACCGAGCGGCGCCGCGTCGCGCAGTCGCAGGGCTGCGTGCTCGCCGCGGACGTGCATGTGCTCACCCCGACGCCGGCGTTCACGAACTCGGCGATGGACGGGTTCGCGTGCCGCCTGGCCGATATCGAGAAGCAGGGCATCCCCGCGACGATGCCGGTGTCCGCGGACGTTCCCGCGGGTAACCCGCTTGTCGTGCTCGCGCCGCGCACCGTTGCGCGCATCATGACGGGGGCGCCGGTGCCCGACGGCGCCGACACGATCGTGCCCGTTGAGGACACCAACGTCCCCGCCGGTCCCCGCGAGCTGCCGTCGGAGGTGCGCATCGAGAAGGCGCCGAAGCCTGGGGCGCACATCCGCCGCGCGGGCGAGATCATGGGCGCCGGGGAGGTCGTCGCCGAGAAGGGGCAGGTGCTCACGCCGTTCACTATCGGCGGCATCCTGTCCGCTGGCGTGTCCGAGGTGGACGTCGTCCCGCTGCCCCGGGTGCTCGTCATCTCTACAGGTGCAGAGTTGTTGTCCGCGTCGGGCGGATCCGCCTCGCTCGACGACGGCGGTACCTTCATCAACGACTCGAACGGCCCGATGATCGCGGCGCTGCTGCGCCAATGGGGCTGCACCGACGTGCACAACACCTCGGTCAACGACGACCCGGAGGCGCTCGCCGAGGTCATCTCCGACCACGCGGGCCTCGTCGACCTCGTCGTCACCACCGGAGGGGTGTCCGCGGGCGCGTTCGACCCGCTGAAGATGCTCGCCGATTCCGGCCGCGACGACGTCGATCTGCACTTCCTCAAGGTCGCGCAGCAGCCCGGCAAGCCGCAGGGCTACGGCACCATCGGCGACGGGCGGATCATGATGCTCCCGGGAAACCCGGTGAGCGCCTTCGTGTCCGCGTGGCTGTATGTGCGCCACGTCTTCGGCCGGCTCAGCACGCACCCCACGCGCCTCGCGTACGTCACGGGGCGGATGTCCGCCTCGCTCGGGCCTTTCGGCGGCAAGCGTCGCTTCGTCCCGGCCGTTCTGCGCGACGGCGAGTTCTCGTTGCTCGGTGCCGACCGTGGCTTCTCGCACGCCGCGTCTACGCTGCACCGTGCGAACGTGCTGCTCATCGTCGAACCCGACACTGCCGCAACCGAGGGCGACGAGATGCGCGCCATCGCCATCGACCGCTCCGCCGTGTAGCCATGTCCGCCGGCGTCGCGATCATCCTCGCCGCGGGCACCGCGCGGCGCATGGGAGGGGTCTCGAAAACCGAGCTCGACCTGCACGGACGCACGCTGGTCGCACACGTCGTCGACGGCGCCCAAGCGGCCGGATTCTATCCGCTCGTCGTCGCACCGCCGGGCCTCGAGTTACCCTCCGGCACCCCGCGCTGCCTCGAGGACCCGCCGCTCGGCGGCCCGGCCGCGGGATTCCTTGCCGGTGTCCGCCACTCCCCCGCCGCCGATACGTTCGCGCTCCTCGCCGGCGATGCCCCTTACGCACCGCGCGCGCTTCCCGCCCTCCTCGCGGGCCTGCGCCCCGGGACCCCTACATCCGTCGCGTATGACGTCGCACGTGCCGACCCCCAAGGCGGCAAGGCTTCCTTCCTGCCTTCGGTGGTGCTCGGCGAGTCCCTGCGCACCCGCGCGGATGCCCTCGCACCCGGTGGCGCGCACGGACTCTCCCTCCGCGGCCTGCTTGGCGAACTATCCTGCATAGACGTGACCGTCGCCGACCGGGAAGCCGTGATCTCCGACGTCAACACCTGGGGCGATCTCGAGCGAATGCGCGGGCTCAACAAACCCAGCGAGAGACCTACAACGAATGAGAAGGATTCGAGGTGACAGGCCGCACGTCCGAAACCTCACTGCTCTCTACATTGCCGCCCGCACTCGTGACGCCGGAGCACTGTAGTTCCGGCCCGTGGAACGGCCGACGAACTGCGCCACTCAATCAGCCATGTCGCCGTTGCGCTCGGCGAGGAAACCGAGAAGGGCCTCGTTGAACTCGCTCGTATGGCTCGCCAGTAGTCCATGCGGCGCACCGCTGATGACCTGGAGCGAGCTCGAGCGGACTTGCTCCTGAGTGCGTTCTGCAGAACCGGATACGGGGACGATGTCGTCGGAATCTCCGTGGATGACCAGCGCGGGAACGGTGATCTCGTCGAGATCGCCGCGGAAATCGGTGCCGCCGAAAGACTCCATACACGCCAAGGCCGCTTGGGGGTCGCTCTGTCGTGCCCATTCGATGGATTTTTGTCGCTCGGCCTCGGTGACCTTGAGTTCATCGGCAACGGAGTAAAACGCCCTGGTGAACTCGTCGAAGAATGCCTCTCTGTCGGTTTCTAGATCGGTTTTCATCTGCGTCGCCTCTTCGGGTGTCAGAGGGCCGAAAGGATTGTCCTCCGTCTGCAACATGTACGGCGTTACCGCCGAAGCCAATACAATGCTGTCCAGTCGATCTTCGCCGTGGTTCGCAATGTACCGAGCGACTTCCCCGCCGCCCATCGAAAAACCGACCAGTGTCATGTCTCGGAGGTCGAGAGCGGTGGCGATATCGTCTAAGTCGGCAGCGAGAGTGTCGTAGTCGAATCCGGTCGGAGGTTTATCACTTCGCCCAAACCCACGGCGGTCGTACGTAATCACGCGGTAGCCCTCGTCGACCAACGCACCGACTTGGCCCTCCCATGATTGCCCCGACAGTGGCCAGCCGTGAATAAGTACGACCGGTCGGCCGCCACCGTAGCTTTCCTCAACGTGTAGTGCTGTTCCGTCGCGTGTTGTGATCTCTCCCATGGAGACCATCTCCTAAACGGTTGAGTTGATGGAATACCCCATCTGTACGCAGGCTACGTATTAAAACGGCTGTGGCAGTTTTTAAGTCGCCCCAAGAAGGGGTACATGTCACTCCCAGGTGACCTCGTTGGGGGACTTATCGCGACGCCAGCCGCGCCACGACGGGTGACGCAACCGCCCCTCGGTCGTGCGTTCGGCATACCTGACTTCGGCCACGAGATCGGCGCGCACCCATTCGGCGTCGCGTCGATCCGCCGCAGGAACGCCGGCTGCCGGGGCCGTCTTCCTTTCGCGGCCGCGGAGCCGGCGAGCGATGTCGTCGAGGTCTTTCTCGCTGAACCCCGTGCCTACCCGGCCCGCGTAGTGGAGTTGGCCTTCGTCATCCGGCACGGCGAGCAAAAGTGAACCGATCCGACCGGAACGCTCTCCTTTTCCATGCCGCCACCCAATGACGACGACTTCCTGCTCGCGGGCATTCTTTATCTTGATCCACGTTTTTCCACGCTTGCCCGGCCGGTAGACACTCGAAAGCTGCTTCGCCACCACGCCCTCCAACTCGAGTTGTTGAGACAGCGCTATCGCGTGATCGACGTCCCCAGGGTCCGCGTGAGGAATCCGAAGATGAGCGGTTTCGTCGACCACTTCACGGAGCGCGCTTCGTCGCTCACCGTACGGCGTGGCCAGCATCGATCTCCCGCCGCATGCAAGCAGGTCGAAGGCCATAAAGAATGCGGGGAAGCGTTCTTGGGCAGAACGTATTTTTGCCTTCGTCGTTAATCCAAGGCGCTGCTGGAGCAAGGAGAAGGAAGGGCGATCCTTGGCGTCGAAAGCCACGATTTCGCCATCTACAATGACGTCTCCTTCGTTTAAGGTGCGCCGATCTATCGCTTTCCCCAGATCGCCGAACTCGGGAAAGGTAGCCGTGAGATCGTGGCCTTTACGGCTGCTCAGGATGACCGTCGCCGAAGTAACCGTGGCAACCGCTCGCACACCGTCCCATTTCATCTCGAACGCCCAGTCTTTCGAATTAGTGATGTCCTTAGCACTTCCCAATGTCGCCAGCATCGGGGATACCGGCGTTGAGATGCTGGGACCGGTCCCAGAGCGCCCCGGTTGTGGCTGGTGTTTTGTCAGACGAAGAATCCAGTGGGAATCATTTCCGGCGCCCGACGTGCCGGTCTTTTCACCGGTGTGGATCAATGCAAATTTTCGGGGCTCTCCGCCGAGACCACCGTCGGCCCTGCCGTAACAAGTAACGACGACTTCCCGGCCCTCACACCACTTATCGACGTCGATCGTGCCGACATCCCAAATCGCGACTTCTCCGCCGCCGTACTCCTTCTTCGGGATGGTGCCTTCGAACGTCGCGTATTCCAGTGGGTGATCTTCGGTGGCCACCGCGAGGCGATTGACGCCCTGAGCTCCCGGGGGCCCTTTAGGCACCGCCCACGAAGCGAGCACGCCGTCATGTTCGAGGCGAAAATCCCAATGCACCGAGCTGGCATGGTGTTCCTGAATGACGAATATAGGGTCTTCCGACTCGATCGCGCTCTCGCTGTCATCGTGATGGACCTGAGTTTCGGGAATGGGTTCGGGCGTTCGGGTGCGGTCGCGCTTCGATTTGTACTTCTCGAGTCGATTCGCCCGCCGGGTTCCTTCGGCTTTGCCGCGTCGACCTCGTGTGTGCGATGGCTCGTGCCCCATTTCCGCTATGGGGTCGATCCCCTCCTCGACGCGACGGAGCACTTCGTCATATTCGATGTGGCGAAGCTCCGGATCGGAAATCTCATCCCAGGTTCTCGGCGCCGCCACCGTAGGTCGCATCCTGCCGCGCAGCGAATACGGACAGATGGTCGTCTTACTGCCGTTGTTCTGGGACCAATCGATGAAGACTTTCCCCTTGCGGCTCGACTTGGACATTTCGCTAACCACGTGGTCCCTGTGGTCGGCCTGTAGCGCTCGCGCAAGCTCACGCGCCACGGCATCCGCCTCCTCAGCGGTCGTGGATCCGTCGAGAGGGGAATAGATATGAAGGCCTTTCGACCCGGACGTGACGGGGAAAGCGTCCAGGCCCATTCCGTCGATTATCTCGCGACACCACACGGCAACCTCGGCACATTGACGCAGTTCGACCCCCTCGCCCGGGTCCAGGTCGAGTACCAGCCGATCGGGGTTGAGTGGCTCGTTTTCTTCGTCGAATCGCCACTGCGGCGTATGTATCTCCAGCGCCGCGACTTGAGCCAGCCATACCAACACCGCGCGCTCGTCAATCAGGGGATACGTCGACGTACCCTTTTTGTGTTCTATGTCCGCGCGAGGCACCCAGCTGGGCGCCGACCGCTCCAGGTTCTTTCGAAAAAATGCCTTCGCGGGGTCCGCTTTCGTACCGACACCATTTACCCATCGCTTGCGAGTGGCAGCACGCCGAGTTGCCTGGGGCACCATTACGGGGGCGATTCGACTGTAGTAGTCGATCACATCGGCCTTGCTCGTGCCCGTCGAGGGGTAGAAGACCTTGTCAAGGTTCGTCACCTTGAGTTCGTGGCCTTCGACGTCAACTTTCCTACCGTTGGTGGCCATAGTGTTCACTGTGCTCCTCTTCACACTCCGACCCTCTGGTTTCACCCCTGAAAAGCGTTGCCGGGCAGAACTGGAGGGTTGTGCGTGTAAGCCTAGGATATGCGCGCAATATGGAAAGGCGAGATCACATTCGGACTCGTCAACGTGCCCGTAAAACTCTATGGTGCGACCCGCTCGCATGATGTTTCGCTACATCAGGTACATGACAAGGACCACGGGCGCATTCGCTATGAACGGCGGTGCGACGTATGCGGCCGCCAAATCGACTATGAACATATCGAGAAGGCCTACGACGACGGCGACAAAACCGTCGTGCTATCGGATGACGATTTGGAGTCGATCCCTGAGTCGGAGAACGACGAAATCGACGTCGTTCAGTTCGTACCGGACGATCAAATCGATCCGATCCTTCTCGGCACTGCTTATTACCTCGAACCCGTTGGACGCTCCGCGAAATCGTACACGCTGTTGCGCCGAACGCTGGTGGACTCCGATCGAACGGCGGTCGTCCGTTTCACGCTCCGCACCAAGACGCGTTTGGGCGTGCTCCGGCATCGGGACTCGCTCTTGATGCTGCAGACACTCCGATGGCCCCAGGACCTTCGCGACGCGGGATTCTCGCCGAAGCAATCAAGGGTGACGAGTAAAGAACTCGATATGGCCAGCGCATTGGTAGAGCAGTTCAGCGGCGACTTCGACCCGGACCAATATACGGATGAGTACCAAGAAGAGCTTCAGCGATTGATCGATACCAAGCTCGAATCCGACGAGGCGGTCGACACCGAAAAAACGTTTGGCGAAGAGAGTTCCGACTCTGAGTCCTCGTCCGGGTCCGGTCGATCGAGCGATAAAGTCGTCAGCCTGATGGACGCGCTCGAACGCAGCGTCAAGCGCAAGCGCGAGGCCGAAAAATCGGGCAGATCCGGCAAGTCAGACAAATCCCCTTCGTCCAACAAGTCGACTAAGAAGTCATCCGCATAGTCGCCACAGAGATATCAGCTCCGAACAGGGGCACTTCTTCAGGGGATATCGCAGGTATCCGATCCGCGCATACTCGAGCAGATAGCGCGCTGACGCTGCGGCAATGGAAACGCTGCACGATAGAACGGAGCCGATACTAGTAGCGCATGCTTTGCATAGGGCTATCTGCAACCTCGGCTGGGCACTAGCGTCAAGGCATCGCACGTTTTCGATCGAGCACTTCGCATCGACTTCAGCTCTGCCCAAAAGAGGGCGAGCACTACGACGCGGGTTCGTTCGCTAGGAGGAGGGACGAATGTCCATCACCCTTCCGGAATCACAAGAGTTAACGGCTTCTACCGGGACCAGCGGTTTCGGGCGCCCCGGGTCCTCCGTCTGGAAGCTGCTCACCACAACCGATCACAAGATGCTCGGGCTGATGTACATCGTCACCTGCTTCATCCTGTTCTTCATCGGCGGGCTGATGGCGCTACTCGTACGTGCCGAGCTATTCCTGCCGGGAATGCAATTTTTATCAAACGAGCAGTTCAACCAGATGTTCACGATGCATGGCACCGTCATGCTCCTCTTTTTCGGCACGCCGATAGTAATCGGTTTCGGCAACTACATCGTCCCGTTGCACATCGGCGCTCCCGACGTCGCATTTCCACGACTCAACGCTCTCGGGTACTGGCTTTTCGCATTCGGAGCAGTGCTTCTTCTCGCTGGCTTCGTCACCCCCGGCGGGGCGGCAGCCTTTGGCTGGACGATTTACGCACCATTGTCGGATAGCGCCCATTCGCCACAGGTCGGCGCAGACCTGTGGATCATGGGCGTATCCGTAGGCGGTATCGGCACCATCCTAGGAGCGGTCAATTTGTTGACCACGATCATTTGTATGCGTGCGCCGGGCATGGTCTTCTTCCGGATGCCGATATTCACGTGGAATATCCTCGTCACTGCCGTCATGATTTTGTTTGCCTTTCCCCTCCTCACTGCGGCGTTGATGGGGGTGTTCGTCGATCGTAATTTCGGTGGCCACCTGTTCGACGCGGCAAACGGTGGCGCCATTATGTGGCAACATCTTTTCTGGTTCTTCGGTCATCCCGAGGTCTATATCCTCGCGATCCCGTTCTTCGGGGTGGTGTCCGAGGTCTTCCCTGTCTTCTCGCGTAAGCCGTTGTTCGGTTATGCCGGCCTGGTTTTCGCGACTCTCGGCATCGGCGTCTTGTCGATGGCTGTGTGGGCACACCACATGTTCGCCACGGGCGCGGTCCTACTCCCGTTCTTCTCGTTTATGAGTTTCCTCATCGCAGTGCCGACAGGGGTCAAGTTTTTCAACTGGATCGGAACGATGTGGCGCGGCAAACTCACCTTCGAGACGCCGATGCTGTTTGCGCTCGGCTTCGCGGTCACTTTCCTCTTCGGCGGATTGACCGGGGTGATGATGGCATCCGCGCCGATCGACTTTCACCTTCACGACACATATTTCATCGTCGCCCATTTTCACTACACGCTATTCGGCACCATCGTGTTCTCGGTTTTCGCCGGAACGTACTTCTGGTTTCCCAAGATGACCGGCCGGATGCTCGACGACCGGCTCGGCAAGTGGCACTTTTGGCTCATGTTCGTTGGTTTCCACACGACATTCCTCGTCCAGCATTGGCTGGGAAACCAAGGCATGCCCCGTCGATACGCCGACTATCTGGAGACCGATAATTTCACAGTTCTGAACCAGGTTTCGACAGTCGGCGCGCTCTTACTCGGCGTCGCCATGTTGCCGTTCATGTGGAACGTCATCAAGAGCTGGCGTTACGGAGAGGTAGTTACCGTCGATGATCCGTGGGGCGCCGGAAACTCACTTGAGTGGGCTACCAGTTGTCCCCCGCCTCGCCACAATTTCACTGAGCTCCCCCGCATTCGGTCCGAGCGGCCGGCGTTCGAATTGCATTACCCGCACATGAGCGAGCGCATGCGCACCGAAAACCACACCGGTGCCGAAAAGCGGCAGGCGACCTAGCTTGTCCGCCTAGCTACGGACGCGAAGCCGAGCCACGTGTGCCGGTTGCCGGCCCAGCACCAGCCGACCTTCGGGGCGCCCTTACGCTCGGCGCCGTCCTGTCCGGTACCGCCGCTGATCCACAGCGCCGGCGTCCGCGCGTCGAGGGCAACGCCCTTTTGCGATTTCGGTTGCCGGGCCTTGGGTTTGCGCGAGGCGATGGTCATGAAGCAGTGGTTGGGCTCCAATTGAGCCGGTTCGGCGAGCAGCCAACAGATCCCCTCGGAGACCGTGAGCGGCGTGCGCCCGCGAGCGGTGATTTCCGGCAACGCCTCGTCCGGACTCCAATTGCGCATGTCGTCGCCGCGCTGCGGCTCTGCGAGAACGTATAACGGCGCGTCCGGAATTTCGACGCCGGCGATCGGCGCGAATTCGGCGAGGTCGGTCATGTCCTCGACAACGAACCCCGGCCGGCCAGCGCGCTCGAGCAGCGGAGCTAGCGACGCGGCGGGCACGAGCGAGGGATGGACGGCGACGATCCCTCCACGCGCATTACCCAGCCCGGAGGCGAGTTTGCGAAACTCGTCTTCCCCCATGGAGGCCAGCGCGGGCAGTCCCTTCCGGACCAGAGCATCGACCTGTTCGACGATGGTGGGCAGCGTTTGTCCGTTCATGCGCACTCCTTCGATCCCTCTTCCCCGCAGCCGTACGCGCTCGTAGCCTCGAGACATGCGCACACTGTTCATCCACGGCGCGGGCGGCTTCGACGAGGACCGCCCGCTCGCCGCCGCGTTCGGGGCGCACGCGAGTATGCCACGAATGTCGGACGAGGATATGTCGTACGAGTCCTGGGCCGGGACGTTGCGACCGGCGCTCGCCGAGCTGGACGATGGTGACCTCGTGATAGCCCACTCCTTCGGCGGGTCCATCCTCCTGCTCATACTCGCCGAGGAGGCGTGGCCGCGGTTCGACGTGCACATGCTCGCGATGCCGAATTGGGGACCGAAGGGTTGGGCGATCGCCGACTACGAATTCGCCGCGCCCGTGCCGCCACAGTCCATCACGCTGCACCATTGCGCCGATGACGACGTGGTGCCGCATTCTCACCTCGGCCTCAACTCCGCGCTCCTTCCCCGTGCGCCGGTGGCGTCCTACTCGAGCGGCGGCCACCAGTTCGACGGCCGCCACGACGAGCTGCGCGCGGCGTTCACTCATTGACGTAGCCAGGTTCCTCGA
Organism: Dietzia timorensis; assembly: GCF_001659785.1. Lineage (NCBI taxonomy): Bacteria > Bacillati > Actinomycetota > Actinomycetes > Mycobacteriales > Dietziaceae > Dietzia > Dietzia timorensis. The sequence continues at coordinate 2,977,267 of NZ_CP015961.1, forward strand.
AGACGCACAAGCACGTCGCTCAAATGAATGTCCGCCCGTTGGGGCTCAGCATGCGCCCCTTCTCATCTGATGCGTGCGGACGACCGTACATCCCGGTTCACCCATCAAAGTCACTTTGAAACTATGGTTGCACCAGGAATATCCGTGTCCCGCGCCAAAGCGCGTGGCTCTGGATCCGATCGCCACAAGCTCGGGGGATGAGTTGTTACCTCAATCGGCGCACGCACGAGAATTCGCTTCAATGTTGGCGGCGAGGCAGCGCCACTTCGGGTTGTCCAACGTCGACAAGGACACCGGCGAGGTGAACCCGCGCAAGATCATTCTCTCGTGGTTCGGGGTAAGCGGTTTCGCGATGGCTTTCCGCGGAACTGTCGTCCTGCTCGACGCGTGGGTGCCGCGCGGAATGATTTCCGGGTACGTTCCCACCTCGCCCGGCGAACTGGCCCAGTTACGACCGGAGGCGATTTTTATCGGCCACGGCCATTTCGACCACGCCGGCGATGCCGCCGAGATCGCGGCGGCGTCTGGGGCCGTCGTCGTGGGCACGGAGCAACAGTGCGAACAGATCCAGGGCCAAGCTCGGCATGGACAATATGTCCGCACGCGACCAGTCGGAGATGCGGCAGATGCCCCCGGCACTCGAAATGACGTGAACATCGCCGGAATCGACCTCAGCGTGATGGCGCACATTCACAGTGCACCCAAGCGCCCCGACCGCGAGGATCCGGCCAAGCCGCTCGTGACCTTGCCAGGTGCGCGCTCCCTGATCCGGTTTCGCCCCTCGATGAAGGACGTGCGGCATCTCTGTTCGCACTTGCGCGATCCCGCAGGCGGCACATTGCTTTACCAGTTTCGTGGCGGCGATACGTCCATCACGTGGCACGATAGCTCGGGCCCCATTCCCGAAAATGCCCCGCAGTTGGCTGATGACCTTAGGACGCTGCCGGACACGACGGTGGAAATCGGGGCTGTGCAAGGATTCAATCAGTACGCCAATGGTCTGCGTGACCCGCGCCTCTACATGGAAGCGCTACGTCCCCGCGTGTTCGTGCCGACCCACCACGACAATTGGCTGCCGACAATCACCACGCGTGGATCCGCCTACCGGAGACCGTTGACAAGAGAGATCGAGAATCTCGGTCCTGATGCGCCCCGCTTGCGGTTCCTCAGTGACCCCGAGGACTACGTGAAACCCGAACTTCTGACATTCTGAGCCGACGCGAACGCGCTACTCCCGTCTGGGCCACGTCAGCCGGCGGCGTATGCAGGCAGTGCAGGCTCGGCACCGATGAATGGCTCTCCGATGATGCCCAGGTATTTGCCGGCACCTTCGATACCGGACTTGGCGAATCCAAGGGCGTCGAATTCCGGCAGGATCGGGTTGCCGCACAAGTCCGGCACCCGCGCTGGGTCTGCTGGACCGGGGTGGTTCAATGCATCCAGCGCAAGCTTGTAGCCGGCCCCGTCGTAGAGCATCCCGACGTGCCCGACCAGCCAGGGCCGGCAGTGGTCCTGGATGGCGATGTTGGTGCCGCCGTCGTAACTGCTTACCTCACGCGCCGGTTGGATGCCTTCGTCGGTGAGGCTGAAGAGCGAGGTGACGTCGATATCGGGGTTAACCCTTTGGTCGTTGAGCGCGTTGACGAAATTGGAGTCGCGGGAGAGCTGCCACGCGAGCGCAGGGCACTTGTCCACCACGCAGACGGCATCGGCAAAGATGGTGCCCTTGATCGCTCCGGCAAGCCCGATCATGTCGTCGACCGACTCGGCCACATCGGGCCAGTACTTCATCGCCCACAGCGCGAGCGGAGGTCCGGCGCTGTGCCCGATGACGGAGATGTTCTGCCCTGCCCGCTCCCGAGCTTCGCGGATGGCGTTGACCACGTACTCGGCACCCTGGGCGGCCTCACCTCGTCCGAAATTGCCTACCTGTACGGTGCAGACCGCGAACCCGTCTTTGGTGAGAGCTCGCTGGTAGCCCCAGCTCCATGAGTCCCTTGCGTCGAAGCCGACGCCGTGGACAAGCAGGACCGTCTTCTTGCCCGAGGTCGGGTTCACGTTGCCGTCGCACCACACCGAATTGTCCAAGGCCTCCTGAGGCACGCTCAGAGGCGGCCCGGAAGCTGCGGCTGCAGCGCCCGTGCTCGGTACCAGGCTCATAAGAAAGCCAACACATACGGTCAGCGCGCCCAGCGCCAATCCTCGCCGCCGGCCCTGTCGTGTTCGAGGTGTCTTCATGGGGTTCTCTCCTTGTCGCCGTGCATGATGAGGCGTAGAGCGAGAGACGCTTCGCGGGACACGGTGGGCACACGTTGCCGCGTTGCCGTGTGACGGGGCGAGATCGACTTGAGAATGCGTTTCACGTTGGCCTCCGATGCCCCCAACCTATCTGAAGGGACGAAAGGACCGGACGCTTTTGGCCAAGTTGGATCGCGCGATTTAACAGAATCCGTGACATTCCGGTTTTCCCGGCCCAAGCGGTCGCGCTGGCAGTCGAGAACGGGGCATCGTCCCCGCGCTCGCTCGCCGAATCACACGCGCACGTGCGCGAGCTTCTCCGGGTTGCGGACCATGTCCACCCTGGTGACCCTGTCGCCATCGATCTCGAACCACACGACCGTGTCGACCGCACCGCCGAGATGCCCGACAAGGGCCGGGGCACCGTTGACCTCGGCAATCTGCCATTCAAGCGCCTGCGTGTCCGGCTTGGAGAGGATCCCGGCGGTAAAGCGAACCACCTTCGATGCACCGGAAATCGGTCGTCGCGCGGCAGAGGCGTGGCCTCCGGCGTCAGTCGTGAGAACAATGTCCGGGGACAGCGCTCCCAACAATTCGTCGACCGCGACCGTGCCCCTCGCGACCTCGAGGAACATCTCGGCGACGCGAAACTGCGCGTCGGGATCGACGGGATACCTGGGAGCGCGTTCCCGCACGTGAGAGCGAGCACGGTGTACCAGCTGCCGCACCGACGCCTCGGATTTGTCCAGGGCGCAAGCGATGTCCGCGTACGACGAATCGAACACCTCGCGCAGCACGAACACGGCCCGCTCGAGCGGGGACAACGACTCGAGCACAACCAGCATCGCCAGCGAAACGTCCTCGGCCACTTCGACACTGTGCGGAGGGTCCGCGCCTTCTCCGGTCGACATCGGCTCGGGTAGCCACGGACCGACGTACGACTCGCGCCGACGCTCGGCCGAGCGCACGATATTCAGCGCGGTCCGCGTCACTGCGGTGAGCAGGTACGATCGCGGCCGCTCGATCGCATCGAGCTCCTTCTCCCGCCAGCGCAGCCACGTCTCCTGTACGGCGTCCTCGCTGTCGGCGACCGAACCGAGGATCCCGTAAGCGGCGCGAAAGAGCGCCGCGCGATGCTCACCGAACACCTGCGCGTGGCCGTCATCGTCCATGCTCACACCGCATCCCTCATCCGATCTCGCAGGTGTCCTTGAAGCCCTGACTCGACAGCCCGAGTCCCGCGTTTGTCCTGCTACGGTAATTCTCCAGCGAAACAAGCGCAGCAAGTTCCACGATCTGCCGGTCGGTCAACTCCTCCCGAAGTTCGTCGACCATCTCGCGTGTGACGGCGGAGGGCGTCGCCGTCGCGGCGACCGCGTATGCGATCACCTTTCGCTCGAGCGGCGTATAGACGGCACTTGCCTCCCATTCCGCGATGCCGCGGATCTTCTCTGCCGGCACTCCCCTGTGGTTGGCCTCCCAGTAGCCGAAGTCCATGCACCACGAGCAGCCGATCTCCCGACTCACCGCGAGTATCGCCAGCGTGCTCATCGTCGTCGGCAGCGCCTTCCACCGCGAGGCGGTCGCCTCCAACGCGAGTGAACTCGCCAGCGCGCCCTTGTGGTGGAAGGACACCGCCAGCGGGTCGAGCACCTTGCCGTAGATCTTTGTCGACGCCCACTCCGCACATCTCTCGAGCAGGCTGCTCGCGCCCAGCGGGATCCACGCACGATCAGTGCTGCCGCTTACCGCCTGCACCTTGTCCATTCCCGTCTCCTTGCCTTGTCGGGGCCCGCTTGTCGAAGCCCACACACCAGGGACACCGCCGATTGCAGTCCTGTGACATCGAGACCGTCGCGGATACCGCTTCGCCGTTGCCTGAGGCCGGTGCTCAGCCGAGCGGGATGTCGCGGGTCGCGAGTGCTTTGACGTCGGTGGGGTCGTGGGTGACGAGGATCGTGGGCGCGTCCGAGTCCGCGAGGTGGCGGGCGAGGACGTCACGCAGCGGGCCGCGGCTGGGTGCATCGATGGCCGCGAGCGGCTCGTCGAGTAGACGCAGGCGCGGGGATTGCGCGGCGAGGGCTCGGGCGATGGCCACCCGTCCGCGTTGCCCGCCGGACAGCTTCGTCGGTTTGAGTGTGTGTTTGTTCGGCGGAAGGCCGAGTTCGTCGAGGAGCTCGGCGGCCCGTCGGTGTGCGTCGGCGCGGGGAATGCCGGAGAGTGTGGCGGCAAAGGAGACATTGGTCTCCGCCGTCATATGTGGAACGAGCCGAGGCTCTTGGAAGACGACGGCCAGGCGGCGATGCTCTGGCGGCAGGTGGGTCATGTCCTCGCCGCCGAGGGTGTAGGTGCCGTCGGGGTCGAGGGTGCCGCCGAGGCCGGCGAGGAAGCGCAGGACTGTCGTTTTTCCGACGCCGTTAGGTCCGGACAGCGCGACGATTTCGCCGGGTTCGACGGAGATGTCGACGGCGAGGGTGAACTCTCCACGGGTGATGGTGCCGGCGAGGCGGAGGGCGCCGCCGCGAGCGTGCAACGAGGGTTCGTTCATGACACCCCCACCCTGTCCGCCCAGCGGCCGCGCAGCACGATGAGCACGGCGAGCGAGACGACGATGAGGAAGATCGACAGGATGTTCGCGCGATCGGGATCGGTCTGGAGCGCGAGGTAGATCTCCGAGGGCATCGTGCGGGTGACTCCCTGGAGATTGCCGGCGAACGTGACGGTCGCGCCGAATTCGCCGAGAGCGCGGGCGGCGGCGAGGACCGCGCCTGCGCCGATGCCCGGGAACACTGCGGGGAGCGTGACCTTGCGGAATACGGTTGCCGGGTCGGCGCCGAAGGCGGAGACGGCCTCTTCGACATCGCGGTCGCGGGACAGCAGCGCGCCCTCGACGCTCATGACGAAGAACGGGAGCGCGACGTAGGCCTGCGCGATCACCACCGCCGCCGTCGTGAAGGGAATGGAGAAACCGAACGCGTCGAACAGCGGCTCGCCGGCCACGCCGCGCCGACCGAGCAGAGCAAGCAATGCGGCGCCGCCGACGACAGGGGGCATGAGCATCGGCACCGTGACCAGCGCGCGGACTACACGTTTGCCTCGGAAATCGGGGCCGGCGAGCAGTGCCGCAATGGGAGTACCTATGACGGCGCACGCCGCCGTCGCGCAGACGGCGCACAGGAGCGAGAGCCTGATCGCGTCCCACACCGCGCCGTCGGAGGTGAGCTCGGACAGGCGACCGAGCGGGGTGAGGATGACGAGCGCGAGCAGCGGGGCGACGAGTATGGCGACGCCGATCCAGCCGGCGATGCGCAGCGCTGCCCCGCCCGCTCGTGCGCGAGAGCGCACCCCTAGTTGCCCTCGGGCGCGAGGAATCCGGCCTGGGCGAGAATGCTCTGTGCCTCGGGTGTGAGGAGGAAGTCCTGGAACTTTCCGGCGGCCGAGTCGGCTGCCTCGTCGCCGTCGTCGGCGGTCGACTGGGCGACGGGGTAGCTCGTGGTCGCGGCCTCGGCGTCGGGCACGTCGATGCCCTCCACTTCGCCGCGCGCGGAGGCGACGTCGGTGCGGTAGACGATGCCCGCGTCGACCTCGCCGGTGCGCACGCGGGTGAGCACCGCGGTGACATCGTTCTCGCGGGTGACGGGCTCGAACTGGACCCCGTCCGCGTCGATGACCTTCTTCGCTGCCGCGCCGCACGGCACCTCGACCTCGCACAACGCGACGCGGACGTCTTCGCCCGCGAAGTCGTCGAGCCCGTCGATGTGCGCCGGGTTGTCGGCGGGCACCGCGATCTGCGGGACGTTGCGGGCGAATATCGCTTCGCCTGTGACGACGCCGGCTTTGGTCGCCGGTTCCAGCGAGGCCTCGCTCGCGAGCATGACGAGGTTGTACGGGGCGCCGCCGATGAGCTGGGACACGAGCGTCGGCGAACCGGCGGGCTCGAACTCGACCTGCACATCGGGGTTGGTCTCGTTGAATTTCTCGATGAGCTGCGGGAGAACATCGGAGAGCGAGGCCGCGGCGCCGATTCGGATGGTGACCTGTGACTGCTCCGAGTCCGCACCGGAACCGGAATCGGAATCGGTCGAGCATCCGGCGGCGAGAACCGCGGTGGCGGCGAGGGCTGCGCCTGCGCGGCGGAAGGTCGCCGCACGGGTGGAGGAACGGATGAGCGAGCTGGTCACGGTTAGCCTCCGGTGAAGGGCGGGAGCACGTCGACCTTGCGGCCGTGCGGGCGGGAGAGGTCGCGGGTGAGGACCTCGTCGACGAAGAAGCGGCACGCGTCGAGGAGTTCGACGGCCTTCTCGCCGTGGGTGCTCACGATGGCCTCGCGGACTCCAGCCAGCGTACCCCCGGCGACCTGCAGCGTCTCGCTTTCGGTGCCGACCGTGTCGGCGGCCCAGGCGAAATATTCGACCTCGACGGCCTGCGTGACGAGCTCAGCCACCGATCCCTCCCATCGTCCGCTTGGCGCGGGGGCGGTCGTCGGTGAGCCCGCCGTGTCCGGCCCACTTGCCCCACATCGCCTGTTTCCAGAGCTCGCCAATCTCCTCGTCGCTCGCGCCGGCGCGCAGTGGCGTGAGCAAGTCGGTTTCGTCGTCCCCGAACAGGCACGGCCGAACGGTCCCCTCCGCCGTGACGCGTGTGCGGTCACAAGCGGCGCAGAACTGCCGGGTGACCGACGCGATGATACCGACGGTGTGGGCGCCGCCATCGACCTGCCAACGCTCCGCGGGCGCCGCAGGATCGTCGCGCCCGACAGGGGTGAGCTCGAAGTGTTCGGACAGGACCGCGAGCAGCTCGTCCGCGGTGACCATCGCGCCGCGCTGCCACGTCTGCTCCGCCTCGAGCGGCATCTGCTCGATAAAACGCAGCTCGGCGCCCTCGTCCATGCAGAATTGCAGCAGCTCCGGCGCACCGGCGAGAGTCTCGCGCATCGCCACCGCGTTGACCTTGACCGGGCCTAGCCCGGCGGCCTTCGCCGCGCGCACCCCGGCGATCGAGGCATCGACGCGGTCGCGGCGGGTGACGCGCTCGAAGGTCGCCCGGTCCACGGTGTCGAGGGAGATGTTGACCCGCGTGAGCCCCGCGGCGGCGAGCGCGTCCGCGCGCTTGGCCAGGCCGAGCGCGTTGGTCGTGATCGCGAGCGGGACCGCCGGGTGCAGCTCGTGGCACCTCGCGACGATGTGTTCGAGGTCGCGGCGCAGCAGCGGCTCGCCACCGGTGAAGCGCACCTCGGCGATGCCGAGATCGCGGATAGCGAGGTCGACGAGGCGGATGACTTCCTCCGACGTCATAAGCCGGTCCGCGGGGACCAGCGGCAAACCTTCGGCAGGCATGCAATACGTGCAGCGTAGGTTGCATTTTTCGGTCAGCGAGACGCGAAGGTCGCGCGCCACGCGTCCGAACGTGTCGAGGAGCATCGCATTCCTCCTTCCCGCCGGCTCGGCTCAAATCCGAGGCTACGCGCGGGGCGGGCGGTCGCGAAACGCGCGGCGCTAGGATTGAGGGCATGGCCAAGCACTCCAAGCCCGAGCCCCAGGACACACCCGAGGACGCAGTGGAAAACGCAGGATCCGCCGCGGGCCTGACGCACACCGATGCCGCCGGCGCGGTGCGGATGGTCGACATCGACGATAAAGCCGTGACAAGTCGAACTGCCACCGCCACTGGCGTTTTCGTAACCACGGCCGAGGTTATCGAGCTCGTGGCGAGCGACGGAATGCCCAAGGGCGACGTCCTCGCCACCGCGAGGCTCGCGGGGATCAACGCGGCGAAGCACACGTGGGAACTCGTTCCGCTGTGCCACCAGATTCCGCTCACCGGCGTCAAGGTGGAGCTCACCCCGCGCGGGGATCGGATCGAGATCTCCGCGACGGCGAAGACCACGGGAAAGACGGGCGTGGAGATGGAGGCGCTCACGGCGGTGCACGTCGCCGCGTTGACGCTGCACGACATGGTCAAGGCTGTTGACCCGGCGGCGCGCGCGGAGGACATCAAGCTCGCCGCGAAGACGGGAGGCCGCTCCGGGCAGTGGTCGCGCGGCGCCGATTCGGGGCCTGCGAGCGCCGCACTCTCGAAGGCGGTCGGGGCGCTGCGCGAGTTCGCCGCCCGCGAGCCGGGCGAGGCGCGCACTGCGGTCGTGCTCACGTCCTCCACCCGAGGGGCGCTCGGCGAGCGCAAGGACAAAACGGGGCCGAAGATCGCGGACTGGCTGCGCGGCAAGGGGTATGACGTCGCAGGTCCCCTTCTCGTGGCCGACGCGGATGTCTCCGTCGCGCTGCGGGAGGCGCTCGCCGCGAATCCCTCTGTCGTGCTCACCACCGGCGGCACCGGTGTCGCGAAGGACGACCGGACGCCGGAGGCCGTAGCGGAGCTCCTCACTCGCGAGGTGCCGGGCGTCGGAGAGGCGATGCGCGCGCACGGGCGGGCGAACACCCCGCTTGCCGATGTATCCCGTTCGGTCACCGGTTTCGCCGGTTCTACTTTTGTCGCGACGCTCCCGGGTTCGCGCGGCGGGGTGGCCGATGGGCTCGCTGTGCTCGACACCGTGCTCGAGCATCTGCTCATGGTGTCCGAGGCCGTCGGGGATGCCTCCGGTGCGCACGAGGAGTCCACGCCGTCCTCGCGGGGTAAGCATGGGAAATAGCGTCCTGCTTGCGGAGATCCGCGACGAGGCGATTGTCCCGGCGGAGGTCGAGGCGCTCGTGCGTGCCGAATCCGTGGGCGCGACAGTGTGTTTCACCGGGCTCGTGCGTGACCACGATCGCGACCTACCCGGCGAGACCGTGACCTCGCTGGAGTACTCCTGCCACCCGTCGGCACCGGAGTTCATGGCGCAGGTGTGCGGCGAGATCGCCGAGAAGTTCGGGGTTCGCGTGGCCGCGGCACATCGCGTCGGCACCCTCGCGGTCGGTGATGTCGCCGTCGCCGCCGCCGTGTCGAGCGCGCACCGGGGCGATTCCTTCGAGGCGTGCCGCGAGCTCATCGACCGCATCAAGTCCGAGGTGCCGATCTGGAAGCGGCAGTACGGCGCGGCCGGCTCGGCAGAATGGGTCCGCGGCACCTGCACGCACTGAGCGGCGAGGCGCGCCATCTCACACCGTGGCGGGTTCGCGTGCGTGCGCGTCCTGCGCGTCCAGCCAGCCGAGGATCTTTTCCACTTTCCCCGCGCACGTGCCGCAGCCCGTCGTCGCGCGGGTGCACTCGGCGATGGCGGCGACGTCGCACGCGCCTTCGCCGTGGGCGCGGACCAGGGCGTCCTTACTCACCGCGTTGCACTGGCACACCGTGTGTTCGCCGGGCATGTCCGCGGGTTCGGGCTCGCCGCCGCCGGCGCCCGCCGACTCGGTGCCGGTGAGCATCGCGAGCCTGTCGAGCGGCGCCATCGCGCCGGAGTCGAACATCTGCGTCACGGCGCCGACGACGTCGTCCATCCCCACGAGCACGCCGCCGACGATCCTTCCGGACTCGACGACAAGCTTGCCGTAGCGTCCTGCCGCGGGGTCGGAGAGCACGGTGACGTCCGGCCCACCCGGTTCCCAGTCGAAGGGCTCGACGCACCAGCGCCCGAAGGAGGCGACGTCGAGCGCGTCGATCTTCAGGCGCACCGCCTCCCGCCGGTGGGCGACGGTGCGCGGCTCCTGCGCGCCGCCGAACTGCGCGCAGATGTTGTGGGCGACGACCTCCGCCTGTTCCCAGCCCGGCCGCAAGGTTCCCGTGGGCACCCCGTCGAATTCGGCGCAGTCCCCCGCTGCCCACAGCCCATCCGCGCTGGTGGAGCAGCGCTCGTCGATGACGATGCCGCGCCGCACGTCTACACCCGCATTCTCGGCGAGCGCGGTATTCGCCCGCACGCCCGCGGACACCACGACGAGATCGGCGGGCACGAACTGGCCGTCGCCGAGGCGCAGCCCTCCTTCCTCGACGCCGGCGGCGCGGGCGCCGAGCATCAGGTCGACGCCCTGTTCGCGCACGCACCGGGCGAGGATCGCCCCCGGTGTTGCGCCGAGCTGCTTGTCCATCGGCGCGTCGCCGGGATGCAGCAGCGACACCCGCGCGCCGCGGCCCGCGACGTCCGGATTGCGCGCGAGCGCGTCCGCTATCTCCACGCCGAGCACTCCCCCGCCGATGACGGCGATGTTCCGGGCGCCCCGCGCCGCCGCAAGCACCCGTTCGCAGTCCGCGCGTCCGCGTAGGCCGAGGATTTCGGGATGTCCGACGTCATGGGCGGTGGTGAGGGTCGGCGGAAGGAAGGAGCGCGCGCCGGTGGCGAGGACGAGGTGGTCGAACGGCAGCTGCTCGGGCCCGGCCGGGCCGTCGACGAGAACGGTGCGCGCGGCGGCTTCCACGGCCTGCACGGATGTAGAGGTGCGGAAGTCGATGTCGCGCTCGCGCCACCACCGCGCAGAGTGGAGCTCAGTCTCGGACGGGGCCAGGGAGCCGGCGAGCGCGGTGGAGAGCAGGACGCGGTTATAGGCGAGGTGCTCCTCGTCGCCGAGAACGATGATCTCGAGTGAGCGGCTGCGGGAGCGGAGTTCCTCGGCGCAGCGGGCGCCGACCATTCCGCCGCCGACGATGATGACCCGCGGTCGGTGGGACATTCAGATCGCCTCCATCGTGACGTTGTTGACCTTGAAATCGGGCATCCGGCTGTGGGGGTCGAGACTCGCCTCGGTGGCGAGGTTCGCGCGCCCGGCGCCGGGAAAGTGGAAGGGCACGAACACGGTGTCGCGGCGCGAGGTGGGATCGAGGAGGACGCGCGCCTCGATCGATCCGGCGCGCCCGCGGATCCGCACCATCACCCCGTCGGCGAGGTCGAAGCTGGTGGCGGTGTCCGGGTGCATCGTCGCGGTGGCCTCGGGGTCGGTGCGGTGGAGTTCGGGAACGCGGCGGGTCTGCGCGCCGGACTGGTAATGCCCGAGCAGCCGCCCGGTGGTGAGCACGACCTGGCGCTCGGCGACGCGGGTGTCGAACGTGTCGGGCGCGCCCACGTCCAGAGAGAACACCGCGCGCCCGTCGGCGGTGGCGAAGGAGCCGAGGAACAGCCGCGGGGTCCCGCCGGGCGAATCGGCCCCGCACGGCCAGTGCAGCGCCTCGCCGGCATCGAGCCGGGCGTGCGAGATCGCCGAGTAGTCCGCGGCGCCGCCGGCGGAGGCCCGGGCGAGCTCGTCGAACACCTCCGCGGGGTCGGTGGGAAACCAGTGCGCCGGCCTGCCGAGGCGCTCGGCCAGCGCGCGGAGGATCTCGAGTTCGTCGCGGGTGCCGGCGGGCGGCTCGGCGGCGCGGCGCCGGCGCAGCACGCGCCCCTCGAGGTTGGTCACGGTGCCTTCCTCCTCGGCCCACTGGCGCACGGGCAGCACGACGTCGGCGAGCTGCGCGGTCTCCGAGGGCACGAAGTCGGCGACGACGAGCGTGTCGAGCGTGTCGAGCCGTTCGGCGACGCGGGCGGCGTCCGGCGCCGAGACGACCGGGTTCGAAGCGTGCACGAAGAGCATCTGAACGCCGGGGCGCCCGTCGGCGGCGACATCGCGGCCGCAGGCGTCGAGCAGCTCGAACGCGCTGCGCCCCGGCCCGGGAATGGCGTCCGGGTCCACTCCCCATACCGCGGCGACGTGGGCGCGTGCTGCGGGGTCGGTGATCTTGCGGTACCCGGGGAGCTGATCGCATTTCTGCCCGTGCTCGCGTCCGCCCTGGCCGTTGCCCTGTCCGGTGATGGTGCCCCAGCCCGAGCGCTTGCGGCCCGGCAGCCCGAGGGCGAGTGCCAGCGCGATCCACGTGGCTACCGTGTCGGTGCCGCGGGAGGACTGCTCCGCGCCGCGGGCGGTGAGGATGTACGCCCCGCGCCCGGCCCGCGCGGCCGTGGCGAGCCGCTCCACCGCGGCGCGCAGCGCAGGCACGCCGACGCCGGTCACGGCCTCGGTGCGCTCGGGCAGCCACTGCGAGGCCACGGCCCACGCATCGTCGAAACCGCTGGTGCGGTCTCGGATGTAGTCGCGGTCGGCCCATCCGCGGGTGACGGCGATGTGCAGCAGCCCCGCGGCGAGCGCGGCGTCGGTTCCGGGACGATTTTGCAGGTGCACCCCTCCGGCCTCGTCCGCGAGGCGCGCGGTCGCGCTGCGGCGGGGATCGACGACCATGAGCCCGCCGGACTCTCGCGCGGTATCCAGGTGCGTGACCATCGGCGGCATCGTTTCCGCCGGGTTCGCGCCGACGAGAAGAATGGCCTCGGCATCGTCGAGATCGGCGAGCGGGAACGGCATGCCGCGGTCGAGGCCGAAACACCGCGCCGCGCCCGCGGCCGCCGAGGACATGCACCAGCGGCCGTTGTAATCGATCTGCGAGGTGCCCAGCCCGAGGCGGGCGAATTTGCCCAGCATGTACGCCTTCTCGTTGGTCAGCCCGCCGCCCCCGAACACGCCGACCCGGTCGGGTTCGCGGCCGCCGGCGCTCGCCCGGTGCACCGCCTCGGCGATGACGTCGAAGGCCTCACCCCACGTGGCGGGCGCGAGCTCGCCTGACTTTCCGCCGCGCCGGAGCAGCGGGGTCGTCAGGCGATCGCCGACGCCCAGGACCTGGGCGGACGACCAGCCCTTGCGGCACAGCCGGCCGCGATTGGTGGGAAAGTCGAGCGGGGTGACCTCGAGCGGGACGCGGCGTCCGACGTCATCCTGCGATGGGGTTGTGGGAGACAGCGCCATCCCGCATTGCAGCGCACAGTAGGGACAGTGGGTGTCGGTGCGGGTCATTTCTGGCGCACCAGGGCGGGATCGGCAGCATTCGCGGCCCGTTCGCCGTAGGTGAGCGCGTCGCAGGCCTGCGTGGTGCTCGTGCGGCGGCGCACCTTCGTGAAGAACGACAGGGTGATCACCGCGGCCACGACGTAGTACATCGCGAAGAACGCGAACGCCGAGGAGGCGTCGCCGGTGTCCAGGTAGGACTGGCGCAGCACCATGTTGATGCCGACGCCGCCCAGTCCGCCGATCGCCCCGGCGACGCCGATGAGCGCACCCGAAGAGACCTGCGAGAATTCTCGGCGGCGGCCCGGTTCGAGGCTCTGGTCGTGGACCTTCTTCCACGACACCGCCTCGAAGCTGTCCGGGATGAGCTTGTACACCGAACCGTTGCCGACACCCGAGGCGATGAACAAGACGATGAACAGCGCGACGACCACCGGCAACGAGTCGACGGCGGCGAGCGCGACGGAGCAGGCGAGCATGACGACGAACGCCGCGGCGGTGACGAGCCCACCGCCGATCCGGTCCGCCCACTTGCCGCCGTACACGCGGGCAATGGAGCCTAGGAGCGGGCCGAGGAACGCGATCTGCGCGGCGTGCAGCGTCGCCTGCGCGGGGCTGTCGCCGCCGGCGAGATAGTGCTGCTGGAGTACCTGGCCGAAGGCGAAGGAGAAGCCGATAAAGGAGCCGAAGGTGCCGATGTAGAGCAGCGAGATGAGCCAGGAGTCGCGGTAGGCCATCACCGCGCCGAGGGATTTGAGATCCGCGGTGCGGCCGTCGATGTTGTCCATGTACAGCGCGGCGCCGATGCCCGCGACCGCTAGGAGTACGAGGTACACCGCGCACACGATCTCCGGCCGCGTATTGCCCACGGTGGCGATGACGAGCAGGCCGAGCAGCTGCACGACGGGCACGCCGAGGTTGCCGCCGCCGGCGTTGAGGCCGAGCGCCCAGCCCTTGAGGCGCTGCGGGAAGAAGGCGTTGATGTTGGTCATCGACGACGCGAAGTTCCCGCCGCCGAAGCCCGAGAGCGCGGCGACGAGCAGGTACGCCCACAGCGCGTGGCCCGGGTCGAGCACGAGCAGCAACGCGCCGCCGGTGGGGATGAGAAGGACGACGGCGGAGAACACGGTCCAGTTACGGCCGCCGAACTTCGCCGTGGCGAGGCTGTAGGGCAGGCGGAGCACCGCGCCGGTCGCGGTCGCGGCGGCGGCGATGAGGAATTTATCGGCCGCGCCGAGCCCGTAGACATCCTCGGGCATGAACAGCACGAGCACCGACCACAAACTCCACACCGAGAACCCGACGTGCTCGGCGACCACCGACCACAGCAGGTTCCGTTTGGCGATCTTCTCGCCGCCCGCCTCCCAGGCCGTCGTGTCCTCGGGATTCCAGTTCTCGATCACGTGTGAGCGCGCCATCGCGACACATCCTTTCCGCAGTGGATGCGTCCGACGCTATGCACGCAGCATTTCGGCGAGGTTTACTCGCGTGAACGCCGTGAAACGACTGTGTTTCGTGCCCGCGCTCGGCCCGTAACAATTGTTCGTGGCGCGGATCCACGCGGGCCCCGCGAGAGTTGTGTTTAATGGGCGCCATGGCAACTCAACGCTGGACCGAAGCCGACATCGTCGCCCAGACCGGCCGCACCTTCGTCGTCACGGGCGCGAATTCGGGCCTGGGCCTGCACAGCACCAAGGCGCTCACTGGCGCGGGCGCGCGCGTCATCATGGCGTGCCGCAACACCGAGAAGGCCGAGGCGGCGCGCGAGGAGCTGCCCGCGGACTCGCGCAAGCTCGCCGAGGTCCACGAGCTCGACCTCGGCGATCTACGCTCGGTCGATTCGTTCGTGTCGGGCATCGAGGACCGCGGCGTCGACGTGCTCATCAACAACGCCGGCGTCATGGACATCCCGCTCGGGCGCACCGCGCAGGGCTTCGAGGAGCAGTTCGGCGTCAACGTGCTCGGCCATTTCGCGCTCACCTCGCAGCTCGAGCACAAGATCACCGACCGCGTCGTGTGGCTCGGCTCGCTCATGCACCAGCTCGGTTGGATCAACCTCGACGACCTCAATTACGAGCGGCGCTCCTACAATTCGTGGCTCGCCTACGGGCAGTCGAAGCTCGCGTGCGTCATGCTCGCCTACGAACAGCAGCGCCGTTTCGTGCGCGAGGGGTCAACGCTGCGCGCTGTCGTCGCGCACCCGGGTTATTCGGCGACCAACCTGCAGTCGCACAGCAGCAACGCGGTGGTGCGCCAGATCATGAAGCTCGGCAACTCGTTGCCGCTCCTCGCGCAGCCGCCTCACCGCGGCGCGCTGCCCGAGCTCTACGCGGCCACGGTCCCGGATCTGCCCGGCGGCTGGTACATCGGCCCCGACGGCCCGGGCGAGGTTCAGGGCTTCCCGCGCCCTGTCGCCTCGAATAAGCGCAGCTATGACGTCGGAGTTGCCGAAAAACTCTGGGACGCCTGCGCCGAGCTCGTCGAGCGGCGCTAGCCCCCGAGCGCCGGCTTTCGCCTAAGACGTGCCGAGCGCTCAGACCGTGCTGTGCGCCGGCGTGACCAGCGGAAGCACGAGGGTGTCGACGATTTCCTCGAGCGTGTTCTGCGGCACCCTGTCGCGGGTGCTCATGATCTCGCTGCGGAGCACCGCGAACGGCGCCTTGCGCACCATCCGGGTCGCCTTCTCCGGGTCCACTTCCCCGCGCTCGATGGCTCGTTGGTACACCACCTCAAGCACGTCTGGCCCGTCGCCGAGCACATGCTTACGCAATTCGGCCGGGCTCTGACCCGTGGCCTCGTAGTACCCACTCAAATGCACGCGGATTCCGGTGAGCATGTGCTCCCGCGTCGCGTTCGACTGCTCGAGCAACGCGATGAGGTCCCCGCGAAAAGTACCGGTGTCGGGCACGTTGTGTGCGAAGAGCTTGAAGTGGTGGGCGATCGTGTCCCGCACGAGCTCGCCCTTGTCCGCCCAGCGCCTGTAGAGGACGGCACGCGAAGTCTGTGCTCTCGAGGCCACCGCCTCGAACGTGATCCCCGAGTAACCTGACTCACTCAGCTCCTGCCACGCGGCCTTGAACAGCGCATTCTCGAGGTCTTCCCCTCTCCGGCGAGTGGACATCACAGCTCCTTTAGGTACGTTTGCGTATCCAATTGAATGCGCCTAGTATCGGATTGTCAAGATACACAGTCGTATCTTAAATTTCACCTTAGAATTTTGCCGCCCGATCGGCGGCACACGATAAACGCACGAGGTAAATCATGTCTTCCACTCCGCCTGATGACGGCGTGCTCCTGGAGGAGGCCCCCGGCGATCCCGGCGCCGACTCCACCCCGCACGTCAACGTAGCCGCCGTATTCATCGGCCTCATGGCCACGATGCTGCTGGCCTCCCTCAACCAGACGATTCTCGCTACCGCCCTGCCCACCATCGTCGGCGAGCTCCACGGCGTCGATCAGATGACGTGGGTCATCACCGGCTTTATTCTCGCCTCCACCGTCGTCATGCCGATGTATGGCCGGTTGTCCGACCTCTTCGGTCGCCGTCCGGTGATCCTCACCGCGATCGGGCTGTTCATGGTGGGCTCCGTGGTCGGCGCGCTCGCCAATTCGATCGAGATCCTCATCGTCTCTCGCGTCATCCAGGGCCTCGGTGGCGGCGGTCTGATGATTCTGTCGCAGGCCGCGATCGCCGACGTCGTCCCCGCCCGCCAGCGCGGCAAATACATGGGCGCCATGGGCGCGGTATTCGCCGTGTCCTCGGTCGCCGGCCCGCTGCTCGGCGGCTGGTTCACGGAGGGCCCGGGCTGGCGCTGGGCCATGTGGTTCAACATCCCGATCGGCGTGCTCGCCATCGTGCTGGTGTCGATCTTCCTCAACATCCCGCACGTCAAGTCGAAGAACATGCCAAAACTCGACTACCTCGGCATGGCACTCGTCGCCGGCGCGACCACGACCCTCGTGCTCGTGTGCACGTGGGGCGGCACCCGGTACGACTGGACGTCGCCGACCATCATCGGCCTCATCATCGCCACCATCGTGCTCGCGGTCGCGTTCGTCCGCGCCGAGTCCCGCGCCGAGAGCCCGGTCATCCCGCTCGGCCTGTTCTCCGAGCGCAACTTCGTGCTGTGCGTGCTCGCCGCGATCTGCGTGGGCATGGTGATGTTCGGTTCGCTCGGCTACATGCCGACCTACATCCAGATGGTCACCGGCGTCTCGGCGACGATGGCCGGCCTGCTCATGACCCCGATGATGGGCAGCATGCTCATCTTCTCGATCGGCTCGGGCATCATCGTCTCCCGCACCGGACGCTACAAGTTCTTCCCGGTCGTGGGCACCGTGATCATGGCGCTCGGCATGTTCCTGCTGTCGAACCTCCACCCGGAGTCCCCGCGCTGGGAGCTCCTCGGCGGGCTCGCCGTGCTGGGCATGGGCGTCGGTCTCTCGATGCAGATCCTCACGCTCGTCGTGCAGAACACCTTCCCGGGCGCGATCGTCGGCACGGCCACGGCCTCGGTCAACTACTTCCGTCAGGTCGGCGCCACGGTGGGCTCCGCGCTCGTCGGCGCTGTGTTCGCATCGCGTCTGACGTCGCTGCTCGCAGATGCCATGGGCGGCCAGGCGCCCGCCGGTGGCGGCGACTCGCATTCGCTGACCCCCGAGATGGTCAACGGCCTTCCGGCCGGGGCCCGCGAGGCGATCGTCACCGCATACAACGACGCCCTGTTGCCGATCTTCCTGTGGATGGCACCGCTGGGCATCATCGCGGCGATCATCATGTCCTTCGTCAAGGAGCATGCGCTCAAGGAGACGGTGGAGAAGACCGTCGAGCCGGTGGGCGCGGACGCCTAGGAGCGCGCCGCCTCCCCGCCATCGACACCGCCGCCGGGGCGAATGATTTCCCCGGCGGCCCGCGCCCCGGATTCCAGCGCACCTTCGAAATAGCCCGTGAACTCACGGGCTATTTCCGTACCGGCCCAGTGCACGCGGCCGTGGGGCTCGGCGAACGAGGCATCGTGCGTGGTGATCGCGCCGGGCACGAGGTGCGCCGCATACCCGCCGCGCGCCCACTCTTCCTCGCGCCACACGCATTCGGTGTAATCGACGGGTTCGGCTGCGGCCTCACCGAAGATCGCCACGAGGTCGCCGATGACCTCCTCGCGCCGGTCCTGTGTGGACATTTCCGCCAGCCGCGTGGCGTGCTCGGCCTCGATGAGCGCGACGAGCACGCCCGCCCCCGCGTGGTCGCCGGCGCCCTCGCCGGCATCGAAGACGACTCCGATGGCGAGGTCCAGGCCGAGCGCGGAACCACTGAGACCGCCGCCACGCCAGAACGGCGCCTCGTACGCCACGTGCACCTTGATCACCTCGCCCATCATCTGCCGCCGCAGCAGATTCTGCCGCCGCGCCGGCAGTGCCGGCGAGAAGTCGATCTCGGCCACCAGCGGAGGCGGGACGGCGACGATCGCCCTGCGCGCGCGGAATTCGTCGGCACCCGCACCTCCGGCGCCGGTAAATACGGAGACCCCGGCGTCATCCTGGGTGATTCTGCGCACCGGCTGCCCGAGGCGCAGCGCGCCGGCAAGCTCCTCGCCGAGCGCCTCGGGCAGGCTCCACGCGCCACCGACGACGACATCCTGCTGGGCGCCGCCGGCGACGGCGACCATCGATTCGAGACCACCGCCCTGCCGCACGATTTCGAGAAAGTGCAGGTAGGACACTTCCGCTAATGGCGCGCACACGATCGCCGCGATCGCCACGCGCAGCAGCTCGCGTGCGGGAACCGAGCGCACGTGCCGCCGCAGCCAGCCTTCGACGGTGAGCGCGTCGAGTATCGCCGACCGCGTCGCCATGTGCGGCAGCGCCCCTTCGGGAAGGTTCTTGACGTCGGCGGCAATGCGCCTCTGCGCCAATGCGACCTCGGCGAGCGCCACCTTCGGCAGCGGCGGGAGCGCGCCCGCGTAGGACTTCGCCCGCCCGCCGCGGTGCAGCATCGCGTCCCCCTCGTCGAATTGCGGGGCGAGCTCGATGCCGCGTTCCTTGGCGGCGGCGCGGTAACGGTGGTGCTCGGCACCGATCCACTGACCGCCGTGGTCGATCCGCCGACCGACGATCTCGCCGGGCTTGCAGCGGCCGCCGACGCGGTCGCTCGCCTCGAGGACGAGGACCGTCTTGCCGGCGCGGCGCAGCTGGGTGGCGGCGCTCAGCCCCGCCAAGCCTGCGCCGACAACAATGACGTCTACATCTTTACCCTCAGAGCCCACCTTCGACCGCCTCCTTCGCGTCCACGAGGTTCGCACCCGTGCGCTCGCGGTACGCCTTGATCGCGCCTATCTTCTTCCCCTCGCCGAGCAGTCGCTTCTCCTCGTCGGCCAGCGGCGCACCCGTCGCGACGATCGTCGGGGCCGACGAACGCGTGGGCTCGATACCGAGCTTCTCGCACAACTGCGCGATCGTCTGCTCGTGCGCGGCCACCTGGGCCTCGAGTCGGTGAATCCTGCGTGCGCTGTCGTTGAAGCCGAACATGGTTCTCACCCTACGGAGAATTCGTCACCCCAGCCCGGCCCCGAGCGGCCCACCCCGCCGCTCCATTACGCTGAAACGTGTGACTGACTCCGCCGAGCTGACCCTGACCCTGCGCGTGCTCGCGTCGGCCTCCGACGCGCGGCGCGGCATCGTCCGCCTCCACCCCGAAGTCCTCACCGCCCTGGGGATGCGCCAGTGGGACGCGCTCGAGCTCGTCGGCGCACGCACCACCGCCGCTGTCGCCGCGGCCTCGCCGATGGATACCTCGCAGGCCCTGTGCATCGTCGACGAGGTCGTCGCCGCGAACTGCGGGCTCACCGACGACAGCCGCGTCGTGGTGCGTCCCGCCGAGGTCATCGGCGCCACCGAGGTCATCGTCGACGGCCCGCGCCTGGCCCAGGCCACGGTCACCGAGCGCGTGCTGCGCTCGGCGCTGCTCGGCAAGGTTGCCCGCGTCGGCGACTCGCTCACCCTCATGCCGCGCGACCTCGGCCCCTCCTTCCCCACAGGCGACACCACGCGCACCCTGTCGAACTACCTCGGCGCCGCGTGGTCCTCGCAGCTCATCACCGTCACCGCCACCGAGCCGGCCGGTTCCGTGTCCATCCGCCCATCGACCGCCGTGCGCTGGGTCTCCGATGCCGCGGCGCCGGCGGCGTCCCCGTCCCCCGCCGGTTCGAGCACGTCGCCCATGACGTCGGACGCCACATCCACCGGCCCCCGGTCCTCCCGGACCTCGTCGACGGGAAGCGCCACGCGGTCGCGGTCCGCGGCGGCCGCCTCTCCGTCCGCCTCGTCCACTGCGTCCTCCTCGATCGCGGACCTCGCGCGCACCGAGATCGAGCGCGTCGACCGCGACCGCCTCGTCGGGGTCGCCGAGCAGGCCGAGACGCTCGAGGGATGGCTACGCCTCGCCCTCGACAGGCCCGAACTCTTGCAGACTCTCGGGGCGGCGGCGCACCTCGGCGTCATGGTGACCGGTCCGGCGGGTGTCGGAAAGGCGACAGTCGTGCGAAGCGTCTGCGGAGACCGTCCGTGCGTGGCGCTCGACGGGCCGCTCACCGGTTCGCTGTCGGCCGAACAACGGCTCGAGGCCGTGCAGGCGCTAGCCGCGGAGGTGCGCTCCGGCGGCGGCGTACTGCTCATCAACGACGTGGACGCGTTGCTGCCGGCCACTCCGGAGCCCGTGGCCACGCTCATCCTCTCCGAGTTGCGCGATGTCGCCGCGGCCCCGGGCGCCGCTCTCGTGGTCACGGCCGTGACCGCCGAGTCCGCCGACTCCCGCCTGCGCGCGCCCGATCTCTGCGACCGCGTTCTCGACCTGCCGCTCCCCGACGCCTCCGCGCGCGAGGGCATCCTCGAATCGCTGCTCGCGGACGTCCCGCAGGGCGAGCTGGATTTCGAATCCATCGCCGCGCGCACCCCGGGCTACGTCGCCGGGGACCTGCGAGCGCTGTGCCGCGAGGCCGGGATGCGGGCCGCGGGCCGCGCCGGCGAAGACACCGACCCGCGCATCGAACAGGACGATCTCGACGGCGCGCTGCGCGTTATCCGACCGATGTCGCGGTCGGGCATGGAGGAGGTCTCGCTCGGCTCGATCACCCTCGACGACGTCGGCGATATGGTCGAGACCCGCCAGGCGCTCACAGAGTCCGTGCTGTGGCCGCTCCAGCACCCCGAGTCCTTCCAGCGCCTCGGCATCGAGCCGCCACGCGGGGTGCTGCTCTACGGTCCGCCGGGCTGCGGCAAGACCTTCCTCGTCCGCGCCCTCGCCGCGTCCGGGCAGCTCACGGCGCATATCGTCAAGGGCGCCGAGCTCATGGACAAGTGGGTCGGCTCCTCGGAGAAAGCGGTGCGCGAGCTGTTCCAGCGCGCCCGCGATTCGGCGCCGTCGCTCATCTTCCTCGACGAGGTCGACGCCCTCGCCCCGCGCCGCGGGCAGTCCTCGGACTCCGGTGTTGGCGACCGTGTCGTCGCGTCGCTGCTCACCGAACTCGACGGCGCAGAGCCGCTCACCAACGTCGCGGTACTCGGCGCCACCAACCGTCCCGAGCTCATCGACCCGGCGCTGCTGCGCCCCGGCCGCCTCGAGCGCCTGGTGTTCGTTCCGCCGCCGGACGCAGACGCGCGCGGGGACATCCTGCGCACCGCCGGACGCGACGTGCCGCTCGCCGAATCCGTCGACCTCGACGCGCTCGCCGCGGATCTCGACGGCTACTCGGCCGCCGATTGCGCCGCACTGCTGCGCGAGGCGGCGATGACGGCGATGCGCCGCGATCTCGACGCCGCCGAGGTCACCGGCTCCGACATCACCGCCGCACGCTCGTCGGTCCGCCCGTCGCTCGATCCCGCGCAGGTCGAGTCCCTGCGTACCTACGCCGATTCCCGGTCCGGGGACTAGCCGGACGACCGACTCCCCGGACCCTCACAGATCCCACAATGCGGAATGCCGCGTCCGAAAGTATTGCCTTCCATCCACACGAGGGCTAGTTTCGAACCATGCGCTTTTCCATCCTCCTCGTAGGCAGACGCAGCGAGGTCCAGCACTAGGACCGACACCTCGCTCGCGTCTCCTCGTCGTATGTCGGTCGAAGCCCCAAAGGCTCCCGCTCCACGAGGAAGACTTCAGATCGATGGAACAGTTCACCCGCACTTTCACCGCCGCCCAGGCGGAATCGCATTCCCCGGCGTCATCGCGCACCACCACCGAACGTCGCATACACCCCTACACCAGGCGTTTCGAGCGCCCGCTGCCGCCGGCATTTGCCGCGGAATCGGCGGGCATGACCTGGCGCACCTTCTGCTCCACCTACGCCCCGGAGAACGGTCCGCTGCGGCTGCGCGACTGGAACGACCGCGCGCTCGGCCGCGGCGAGCACCACTTCGAGGCGATCTTCAGCACCACCTGCTCCGACGCTTCCGCGGTCCGTGCGCAGGCCACCGCCTCCGGCGCGATCGCCGCATGCAGCGAAATGCTGCACGGCCTGGGCTACGGCATCGAGATCGAGCGTTTCCACCAGCACCACCGCGGATCCACGTGGGCGACGATGCTCTATTGCACCACCGGCGGCAACCCCGAGGGTGCTTGGGCGATCGGCCTCGGCGAAAACAGTGCCGAAGCGTCCGTGAAGGCGATGCTGTCGGCGGTCGCGCGGCTGTACTGAACGCGCACGGGAACCATGCAGGGAACCGTGCATGGAGCAAAACTCCTAGTCAGTTTTATTTAGCGTGCTCAGGCTAAGTTTTCGGGTTGATTATCGCACCTTCCGGGCGCAGGCGGATAACGTCGTTTCGCTATACTGACGGAGGTTTCATTTCGTCAGCAATCGAAACTTCGTTCGGAGGGCAGAAGGTGCTTTATGTTCTTGGGTCCCTCTTCATTGCTTCGTTTCTAGCGGTTCCGCTCACGCGCTTTCTGGGCCGCAAAGCGTTTCCGATCATCGCGCTCGTGCCCGCGGCCGGCGCGGTCTGGGTGCTCACGCAATGGGGAACAGAACCCGAGGTGAGCTACAACTGGGTCGAATCCCTGTCGCTCACACTCACGCTGCGCATGGATGCCCTGTCGATGCTCATGGCGCTCATCGCGCTCGGTGTCGGCGCGCTCGTGTTGTTCTACTGCACCTTCTATTTTTCCGACGACGAACCGCGCCTGCACCTCTTCGCCGGCCAGCTCACGGCGTTCGCGTTCGTCATGTTCGGCCTCGTCGTGTCCGACGACATGCTGGTCATGTACATCTTCTGGGAACTGACCTCGGTCCTGTCGTTCCTGCTCGTCGGCCACTACGCCGAGCGCGCGACCTCCCGCCGCGCCGCGACGCAGGCACTGCTCGTCACCACGCTCGGCGGTTTGGCCATGCTGGTCGGCGTCGTCATCCTCGGCGAAACGGTCGGCTCATATCTCCTCAGTGACGTCGTGGCAGCCGAACCCTCCGGGACGGCCGTGCGCGTCGCGCTCCTTCTCGTCATCCTCGGCGCGGTCACCAAATCGGCCATCGCACCCTTCCACTTCTGGCTTCCCGGCGCCATGGCCGCACCCACGCCGGTCTCCGCCTACCTGCATTCGGCGGCGATGGTCAAGGCGGGCATCTTCCTCGTCGCGCGCCTGTCGCCTGGGCTCTCGGGGTCGCCGACGTGGCAGATCGTCCTCATCGGCCTCGGCACCGTCACCCTGCTCATGGCGGGCTGGCGCAGCCTGCGCGAGTACGACCTCAAGCTGATCCTCGCGTTCGGCACCGTCTCCCAGCTCGGTTTCCTCATGATTCTCGTGGGCATCGGCTCCCGCGACACCATGCTCGCCGGCCTCACGATGCTCGTCGCGCATTCGCTGTTCAAGTCGGCGCTATTCATGTCGGTCGGCATCATCGACCACGAGACCGGCACCCGCGACATCCGCCACCTGTCCGGTCTCGGCCGCCGTTGGCCCGCGTTCTCGACCTTCTTCGTGCTCGCCGCCGCCTCGATGGCGGGCCTGCCGCCGTTCGTCGGCTTCGTCGGCAAGGAGGCCGCGTTCGCCACGGTGCTCTCCGACCCCCGCCTGCACGGCATGCCGGGACCGGTCATCACCGGTGTCCTCGTCATCGGCTCCGTGCTCACCTTCGCCTACTCGGCTCGCCTGGTCATGGGCGCGCTGCGCAGCAAGGCAAACCACAGCTTCGGCCGCTCCCCTGCGGTGTCCTCGGCGCACACACCGTCGCTCGGATTCCTCTCGGTGCCGGCGATCCTCGCGCTCGGCGGGCTCGCCTTCGGCCTGTACTCGGCGCCGCTGGAGGCGCTGTTCGAGCAGTTCGTCGACGTCGCATTCCCGCCCGGCTCGCAGTGGACCTCGGACCACCCGTACCACCTCGGGCTGTGGCACGGGTTCACCCTCCCGCTGCTCTTCACCGCCGTGGTGTACCTGCTCGGCGTTGTTCTCTACGTCACCCAGCGGACCGTCGAGCGCCTCCAGTTCAACAAGCCGGCGCTCGGTAACGCCGACCGCATCTACGACGAGGTCCTCCGCCTCGGCGACAAGGCCTCGCTGCGGCTCACCGCGTTCATCCAGCGCGGTTCGCTGCCGCTCAACATCATCATCATCATGACGACGTTCGTCGTGTTCCCCATGCTGGCGCTGCTCATCGGCACCCGCGAGGGGCTGAGGGTCGAGCTCGCTGCGGCGCCGGTGATCTACGCGCTCATCATCCCCGTCACGATCGCCGTGCTCGCCGCATGCGTGCTGCACAACCGCCTCGCCGCGGTCGTGTGCGTTTCCGTCACCGGCTTCGCGGTCGGCGCGATCTTCGCCTTCCACGGCGCCCCGGACCTCGCCGTCACGCAGGTGCTCGTCGAGACGCTCATGATGGTCGTGTTCGTGCTCGTGCTGCGCACGCTCCCGCCGAACATGGCGAAGATGAGCGGATTCATCCGCACCCGCGCCTGGGTCGCGATCGGCGTCGGCGTCACGGTCATGATCATCGGTGCATACGCCTCCAACGCGCGCGTGGCTGACCCGATCGGGCTACGCTTCCCGGAGATCGCCTACCTCCTCGGAGACGGTAAGAACGCGGTCAACGTCACCCTCGTCGACATCCGCGCGTGGGACACGCTCGGCGAGATCACGGTGCTCATCGTCGCCGCGACCGGCGTCGCCTCGCTCGTGTTCCGTATCGGCCGCTACGGCTCGGGCCCACGCCTCGCGGACGCCGCGAAGACCCGGTCCGGGCGCCGCGCGCTCGGCGCCGCCCGCAAGCACGGCACCGACCACCTCGGCGGCTTCCTTCGCGGGGCGTCGGTGCGCGATCCGGAGGCGCGCTCGCTCGTGCTCGAGGCCACCACCCGCGTGGTGTTCCCGACGATGATGGTGCTCTCACTGTTCTTCTTCTTCGCTGGACACAACAACCCCGGCGGCGGCTTCGCCGGTGGCCTCGTCGCCGGCCTCGCGCTGCTGCTGCGCTACCTCGCCGGCGGCCGCTACGAGCTCGGCGAGACGATCCCGTTCGACGCGGGCCGGCTCCTCGGAGCGGGGCTGATGATCTCGGCGGGCGCCGCAGCCGTGTCGATCTTCTTCGGCGCGCCGCCGCTGAGTTCGGCCGTGTTCGAGACGACGCTGCCGGTGTTCGGGGACGTGAAGTTCCACAGCGCGCTCATCTTCGACGTGGGCATCTACCTCGTGGTCGTCGGGCTCGTGCTCGACATCCTGCGCTCGCTCGGTGCTCGCCTCGAACTCGATGCCCGGGACGTCACCGAGCTGCGCGAGCGCCTGTCCCGGCGCCGCATGTCGAAGTCCGGTTCGCTGCCGCTCGGCCGCTTCTCGCTGCTCGACGACGACAAGAACGCCGTCTCCCAGAAGGCGCCGCCTGTCCACCTGCACGAAATGCCGGTCGCCGCGGAGAACCCGTCGGGTCCGACGTCATCGGGCAACGAAACGACCGGCAACGACGCAGGACAGAAGGGAGACCGGTAGATGACTGCAGATTTCGGCATTCTCCTACTGTGCGGCGTGTTGTCCGCCGGAGGCGTCTTCCTTATCCTCGACCGCACGCTGCTGCGCGTGATTCTCGGGTTGATGTTGCTGAGCAACGGCATCAACCTGCTACTCATCGCGATGGGCGGACCTCCCGGCAATCCGCCGATCCTCGGTCGCGGCAACATCGAGGGGGCCGGCGACGTCGACACGGTCGTGCAAGCGCTGATCCTCACGGCGATCGTGATCACCGCCGGAGTCGTCGCGTTCCTGCTCACGCTGATGTACCGCTCGTACCAGTTCACCACCGACGACGAGGTCGAGGACGACCCCGAGGACACCAAGGTCGCCTCGCGCTCGCCGAAGGACATGTCCTCGGCGCCCGACCGCGACCGCTCGGACGACCCGCTCACCGGTGAACCGACCGAACTTGGCGATCAGCTCGAGTACTCCGACTCGATCGACGACTTCGACGCGCAGGCCAAACGCGAGGCGAAGGAAGCCGAAGAGGACAAGAACGAGGGAGGCACGAAGTAGATGACGCTCTCCCCCGATCTCTTCCCGATCCTGATCCCGGCGATGTTCCTCGCGCCGCTTCTCGCGGCGGCACTGTGCCTCATCGTCTCGCGGCGCAGCACGCTGCAGAACACGATCACGCTGCTCACGCTGACGCTCACGACGGTGATGGCGTTCGGCCTGCTCATGCTCGCCGACACCTACGACGTCGGCGTCGTACAGGTCGGAGGCTGGGAATCGCCGTTCGGCATCTCGCTGGTGGTCGACAGGCTGTCGGCATTCATGCTGCTCGTCTCGCAGCTCGTGCTGCTGTCGGTGATCATCTATGCCGTCGGCCAGGGCATCCGCGACGGCAGCAAGGAACAGCCGGTCTCGATCTTCCTGCCGACCTATCTGGTGCTCGCGGCGGGCCTCAACAACGCCTTCATCGCCGGCGACATCTTCAACCTGTACGTCGGCTTCGAGATCCTGCTGGCCGCCTCGTACGTGCTGCTCACGCTCGGCGCGTCCCAGGCGCGCGTGCGCGCCGGCGTCTCGTACACGGTCGTGTCGATGGTGTCGTCGATGATCTTCCTCGTCGCCATCGCACTCACCTACGCCGCGGTCGGCACGCTCAACATCGCCGATATCGGCATGCGCATGGGCGATGTGGGTGACGGCGTGCGCAACGCGATCTTCGCCGTGTTCCTCGTCGCGTTCGGCATCAAGGCCGCGATCTTCCCTCTGTCCTCGTGGCTGCCGGACTCCTACCCCACCGCGCCCGCGCCCGTCACCGCGGTGTTCGCCGGCCTGCTCACCAAGGTCGGCGTGTACGCGATCATCCGCATCCACTCGGTCGTCTTCCCAGGCGGCACGATGGACGCCGTGCTCATGGTCGCCTCGCTGCTCACGATGCTCGTGGGCATTCTCGGCGCCATCGCCCAGTCGGACATCAAACGTATTTTGTCGTTCACGCTGGTCAGCCACATCGGTTACATGACGTTCGGCGTGGCACTGTCCTCGGAGCTGGGACTGTCGGCGGCAATCTACTACGTCGCGCACCACATTCTCGTGCAGACCTCGATGTTCCTCATCGTCGGGCTCATCGAGCGGCAGGCGGGCAGCTCGTCCCTGCGCACCCTCGGGTCACTGGCCATGGCCAGCCCCTTCCTCGCGGTGATGTTCCTCGTGCCCGCGCTGAACCTCGGCGGAATTCCGCCGTTCACCGGGTTCATCGGCAAGCTCGCCGTCATCCAGGCAGGGGCGCAGGATGGTTCCGTGCTCGCCTGGACGCTTATCGCCGGCTCGGTGATCACCTCGCTGCTCACGCTCTATGTCATGGTGCGCGTGTGGTCCAAGGCGTTCTGGCGGCCCAGCGCCGATTCGCCCGAAGGCGCGGTCGACGCGTTCCCGGTATCGCTGCTTCCGGCGAAGGACCGTGTCGAGCAGGAAGAGCGCGAATCGCCCGGCCGCATGCCGTTCACGATGGTCGCGCCGACCATCGGGCTCATCGGCGTCTCGCTGGTGATGACGTTCGCCGCCGGACCGCTGCTCGACGTCACCGACCGCGCGGCGCAGAGCCTTCGCAGCACCGACTACGTCGACGCCGTCGGCCCCGATGCCTCCGAGGCCGGGCGCGACACCACGCGCGGCAGCAATGCCGTCGACGCCGAACGTCCCGCCGACAGGGCCGAGGCAGGCCGGTAATGCGCGACTTCAAAGGACTCGGACTACGCGTGGCGACAGGCTGCTGGCTGGCGTTCGCGTGGGTACTGCTGTGGGGCGACCCGACGAGCCTCGGCACATGGGTCGCCGGGTTCGGTATCGCACTTATCGTGATGGTCGTGTTCCCGCTTCCCCGGCGCAAGGTGATCGGCACGCTTCACCTGTTCGACGCCATCCGGCTGGTGCTCTACGTGCTCGGCCAGGTGACGATCTCCTCGGTCGAGGTGGCGTGGGTGTCGCTGAGCCCATGGCGCAAGCCCACCGCCGCGCTTCTCGTCGCGCCGATGCGCCTCGAATCGGACTTCGTTCTCTCGCTCGCGGTCAATACGCTCAACATCATCCCCGGCGGCATCGTCGTGCGCATCGACGAGCGAAACCGGCAGGTCATCATGCACGTCTTCGAGGCCGGTTCGCAGAAAGACGTCGAGAAGTTCTACAAGTCGATTGCCGCGATCGAGTGGCGGTACGTACGCGCCTTCGAGCCGCGCGAGAACCTACAGCACCTCGAACAGGCCCGGCGGACGACTCCCGTGGCCCCGGCGATCAAGGACGAGTGGCTCGTGGACGGTGCCGAATTCGAAACCAACTCGGAGGTGCGGTAGCGACCATGGAAACGTTCGAACTGGTAGTGCTCTACATTTGCGCCGGCGTGCTCAGTGTGTCGCTGTTGCTCACCATGTTCCGCATGGCGATCGGCCCGAACAGTATCGACAGGGTGATGAGTCTCGACACGATCTCGGCGACCGCGCAGTGCGGCGTCGCTCTGTACATCGCGTGGACCCTCGACACCACGCCGATCCCGGTGGTGCTCGTACTCGCGCTCATCGGCTTCCTCGGCTCGGTATCCGTCGCGCGTTTCCGGGTTCCGGACAGCAACGTCGTGCCCGTCGGTCACAGCGCCGTCGAGACCGGCTCGGCCGCGGGGCAGGCCGCCGCCCACTCCATGCCGAGCGCGACGAAGAAGTCAGAGGGGGAAAAGAATGGTCAGTGACATTTTCTCGGTCATCGGCGTGCTGCTGATCCTCTTCGGCTGCATCCTCACCCTCGCCGCCGGCGTCGGGCTCGTCCGGTTCAAGGACTCGCTCACGCGCATGCACCCGGCGGCGAAGCCGCAGGTGCTCGGCCTCGTCGCCGTGCTCGCGGGCGCCGCGC